>JANMKG010000047.1:0-4843 GCA_031371915.1 Chitinophagaceae bacterium | reverse complement strand
TTGTAGCGGTATTGGGTGGTATTTTCATACTCTGTTCGATTTTCAGGATACTAAAAGGACTGTTGGGTAAGCGACGGCCTGGGCCTGTGCTATAAGAAGACTGTTGTTTGGGGTTTTGTTCAGGCTATTGAATTATTTTAGCCACCTTTAAGTATGGAAATCACCTTTAACACACCGGCCTTGCTGTTCCCGGCCATCAGCCTGTTATTGCTGGCTTATACCAACCGGTTCCTGGCTTTAGCCAACCTGGTCCGTAAATTACACGATGAGTATAAAAGGGGTGGAGAGAACAAGATAATCGTAAAACAGATACATAGCTTACGGCTACGGCTCCGGTTGGTAAGGTATATGCAAACGCTTGGGGTATTCAGTTTTCTTGGTTGTGTAGTATGTATGTACAGTATCTACAGCGAATGGGCGGTTGTTTCCAGGTATGTATTTGCTACCAGTCTTTTAAGCCTCCTGGTCTCCCTGGTTATTTCGCTGATCGAAATAACACAGAGTACCAAGGCCCTGGAGCTGGAACTGGGCGATATCGAGGAATTACAGGGAGGAATATTTTCCAATCTCTGGCCGGGTGGCGGGGAAAAAAAAGAATCATAGATTTACAGTCATGAAACGGGGATATGCTTTTTTATTTGCCGGAATATTGCTGCTTCTTGTCGCGGCTTGCTCAAAAGGAGGAACTCCTGTAGATGATGGAAGCATCGGCGGGGGCGGAGGTGATCATATTTATAATCCTTCGGACACGACAGCACCGGTATTGGATATTTATACTCCCACGGTCAACCAGGTCTTTATTAATGGCGCCGTTATCACTGTCTCAGGCCGTATAGCCGATGATTATGGATTATACCGGGGAACGATCCGTATCGTCAATGATGCCAATGGATCTGTAATGAAAGAACAGCAATACGAAATACATGGGGTGCTTTCTTATAATTTCAGTATTAATTATACCGCTGCGGTAACGGTAGCTTCGGATTACACGGTAACAATCAGTTTCGAGGACCATGGATTGAACGCGGTGACAAGATCAGTGAAAATAAAAGTAAATCCCTGATCCTATAGATTCCGGATCATTTTCATCACTTTCAGCCAGCTGCCGCCATTATACACTTCTTTTAATCCTTTTGCTTTCATAATCTGTACTGCCTGGCTGCTCCGTGCGCCGGAAGCACAACAGAAGATGACCGGCCGGTTCATTTCTTTTATCCTGGGGGCATTCACGCCAATACGATCCAGTGGAATATTGACGGAATCGCTCACCCGCCCCTGGTCAAATTCATTTGGGGTGCGAACATCAATGATCACGGCGCCTTTTTTTAAAGCTTCTCTGATCTTGTTGCCACCAAAAAGTTGTGAAAAGAAACTCATCGATTTTTTGTTTCGGGTGTTTTCCAGAGCATCTCAAATAACTCCATCTCCTTTTTGTCATCCGGGTTTAAAGTTTAGACTACGGCCAGTTTATTTTTTCTTTCACCGATCTGCTGGCGCCACATAGCATAGTACAGACCTTTTTCCTCCAGTAATTTTTCATGCCCTCCTGTTTCCACCACATCTCCTTTTTCAAGCACATAGATCATGTCCGCATGCATGATGGTGCTCAACCGGTGTGCAATGAGTATGGTGACCTGCATTCCTTCCCGGGATATCTCCCGGATGGTATCCGTGATCTCTTCTTCCGTTAATGAGTCAAGAGCGGAAGTGGCTTCGTCAAAGAGCAGCAGTTTGGGTTTGCGTAATAAAGCCCTGGCGATGGAAAGACGCTGTTTTTCACCCCCGGATAATTTCAGTCCACCTTCACCGATCATCGTTTCAAGACCTTTCTCAGCTCTTACCAGCAAAGTATTGGCGGAAGCCTTGGTCAGTACATCTACCAGATCTTCATCCGTTGCCTCCGGGTTCACAAAAAGAAGGTTCTCTTTAATGGTGCCTGAAAATAATTGCGTGTCCTGCGTTACAAAACCGATCTGGTTACGCAGGTCATCAAAATCAATATTGTTCTCATCCATGCCATTGTAAAGAATGCGTCCTTCCTGCGGGCGGTAAAGTCCTACCAGTAATTTCATCAGGGTAGTCTTGCCCGAACCGGAAGGACCAACAAAAGCGATCGTCTCACCGGTTTTTACTTTGAAGCTGATATCATTGATAGCCCTGTGCTGTGCGGTCTGGTGTTTAAAGCCCACATGATCGAATTCCAGGGTCTGGATCTGTCCCAGGTGTTTGGGATTAGCAGCCTGGGGCTCCGGTGCTTTCTTCATCAGGTTGTCAAAGTTTTCCAGTGAAGCCTGTGCTTCGCGGTAGGTAAGGATGATATTACCGATCTCCTGTAAGGGTCCAAACACAAAAAAGGAAAAGATCTGCATGGTCACGATCTGGCCCGCGCCCATTTTGCCCTGGTAAATAAATACCATTAACAGGAACAGGATCACCTGGCGGAGGGTGTTAACAAAAGTTCCCTGGACAAAACTGATACTGCGGATACGTTTTACTTTGGTCAATTCAAGCCCTAATATTTTAAATGTATTCTTGTTTAAACGGGAAACTTCCTGTTGGGTAAGACCGAGGCTTTTTACCAGTTCAATATTACGGAGGGATTCCGTAGTCGCACCGGCCAGCGCAGTTGTTTGCCCGACGATCTTTTTTTGTATGGTCTTTACTTTTTTACTGAGCAGGTTTGAAATAATCGTTAGCAGGAATATCCCGCCAAAATAAACAAGGGGCAGGCTCCAGTGAATAGTTGTTGCATAGACTGCTACAAAGGCAATTCCCACGATCACCGGGAAAAGCACATTGATAAAGGAGGCTACGAACTTTTCGGTATCTAACCGGACTTTTTGTAATACACTCAGGGTTTCCCCGCTTCTTGCATCTTCAAATTCCTGGTAGGGCAGTTTCATCGCATGCTGCAAACCCTGTGTAAAAATGGTGGCGCCGAATTTTTGCGTGATCAGGCTGAGAAAATAATCCTGGAAAGCTTTCGCGATACGGCTGATCATCGCTACGGAAATGGAAGCGATCAATAACCAGATGATCCCGTAAATCACTTTGTTGTGGGATGTTTTTTCGATCAGTCCCGTGGCATTCATCCGCACACCCGGTTCCACGTAAGATTTTTTTGTAAAAAGGAAATCATGCCAAGTTAGGGGTGCTACTTTCTGGTGGTAACTTCCCAGGTCCACCAGTTTACCAAAAATAATGGGGTCGATCAGGGAAAAGCCAATATTGATGGCGGCTAAGAAAAGGACAAGCACCACCAGCCATTTATAAGGTTTCAGGTAACGTATCAGGATCTTCATATAAGCAATTAAGAATTGAAAAAGTGACTGAGCAAAAATCGCAGCAGTAATTGAAACGGCAACAATGGCACAGTTTTTCTGTCAGAAATGACACCGAATATACGAATCTCCGGATTTTTTACTGGCAAGCGGACTCTCCAGGTAGTGTATCAGATTGATTTTTACCACAGATTCCACAGATTATGGCACAGACCTGCCTGTCGGCAGACAGGTAACACTGTGCAATCCGTGAATAGTTTTAATCTGTGTTATCTGTGGTTACCTTATTTTCAAATTGAGTCAGTGCCGATCCCCGGAAACGCCGTATCGACATGTTATAACTATTTATGATGGTTTTTGTTCTCCGCCTATCTTTACCTGATGGAAAGACCGCTGGTTTCGGTAGTGCTTTGCACGCATAACGGGGCAAAATTCCTGGCTGAACAGGTCGATTCTATTTTAGGACAAACCTACCGGCCTTTGGAACTGGTCATCTCGGACGATGCTTCTACCGATAATACCCGGGCGATCCTTAAAAAATACGAAGAAGACCCGGGGGTTCGTATTTTTTACCAGGAAAAGAATGGAGGACTCACCGCCAACTTTGCCTTTGCGGCCGCACAGGCGAAGGGAGATCTTCTTGCCTTTTCGGACCAGGATGATATTTGGTTAGACAACAAAATAGAAAAACTGGTAGCAGTTATCGGTAACCATCCCCTGGTATACAGTAATTCCCTGTTGGTGGATGAAGAAGGGAAAAGTATGAACATAAAATTGTCGAACCTGAAAAGGATGTACAGTGGCGTAGACAGCCGAGGCTATATTTTATACAGTTGTGTCTGGGGACATGGTATGCTGATCACCCGGGAATTGCTGGAGAAATGCCTGCCTATGCCAGCGGGTGTGCACCATGATATATGGATCGTATACCAGGCGTTCCAGCATGGGGGAATTCATTACCTGGATGAAGTTTTGACACATTACCGCCAGCATCCTCATTCTACCAGTCAAACCCTTCCAGGAAAAGATCATGCCCACTTAAAGGAAGATCGTTTTTTGTCTTATAAGAAAAAATTGCACTGGATCCGCTTAATGCAGGAGCATGAACGGGAAACTTTCCAACCTTTTTACAAACAACTATTGGAATTATATGCGGCCAAAGAAAAGGGCCGCTATGTTTTTCCCCTTTTCAGGTTTATGCTGAAATACCGTTCGGCTATCTTCAGGCTTTCTAAAAAAAAATTTGCCAGCCAGTTGGTAGAGATCATGAAACAAGCAAGAGGAGAGGGGTAAGCTATCAGCCAATAGCCCATAGCCATGGCCAAGAGCCATTAGCAGGGATCATATCTTTCTTAAATAAAATGCGGCCGTGTCTCCATAATTCTTTGCGTTGGCTTCTGCCAGTATCTTTTTGTATTCGTTGATCTTTTCTTTAGAAAATGAACTGTTCTTTTTGTCCAGCATATGGCTGCCTTTTTCATAGAGCGACATACCATTCCTGTATTGTTCGCTGCACCAGATAAGATAATCAACCGTATCATATTCCAGTTTTTCCAGTTCAA
>JANMKG010000054.1:0-11559 GCA_031371915.1 Chitinophagaceae bacterium | reverse complement strand
TGCTGGTTGCTGGGTTCTGGTTGCTGGTTGCTGGTTACTTGTTACTGGAAGACCGGGACGTTTTTCCCCGAAATAAAAGTGAAATATCCTTTCCCACCCGTCCACTGCACAATATTTGTAGCTGTTCCCGTTCTCCGTTCGTCCTTATTATTGGTACCGAATTTGCCTGAAGGAGATGATTGCCTATTTTTACAACTTAAATAGCTGAACCTGAGGAGATTTAAAAAAATACTGAAGTGGTTCTTCCTGTCACTCTTATTCCTCCTTGTGGCGGTTTATATATTTATTCAAACTCCTTTTGGACAGAACTGGCTCGGCCGGCAAGTCACCAAGAGGCTCTCCCACGACCTGCAGACCAAGATCCGTATCGACCATGTCAGCTTTTCCCTTTTTAACCGGATGCACCTGGAAGGTGTGTTGATAGAAGACCGCAAAGGTGATACTGTATTATATGCAGGGGATGTGAAAGTGCGGATCACTGACTGGTTCTTTTTTAAAAAAGAAGCTGACCTGAAGTATATCGGGCTGGAGAATGCCATCGTCAAATTCCAACGAAGCGATTCCGTATGGTCACAGCAATTCTTCTTTGATTATTTTTCTTCGCCAACGGGTCGCCAAAAAAAGAAAGCCGGCATCACCTTCAGCCTGGAAAAAATTGAGATGAAGAATGTGATGTTTGTGCAAAATGACGCGTGGCTAGGACAGAATATGACCGCTCATGTTGACAGTCTTAATATGGATGCCGACAAATTAAGTTTAGCGGGTAACAAATACGAGATAAAATCGCTGTTGGTGATCAAACCGGTAATTGCCCTGTATAATTATAAACGACTTAAACCGCTGGATTCGTTGTTAACCACGAATGAAGAGATCGCGGCAGCCAGCTGGAACAATGCCCAAACGATCTTTAAGATCGGCAACCTGAAGATCATCGATGGTACTTTTAAAACGGACCTTCAAACTGAACGCCTTCCCTATTCTTATTTTGACGGGCAACATGTCCTGTTCAACGAGATCAATGCCGAGCTCAGCAATTCCAACTTCACAGGTGATACTGTCTTTTCCAAATTAAAACTGAGTGCCAAAGAAAGAAGCGGGCTTGAAATAAAAAACTTTACGGCGGATGTTAAGCTGACTCCCCAGGCTATGGCATTTAGTGATATGGAGCTCGCTACCAACCGCAGTGTTTTGCGGAAATATTTTTCCATGTCGTATAATGACCTGAGCGATATGGGCAACTTTATACATAAAGTAAAGTTGGCGGCCATCTTTGACGATTCGTACGTGGACAGTGATGATATCGCTTTTTTTGCACCGGCCATGGCCAGTTGGAAGAAAAAGATATCGCTGCAGGGAAAGATGCGCGGAACGGTGGATGATCTTACAGGGAGGGATATGCTGATACAGGCGGGGAGCAGCACGTTGCTGAATGGTGATATCTCCCTGGCTGGTTTGCCTGATATCAACAAGACCTTTATCGATCTGAAAGCGAATGATTTCAGGACCACCTATAACGATGCAGTTACGATTGCCCCTTCCCTCCGCCAGGTCACCAATCCTGATCTCCGGAAGATCCGGTACCTGAATTTCAAAGGAAACTTCACCGGCTTTATCCGTGATTTTGTAACATTTGGAACGATACAGACCAACCTGGGAACGGTGAAGACCGATCTCAACATGAAATTCCCGAGAGGACAGGATGCTGTCTATTCAGGAAAGATCGCCACCGATAATTTCAGGCTGGGTGAATTACTCGGCAATGTGAACCTGGGCGCCATTTCGATGAAGGGAACTGTAAAAGGAAAAGGATTCAGTGAAAGAAGCCGCAATATCTTGTTTGATGGAACAGCCCGGTTCGTGGAATACAATGGCTATAAATACGAGAATATCACGGTAAAAGGAAGACTGGATAAAAAATTATTTGAAGGATTCGCGGCCGTGCGGGACAACAATGCCGATCTTGATCTGAATGGGGTCATTGATTTTAATGGCACGACTCCGCGGTTTGACCTTGTAGCGGATGTTACCAACGCCAACCTTAAAAAACTAGGGATTACACAGGACAGTGTAAATTTCAGGGGTAAGCTCAACCTGAATTTCACCAGTAACAGCATTGATAATTTCTTAGGCACTGCAAGGGTAAGCGATGCAGAGATCATGAGGAACGGGCATCGCCTGCCCTTTGATTCCCTGATCATTTCTTCCACGATCGTGAATAATGAAAAGAGGTTATCAGTGGTATCCAATGAATTCATAGCGAACGTCCAGGGTAATTTCACCCTGAAGGAACTGCCCAATTCCTTTACTTACCTCCTCAATAAATATTACCCGGCCTATATCAAAGCGCCGAGAAATTTTCCCCGTAACCAGGATTTTAAATTTGATATCACTACCTATTATGCTGATGAATTCTTGCAGATACTTGACTCCAGCATTTCGGGTCTGAATAATACCCACCTGGAAGGCAATCTTAACCTGGCCAGGAATGAACTGAATCTTACGGCCGACCTGCCACTGTTCAGGTATAAGCAATTTCATTTCTCGGATGTAAAATTAACGGCCAGGGGAACCAATGACAGCCTTGTACTCGATGGCAGCACGACCAATGTCAGGATCAATGACAGTCTTAATATTCCCTTTGCCAATTTCCATATCAACGCGCATCATGATTCTTCCCGGGTAAATATCGTAACGGGCGGAGCCCAGCAACTGGAAGGTGCCAACCTGAATGCATTGGTACTGACATATAATGACGGGGTGGAAATTGAATTTGATCCTTCCACTTTTTCTGTGAATGGGAAAACATGGGCCATTGACCAGAACGGGGTATTGAAATTCCGGAGAAATATTCCTGCCAATGGCCAGTTGCTCCTGAGTGAAGGAGAACAAAAGATCTTGCTTAAAACACAGCCTTCGCTGACGGGCAAATGGAATGACCTGAAAGTTGAATTAACGAAAGTGAATATCGGGGATCTCTCTCCCTATTTCTTACCCCATAACAGGCTGGAAGGACTGGTGTCCGGCAATATCCTGGTAGAAGACCCTACCAACCATCTCCGGATCAGGTCGGATGATCTACAAACACAGTTCCTTCGTCTCGACAATGATTCACTTGGTGAACTAAAAGCTACGGCGTATTATGATAACAGCAGTAAGGAACTGAAAGTAAAAGGCAATACGCTCAACCAGGAGAACTACCTGGATTTTGATGCTCATCTTTTCTTTGATCCGATCAGGGCAAAAGAGAATCTTATCGCTTTAAAAGCAAGGAATTTCCAGATCAGTATACTGGAGCGTTTCCTGGGTACTCTTTTCTCCGACATGCAGGGCTTTCTTACCGGCGATGTGAATGTAGCGGGTGAATTTCAAAACCTGAGTGTAACTGGTAAGGGGCGTCTAAAAGACGCGGGGCTAAAAGTGAATTTCACCCAGGTCTTCTATAAGATAAAGGATACGGATATTGAACTTACCCCAAAAGAAATAAACCTTGATGGCATCGTTCTCATCGATACGATCACGGGTAATCCTGTTTATATTACCGGAGGCATAGAACATGAATCATTCAAGAACATGTTCTACAACCTGGATATCTCGACCAAAAAACCCAATTCAACGGACCCGGATGATAACAGGTCGGTGCAATTGATTCATACAACCTATAAAGACAATAAGCAATTCTATGGTGATGTAAAAGGGACAGGCTCACTTACCCTCGCGGGCCCGCAGACGGCGATGTATATGAAGATCGATGCCGTGGCTTCCACTACTGACAGCAGTTATATTACCCTTCCACCAGCACGGACCCGTGAAACTGGCCTGGCCGATTTCCTGGTGGAAAGAAAGTATGGCCATGAGATGACTGAAACCGACCTGCTGGTGAATAGCACGAATATTATTTATGATGTGGATATCACCGCCAACCCGATGGTCACTGCAAAAGTGGTGCTGGATGAACTTACCGGTGACGAGATAAAAGGGAGGGGTTCAGGAAGCATCAATATCCGTTCCGGTACCTCGGAACCCCTCTCCCTCCGTGGCCGTTTTGATATCGTGGAAGGAAGCTACCTGTTCACTTTCCAATCCTTTTTTAAAAAACCTTTTGTAATTAAAAAGGAAGTGGAGAATTATATTGAATGGAATGGGGATCCTTATGACGCTACTATAAAGTTTGAAGCTATATACAAAGCTGAGCGGGTTAGCTTTGCGCCGATCGCGCAATTAAAAGCACTTGGATCGGGCGCCTCCAATGCAAGAGGTGATGTTTACGTGGTGGCCAAGCTGACAGAAAAATTGTTTAAACCCAAAATTGAATTCTCCCTTGACTTTCCCAGTACCAGTGTGGCTGTTACGGATCCCGAACTGGGCCTCATTATACAACAGCTTCAAAAAAATCCGAACGAGATCAACAAACAGGTAACTTACCTGATCGTCTTCAATAGTTTTGCCCCCAGTGAAGGACTGTTCGGTGGCCAGACGATTACGGGTGATGCCCTTGTTGTAAATACCATATCAGGGATTTTCCTGAATGTGATCAGCGAACAATTAAATAAGATACTGGGTAATCTTTTCAAGAATGATAAATATAATATCAGTTTAAACACTTCCCTCTATAACCGGAATATCATTGGTACCAGTACTACCCTCAATCTTGGAAGCAATGTCAATTTTTCGATTGGCCGGTCCTTTTTCAATAACCGTTTTATTATTTCAACAGGTGTTGGTCTTGATGCACCATTACAATCCCAGTCAAGTGTTCAGCAGAGCATCCAGTTACTGCCGGATGTCACCCTGGAATGGCTGATCAATCCAAGCGGAAGTATCCGTGCTTCTTTCTTCTACCGGGAGAACGCGGATTACCTTAGTTCCGGTATCAGTGGGAACCCGGGCAAGGCAAAAAGATACGGGGCGAGTCTTTCTTACCGCAGGGACTTTGACCGGTTGGGGGATATATTCAAGAATTTATTCAGGAAACCGAAAAAAGCAGAACCTCCGCCTATTGTACCTCCCGTTACATCAACAGGTGAGCCTAACCCGGCAGGGAAAAAGAATGAAGAACCGTTGTAGGTGATAAGCATATAGAGTTATATAAAGTATGTAGAGTTGTTACGGATGAAGGATACTTATATACTTAGCAACTTTATATACTCTTGAACAAATTCACACATCACCCCTTATCAAGTATCTCGTGTCCCAGCTTATCCCGTTTAACCTGTAAATATTTTTCGTTGTGCGGGTTCGCATCCACTTCGATCGGAACATTCTCTACTATTTCCAGGCCGTAACCAACAAGACCTACTCTTTTTTTCGGGTTATTGGTCATCAGTCTTAATTTATGAATTCCAAGCTGCCGTAACATCTGTGCACCGAGGCCATAATCCCGCTGGTCGGTTTGGAAACCAAGGTGCAGGTTGGCTTCTACAGTATCCATCCCCTGTTCCTGCAAACGATAGGCTTTTAATTTGTTCAATAAGCCAATTCCTCTTCCTTCCTGATTCATATATAATATAGCGCCCTTTCCCTCGGCCTGGACCATGCGCATGGCTTTTTGTAATTGTTCGCCGCAATCGCAACGGAGTGAACCGAGAATATCTCCGGTGAAACAGGAAGAATGCACCCTCACCAGCACCGGTTCATCTTTTTCCCAGGTTCCTTTCAATAATGCAAGGTGTTCATTGGTGGAGTTCTTTTCTTTAAAAGCGACCAGTTGAAAGTCACCGTATTTTGTCGGCATATCCACCCTTACGATCTCTTCTACCAGGGAATCGCTTTTGATACGGTATTCGATAAGGTCTTTGATGGAAATGATCTTAAAATCAAATTTCTGTGCTACTTCGATCAGCTGGGGCAAGCGGGCCATGGAACCGTCTTCATTCATGATCTCTACCAGCACACCACCGGGTTCAAAACCCGCGAGCCTGGCCAGGTCTACTGCTGCTTCTGTATGCCCGGCACGCCGGAGCACCCCGCCTTTTTTGGCCCGGAGAGGAAAGATATGCCCGGGTCTGCCCAGGTCTGAAGGATTGGTAAAAGGATCCACCAGGGCCTGGATCGTCCTGGCCCGGTCATGGGCCGATATCCCTGTGCTGCAGCCATGTCCCAGGAGGTCCACTGAAACTGTAAAGGCTGTTTCATGCAGCGCAGTATTGTTATTGACCATCAGTTCAAGGCCCAGTTCGTCGCAACGCTCCTCGGGTAGTGCGGCACAGATCAGGCCCCGGCCATATTTGCTCATGAAATTGATCACTTCGGGAGTTACATTCCTGGCGGCAGTCACAAAATCGCCTTCATTTTCACGGTCTTCGTCATCGGCAACCACTACGAGTTTTCCACGTTTAATATCTTGTAAAGCACTATCAATTGAATCGAACATCGTATAGATTTTTTGCAAAAATACTACTTAAGCGGCTGTGGCAGGTGCTGTTTGCAAGGACTTAGGTAGTATCATGATGAACAAAGATGCCGGCATTAATGTTCAGGGGGCCGGAGGCAGCGTAATGGGTGGGGGAAATGTCTTTATAAAGCCTTATTTTACAATACCAGTTTGTTAATATTTGCCTATATTTAATTAGGAAATATTCCCTTTCTTTGCAACCGAAAACCAATCTTTATGCTTAAGAGACTACTCTTTTTGTTTGCTTTAGCCTTTATGGCCAGTCCGTTCTTATTTGCCCAGATAACTACGTCTTCGGTTACCGGGGTCGTTAAAAGCACGTCGGATGAGGCCCTGGTGGGTGCTTCTATCGTTGCAACGCACGAGCCTTCTGGCACCAAGTACAGTACAACCTCCCGTTCTGGTGGTTCTTTTTCCATCCCCAATATGCGGGTAGGCGGACCTTACCTTATCGAAGTAACTTTTGTAGGTTATGATAAGGAATCGTATTCGGATGTTTACCTGAAACTCGCTGAATCGTTTACACTTGAACCCTTATTAAAGAAAACAAATGCCACACTTGAAAATGTTGTGTTGGTAACAGGGGGTAGAAGTAAGATACTTAACGCGAACAGGACGGGTGCTGTTACCAATATTGGTTTGCGCCAGATCACTAATTTACCAACCATCAACAGGAGCCTGAATGATTTTACCAGGGCTACTCCTCAATCCAATGGTGCCTCGATCGGTGGTGGTAATTTCCGCCAGAATAATTTTACTATTGATGGAGCTGATTTCAACAACAGTTTTGGTATCGGTAATAACCTGCCCGCAGGTGGTACACCCATCTCAATGGACGCGGTGGATGAGATCTCTGTAAACATCACTCCTTACGATATTCGCCAGTCCGGTTTTATCGGCAGTGCGATCAATGCAGTAACGCGTTCGGGAACGAATAGTTTCTCCGGGTCTGTTTATACCTATTTCAGAACTGAAAAAGATCGTGGTCGCCGGGTTGAAAAAGCAACTTTTGTAAGACCCGTCGAAAATTTCAAACAGTATGGAGTACGTTTTGGTGGTCCCATCATCAAGAATAAACTGTTCTTCTTCTTCAATTACGAAACAGAAAAACAACCGACCACTATCCAAACAAGAGTAGCTGCCACAGCCGCTGCCCCTTTTGGAAGCAGCCCGCAGATCGCAAGACCTACGGCTGACTCGCTGAACTATATCAGCCAATACCTGCTTACCAACTATGGTTATGTAACAGGTCCTTATGATAATTATACGCCCAATACCGAAAGAAAGAAAATACTCGGCCGTATCGACTGGAACATCAATAATAAAACCCGTTTTAATATTCGTTATAGCCAGGTGGAAGGTGGAAGACCCAGTTCTATCAGTAACTCGGTTACCGGTACTGGTTTGAGCAATGCTTCAGGTTTGTCAAGGACCGATAACAACGCGTTATGGTTCAAGAATTCAAACTATTTCCAGGGTGAGAACTTTTATTCATTAGCAGCTGAACTGAACACCACCTGGGGAAGGGCGGCCAATACACTTCGTGGCACTTATACCTACCAGGATGATTCGCGTTCAACAGACGGAGCTCTTTTCCCTACGGTTGATATAATGAGCACAACCGGGGTATCACAATCAGCTCCCTATACCACTTTCGGATATGAGCCCTTCAGTTTGGGTAATCTTCGTAAAGTAAAAATGTATTCTGTTGTTGATAATATCAGCTGGACAGTAAAAAAACACAACTGGACAGTGGGCGGGCAGTTTGACCAGAGCGAGACCATCAACGGCTTCCAGCGTTTTGCTGCCAGCTATTATCGTTTCGCTACATGGAATGATTTCGCCAGTACGCTCAATCCGAACCCGGCCCTGAGAGTAAAACCGACTGACTTTGCCATCACTTATTCTTTATCAAAAGATTTTGTACCAGCCTTCTCTTCTTTTAAATTCCAGCAAATATCAGTGTACGGACAGGATGAGATAGCCATGAATAAGAATTTCAGGCTGACCCTAGGTTTGCGTTTTGACCTGCCAACATATCCTGGCGTGCCCCAGATCATTACTCACCCGCTTGTATTAGCCATGAATTTTGAAAAAGGTGAAAAAGTTAACACCGGTAACTTGCCTGGTAAAAGAGTGATGTGGTCTCCACGGGTTGGTTTTAACTGGGATCTTTATGGTGACCGTTCTTTACAGATCCGTGGTGGTACTGGTGTATTCACCGGCAAAATTCCTTTTGTATGGATCGTTAGCCAATCCGGTGATAATGGTATGATCCAGATCACACAGAACTTTAACGGGCAGGCTAATACACCCGGCATTTTCAATCCTGATCCTGCTGCTTATCGTCCTTCAACAGTTCCTGCAGCCGGTACGATCGTTCCTGCATCTGTTACGGCACTTGCACAGAATTTCAAAAATCCCCAGTCATGGAAATCCAGCCTGGCGATCGATACCAAACTTCCCTGGGGAGTTATTGCTACCATTGAAGCTATTTACAACAAGGATATGAATACGGCTTTCTTCAGAAGCCCTAACTATATTACCCCCCAGAATCTGAATGTGGCCGGCTATCCTGATAACAGGCCAATTTATGGAAGTACAGTTCCAACAAGGTTTATTAATACACTGAACAATAATGGTGTTCCTACACCGAACGGTACATCTGGTTTCACTCCTGTTATCATTGACAATGGTAAGAGAGGGTATTATGCTTCCTTAACCGTTAAATTTGATAAACCTTTCAGCAAAGGATTCTTTGCTTCAGCAGCGTATACTAAATCTGTAGCCGGCAACCTGCATGATGGAAGTGGTGACCAGCCCTTAGGAACTTACCAGGGAACACAGAATGTATTAGGTCTGAACACACCTACTCTTGCTACAGCAGGCTATGTGGTACCTGACCGCTTTATTGCTACGATCTCCTACAGGAAAGAATACCTGAAACACCTGGCTACATCAATTTCCATTATTTACCAGGGTTCAATTGATGGAAGATATTCCTATGTATATGGTGCCGATTTCAACCGTGATGGTATAAATGGTAACGACCTTATCTATATACCCAAAGATGCCCGAAATCCTAACGAGATCCAGTTCGTGAACAGTGCAACGATCAATGGTATCGTTTACACTGGTCCGCAACAGGCGCAGTTGTTCGAAGACTTTATCAACCAGGACAGATACCTTAGCAAACACCGCGGCCAATATGCAGAAAGAAACGGTGCACAGGTCCCCTGGCGCAACCAGGCCGACATGAAATTCATGCAGGACCTGTTTGTAAAAGCCGGTAAATACAGGAATACCTTCCAGTTCACACTGGATATCTTCAACCTCGGCAACCTGATCAATCCTGCCTGGGGTAAATCCAAATCGATTAATGCGAGTTCTATCCTTGTTCCACAGAATCAAAACTCCCTGGTACCAGGCGGAAGCGTTGTTCCGACCTTCAGGCTGGCTACCGACAGGGGAAATATCATCACCCGGACCTTCAGGGATAACGTGAGTATTTTCTCTACGTATTCTGTCCAGTTTGGTCTGCGGTATATATTCAACTAAGCTTTATTTAATTCAAAATAAAATCCCCCGGTATCGATACCGGGGGATTTTTTATTTCTTTATCTCTTCCTGAAATAGTCTAGTAACGAACTTAAAAATAGAGTATTGATTGTTGTGTATTGACCATTAATAATGTTCAACGCTCAATGTTCATTGATCCCCCAACCCCACCTCAAAAAATCCGGCATGGCTTTACCCCACGTGAACACATCGTGGCGGCCTTCTTTTAATTCCAGGTATTTAATATCTCTCTCATTCGAATATCCTTTAGCTTCCAGTTCTTTGATCAGGTCCAGGGTATCATCAATGGAGTCGATGATACCATTATGATTCCTGTCCTTTGTTTCATCCATATTACCACACTGGAAAAAGAATTTCAGCCAGGGTGCATAATTACCCTTGCGGATCAGCTGGTGCATGATGCGATGCTGATCGTCATCATACTCCTCATCCGACTGGTCAACATCCCTCCACCATAAAGAACCTGAAAAAACACCCACCTTACTGAATTCGTCCGGGTGGTTCCAGGCAATATCCAGCGCCGTCAGCCCGCCCAATGAAAACCCGGCAAATGCTTTTTCCCGGAAAGAAGGAATGACATATTGTTTCCGCACAAAGGGAAGTAATTCTTCAAAAATAAAGGAGGAATATAGATCTGCTTTTGCTCCGCGTCCCTTGTAATCAGGGAAACCGGCGACACCGTATTACATTTTTCGTTCGGCCCCGCAGTGTATAGCCGCGCAAAGGATTGGCGCTATGCTGTCATCGCAACTATATAATTGATCGAGGATGGCTTCCAGTCCCATCTTTTCCATATCCTGCCCGTCATTGATGAGCAACAGGCTCATGGCGGAGGGATCGGCCACATTTCGTGGCAGGTAAAAGTCCACTTTCACCTGCCGTTCTAAAAAACTGGACTCGATGATGCTGTTTTCAACCAGGATCCCGGATACATTCGTCCCTTGCATGGCTTCAAAATTAAGGATTTATTAATAACGAGCTGCACGGGTCTGACGGTCTCCGTCTGACCATAATTATGGCCATTGCCAGACGGAGATGCAGCTATTGTCAGACGGAAGTACGAACGGAGATACGGCTATTGTCAGACGGAGTACGAACGGAGATGCGGCTATTGTCAGACGGAGACCGTCAGACAATAGCCGGTTAATTTGTTTATTTGATGGCTACTGGATAAATTTGATAAAGCCGCTCCAGTATGAAATGTCCCCGGCTTCACCTTTTAATCATTAAAAATTGTTTATGAAGAAAATCGGAATTCTCCACGGTAAGGAACGCTCATTTCCCGAAGCTTTTGTAGAAAGAGTAAACAGCAAGAAAGTCCCGGGCATCATCGCGGAGCCGGTCCATATCGATAAGGCCATGCAGGGGGTACACAGCGGGTACGCGGTTATCATTGACCGGATCTCCCAGGATGTACCTTTTTACCGGACCTGGTTAAAGAATGCTGCCGTGACAGGGACAGCGGTGATCAATAATCCTTTCTGGTGGAGTGCCGATGATAAGTATTTCAATAACTGCCTGATGACAAAAGTGGATGTGCCCGTTCCTAAAACGGCAATCATCCCTTCCCGGGATCTCCCGGACGATAC
>JANMKG010000052.1:0-2114 GCA_031371915.1 Chitinophagaceae bacterium | reverse complement strand
AATTTTTTTCTTGCGGCTAAATCTGGAATGGGTATAATATTGTATATACAATACGGGTTGACAAATACGCTGGTTAGCTTTTGGGGATATGATCTTAGTTATTGAATTAAGTAAAATAAAGGTCTTCGTGGTCCGGTTATCCTATCTTTACTGTGAGGGAGATCGCATCAAAAGTGCCTGAAATAGACTTGATTATGGATTAAATTTAGGAACGCGGTAAAAAAAATCCAGATAAATGATATTGAAATCTGAAATAGTCTTTACTTTGGAAAACCTGATTGGCAAAGCAATAAAAACAGGGCGAAAACGTTAAATGTGTCCAAACCGGAATTTTGCCGGCAAATGAAGATGATTAATACCAGTCGTCTGGCCTTGAAAAAAACAAAAAAATTCAGTTTTTTTTGTTTCGGAGAAAATTCAATACTTTAGTTTTGTATTTCATCAAAAGCTCTATATTTACACCATTATTTAAAAACTTACTAATGAGACCAACTGCTTTAAAACTAACTGCCGGAATCCTGCTCTTTTGTGGTTTTACATCTGCTGTGAAAGCCCAGGTTCAACCAATCAATGTTGTCACGACTGCCGTTCCTTTTCTGCGTATTTCACCCGATGCCCGCTCAGGAGGTATGGGAGATGTTGGCATAGCCACTTCTCCGGATGCTTATGCGGGATTGTGGAATGGCGGTAAGGTAGCCTTTAATTCATTGAATGGTGGTGTAGGTGCCACTTACACCCCATGGCTGAAAGACCTGGTAAGTGATGTATATCTTGCTAATCTTTCAGGCTTTTACAAATTTGCCGATAACCAGGCTATATACGGATCTCTCCGTTATTTCAGTCTTGGCAATATTACTTTCACAGACAATCTTGGAAATGATATTTCTAAAGGTCGCCCCCGCGAATTTGGAATTGATGTTGGTTATTCCCGCAAGCTTAATGCGAAGAACGGAGTTGGTATCGCATTAAAATATATTAATTCTGACCTTGCTAACGGTTTTGTTTCCGGAAGCACAACTTATAAAACAGGTAATTCTGTTGCTGCTGACCTTAGTTGGTATCATGATGGTAAAAAAGCATCAGGAAATGGTTGGACCTGGGGTGTTGCTTTGACAAACCTCGGTGCTAAAATTGCTTACACCAACAATGCTGATGCAAAGGATTTCATTCCTGCTAATCTCGGCCTTGGAACTACTTATACTAAAAAGTATAATGATAAAAATACTTTGACTTTTGGTGTTGATATTAATAAACTACTTGTACCTACTCCTCCTGCTGTTGGTGATGCTGTTGGCCTTGCCGATTACAGAAAGAAAAGCGTAATAGGTGGTTGGTTTAGCTCCTTCGGCGATGCTCCTGATGGTTTCAGCGAAGAACTGAAAGAGTTCCAGCTTTCTTTAGGTGCTGAATATTGGTATAACAACCAGTTTGCACTGCGTGCCGGTTATTTCTATGAGAATAAAAATAAAGGCAACCGTCGTTATTTCACTGCCGGCCTGGGTTTGAAATACAATGTATTTGGTTTTAATTTTGCTTACCTGGTTCCTACAGGAAGTGGTGTTAGCCGCAATCCTCTTTCAAACACAATTCGTTTCTCAGTGTTGTTTGATCTGGGTGATGGTAGCAAGATGAAAGACAAAAAATAATATTAATAGTTTCAGATACTTTATTCATCCCATCCGCCAGCTGGCGGATGGGATTTTTTTTGATAGTATGGGTAGGTGGGTTTTAATGATATTTGCAATATAAAATCAATATATGTCATACCGTATTGGATCCGGCGTTGATTTTCACAGGCTCGTTGAAGGAAGAGAACTTTGGATAGGAGGGGTACAGATCCCGCATAACAAAGGAGCTTTGGGTCATAGTGATGCTGATGTTTTGATCCATGCTATTTGTGATGCCTTGTTAGGTGCGCTTTCACTGGGTGATATCGGTGTTCATTTTCCTGATACAGATCCAGCTTATAAAAATATCGACAGTAAGATCTTACTGAAAAGAACTTTCGAACTTGTAAAAAAACAAGGATACAGGGTTGTAAACATTGATAGTACCGTTTGCCTGGAATTACCAAAGATCAAACCCTATGTAGAGCAGATTCAAAAGATCCTTGC
>JANMKG010000039.1:0-6054 GCA_031371915.1 Chitinophagaceae bacterium | reverse complement strand
CTACCCGGTATTTGCCCAAATACTGACCACTTGCATCATGATACTATTCAGTTACGTAGCCCAGCGGAATTTTACTTTTAAGATCAGGAACGCTGAAGACGAGATCACAGGGTGAAATTGATCGACTCCACCTGGACGGACAGGGTGCCGGTACAATTACTGCGGATCACCAGTTGCTGCTGCATCGGGTAGATACCGATCAGTTTGATATCACTGATCGTACCATAACTGCGGATCCCTTTTATCCATTCCTGGTTAAGTTGCTGGCCCATGCTGGCTTTGGCAGTATCAATATAAGCGCCCAGTTCAAAGCGGGCATTCTTGCTTATTTCTTTCGTGATCTTTTTGTCAAATAACCAATCGGCCGAACCCAGCAGAACATTCTTTGACTTGATATCGAAATCAATATCCTCTATTTCGATGGTCCGGCTGTCATTCTTATAAACAGGTCTGCCAACCAGGTAAACGATCCCTTCATTCGTGCCGGAGAACCTGATCTTAATGATCAGCTTTTCAAACCCACCTCCATAGATACTGCATTCATCAATGATGAATTTCTTTTTAATAAACCCTTTTTTAAAATTGAATTCCTTGCCCCGCAACTGTGCATTCATCAGGCTACCCAGGGAATCATAACTTAATACGGCATCAAGAAAGACAGAAAATCCCTTTTGTTTGCTGAAGGGGCCGAGGTTGGGGATCCATGAATTCTTTTCGGCCGGTTTTTCAAAACTTACAACCGGTTTGGCGGATAAACCAAGATAGATGTTCAGTACATCTTTATCGACAAAGAGATTATTGATATGGATCTTTTGCGGGTTGATCTGCAGCCACCCTAACCCGTTTAGATTGTATACTTTGTTCAGCTGGTCCCAAACCTGCTGGAAGCGCGGTTTCAGGTCAACTGCCCCGTATTTTTTTTCCATATCCTTGGCGGAAGCATCGAGTTCAGTGGTCAGCCCTTTCATTACCTGTTTGGTGATATCCTGGCCCCAAAAACATACCTCGCATTTATCCAGTGGCTGGGGATCATTTCTTTTCATGGATAATTTCACTTTAAAATCGGGCTGCACCATAACAGAATTGGCAAAAGAAACATTCACCCTTCTTTCCGGTTCAGTAAAGCCACAACGACAGGCAGGTGTCCATGGCGAGATCACCGTTCCATTCACACAAACCCGTGTTGAACCGACTATCTTATAATAACCCATAAAACCGATAGAGAGTGAATTGCCCACACCACTGATCTGCAGAGGGCTGCGGCGAAATACATATTTGAACCGGGTATCACACCCGTCCTGTACCCAATTATCAGGATAGCCCGGGGACGTGAAAAGGGTATCCACGCTTTTCTCCGCCATCGCGTACATGGGTTTCAGGTTTACCTGGATAGGTATATTGATCTCGGAATTTGGTAAGGAATCGAGCCTGAAATTTCCGGGAGAAAGATCTGGATTGCCGGGATTGATCTTTTGAGAATAAGAGGTAGTGACAATTAATAAACAGGATAAAACAAAAATTCCTTTTCCTTTCATGCAATGATTTGATAGACTAAAAATAACTAAAGAAAGGAAAAGGAATTGTGAAATAGCGGCAGATAGCTAGCAATTTCTGAACTAATAGTGTTTTAACGGGGGAATGGTCAATAGCAGTCAGGAGTTTTCACCTGGAAACCTTCTCACTATCATCTGGCATCTATAAAACTATTATCTGTTTTTCAGCTCCAGCCACCGGCAGGCATCTCTTTCGGTTGAGTCATACTGAACCAGTTGCCACAGCCGTCATTTACGATGCATTCGATACCGTAGAACTGCTCTTTAGGTTCTGTGATGTTAACGCCTTTGGCTTTCAGTTCCTCGTAAGTGGCCCTGCAGTCGGGTGCATGAAGTACACCTGCACCCATTACACCTTTTTCCAGTAGTAGCTTCAGGGCCTTTTGTGTTTCGGTATCCCAACCCATACCAGCTCCGTCACCGGAAGCATCCATCAATACTATTTCAAGATCAGGTTGTTCGGGTGGATTCAAGGTCAGCCACCGCATACCATTATCCATTTTCACATCCGTGTTTACTTTGAACCCTAGTTTATTGACATAAAAATCATAGGCCTTTTCCTGGTCAGTTACAAAAAAGGAAGTGTGGGAGAGTTTGGTTACCATGTTTATTGATTTAGTAAGTAAAACTAAGCACGAAAGATGAAGGCGTCTTCTTGGATCTTGCTTTATTGGTTGCTGGTTACTGGTTACTGGTTATTTCGATTCGTTAAAGTCTTTGCGTTCATTAAAATACCAGCATCCAGCAACTAGGAACCAGCGTCCAGTTTATACTTCTCAATAAAACAATGCGGAATGGCTTTCTTAGGCTGGGCCAGTTGTTCCATCTTTTTTTTATAAGCCATGTTGCGGTAGTACTGCGGGGCGAAACCGATTTCTTTTTTGAACAGCACGCTGAAAGAGCCAATACTTTCAAACCCTACCTCATTACAGACATCGGTGACCGCTTTATTATCTGATAATAGTTCCCTGGCTTTATCCAGCCTTTTTTGTGTAATGTATTGATGCGGGGTTCTTTTATAAACCTGTTTGAATAAGCGATGAAAATGAAAGCGGGAAAGAAAGGCTTGCCGGGAGATCTGTTCAAGATCGATCGCCTCCTGGTAATTCTCATCAATATAAACCTTGGCGGTAACGATACGCTGGTAGATGTCAGTGGTGAGATTCATTACAGTTTAAAATTAATCAATTGTGATGAACAATAGTCAATGGTCAATAGTGAGTAAGGGCCATTTACTATTGACTATTCACTATTCACTCCCGGTTAGCAGGATTCTTCCATCCCTTACCCAATCGTTCGATGGTTCCCTTTATTCGCTCCACTCTCGTTTCTTCTCTCTTCGCTGTCAGGATCCATTCGAGGTATTCTTTTTTATTTGTGAATGAAAGGGCATCAAAAAGCCCAGCTTCTTTTTTATTCTTCTTCAGCACTGCAGCTACATCATCTGGCAATCTTACTTCCTTTGTTTGCGGGTTGATCCAGTTAAATATTTCTCTTTCCACTTTTGGTTTGGCTTCTTTCTTCCTGTCTTCCTCTGTCTTCGCCCGGAACCCAAATACCGACCACGTATCATCAAAAGAGATCAGGCTGATCCAGGTGACATTATCGCTTTCTGCGAGTAAACAATCCCATCCCTTATCCCTGGTGAGGTCAGTTTGTATTTTCGAAGTGCCCTTGGGATAATAAACCCAGACCGTTATTCCGGGTTTAACCAGCTTCATCACTTTACTCATTTCTTTTTCGAGTTGTGCCCGGTCAGTGACGAACCAATGTACCTGGTCATATTCTTTTCCTGAATTAAGGATCTTTACTCCTCCGGGTAATTCTGTCAAACCTTTTTTAAAATCGGCCGGTGCATTCAGGACAAGAAGAGTATGATCCGCTTTGATCCTTAGTTTCTTTGAAATTGAATGCGCCATACAAATAGTTTAGTGAGCAAATTTAAATATTGCAATTCAGCAGCGTTTCTCTAAACTTGCTTTTTTCGATTAATATCCCCAAAAAAAGAGAACTTTAAAGTACTAAACCTTTTTATGAAAAAGAGATTACCTGTTTTCTTTCTTTCTCTTCTGTTCCTGCCGTTTATAGCCATTGCTCAAAGAACTGATACCGCAGCCACGCATGCTTTCTACCAGAAAGCCATGGCACAGATAAATAAAAAGCATATAAACTGGATAAAAAGCAGTGCAAAAAACGTAAAGGCAAAAAACCTTTCAGAAGCCAATGTCAGGAACCTTGCTTCTAATTATGGAAGCGCGGCTTCCCTGGGAACCATGGATATAGAAGCATTGGTTTCTTTGATAATGATGCAATGTTCAAAAGATGCGCAGGATGAGCTAAAAGACCTTATGGAGGAGATCAAAAAGAACAATGAACAGAAAAAAAAGCTTCGGGATATTATTACCAGGTTAAAAAATACCAGAAACGAAAGCTTGACAAGGGCCCGGCTGGATTCATATAATCTACTGCTCAGGAAACGTCCTCCCGGAATCGTGGTAAAAGCTGATGCAACAAAACCTGTGAGCAGGGAGGAATTAGATGAACTGGTTAGCAAATTGAGTGATGAAAGAGATTCGTTGAGTGACATGGGAGAGCAGCAGCAACTAAAGATGCAGCTCGTGATGGACCGGATGACCAAAGCGGATACTGCCGCTTCCAATATGCTCAAAAAATTCGCTGATACAGCCAGTAGCATCATTCAAAACCTGAAATAGGGGATTAAAACACCCGACCCGGAAAAAAGACCTTACCCGGACGTCCCGGCAAACGGTTAACTATTTGAATTTGAAAATATTCCATAACTGTGATTCAATCAGTGCAATACAGATGGAAAAATACTCCCCGCAAGACTGCCATTTTTTCACATTCCTGCCTCACGGCACAATGATTGACAAGATATTGAAGCCTGTCCTGCTCAAAAGGGGACGGAATTAAAAAAAGGAAAAAATAAACTATGGGAAAGATCATTGGAATCGACTTAGGAACCACGAATAGCTGCGTAGCAGTTATGGAAGGCGGTGAGCCGGTGGTGATAGCTAACGATGAGGGTCGCCGTACAACCCCGTCTGTCGTGGCTTTTTTAAAAAATGGCGAACGCAAAGTAGGTGACCCGGCGAAACGCCAGGCCATCACCAACCCTCAAAACACCATCACTTCGGTGAAACGTTTTATGGGCCGCCAGTTTGATGAAGTGACCGAAGAGATCAGCCACTGGAGTTATAAAGTGGCAAAAGGTGACAATAATACCGTTCGTATTGACATAGATGGCAGACTTTATACTCCACAGGAGATCAGTGCCATGGTCCTCCAAAAAATGAAGAAAACGGCCGAGGATTACCTGGGACATGAAGTAAACGAAGCCGTGATCACTGTGCCGGCCTACTTCAACGATGCCCAGCGCCAGGCTACCAAAGAAGCCGGCGAAATTGCGGGTCTTACGGTCCGTAGGATCGTGAATGAACCCACAGCCGCTGCCCTTGCTTATGGACTTGATAAGGGTAAGCATGACCAGAAGATCGCTGTATTCGACCTCGGTGGTGGAACATTTGATATTTCTGTGCTCGAATTAGGCGATGGTGTATTCGAGGTAAAATCCACCAATGGCGACACTCACCTCGGTGGTGATGATTTTGATAAAGTGATTATGGACTGGCTGGCCGATGAATTCAAAAAAGAGGAAGCGATTGACCTGCGTAAAGACCCCATGGCTTTACAGCGTTTGAAAGAAGCTTCTGAAAAAGCAAAAGTGGAATTGAGCTCTTCCTCAGAGACGGAGATCAATCTTCCTTATATCACGGCCGTGGATGGCGTTCCCAAACACCTTGTAAAAAAACTGAGCCGTGCGAAATTTGAGCAACTGGCTGATAATTTATTTGCCCGTTGCCTGAAACCCTGCGAAGCGGCCTTGAAAGACGCCGGTTTACCCGCTTCACAGATTGATGAAGTGATCCTCGTAGGTGGATCAACAAGGATCCCCAAAGTACAGGAGATCGTGGAGAAGTTTTTTGGACGTAAACCCAATAAAGGGGTGAACCCAGATGAAGTAGTAGCCGTAGGTGCTGCAATCCAGGGCGCGGTATTGACCGGTGAAGTAAAAGATGTGTTGTTGCTTGATGTAACACCTCTTTCACTCGGTATCGAGACCATGGGTGCTGTTATGACTACACTGATCCCCAGCAATACAACGATCCCGACCAAGAAATCAGAAGTATTCTCTACCGCCAGCGATAACCAGCCCGGTGTACAGATACATGTGATGCAGGGGGAGAGAAGTATGGCTAAGGACAACAAGAGCCTGGGCATCTTTAATCTCGATGGTATTCCACCCGCGCCAAGAGGTGTACCTCAGATCGAAGTGATCTTTGACATCGATGCCAATGGTATTCTTCATGTTACAGCAAAGGATAAAGGCACAGGTAAAGAACAAAAAATTCATATCGAAGCAGGTTCAGGCCTTAGTAAAGATGAAGTTGAAAAAATGAAAGCTGAAGCCAAGGCAAAT
>JANMKG010000025.1:0-7564 GCA_031371915.1 Chitinophagaceae bacterium | reverse complement strand
ACCCCCTGCAAAAATTATTTTATTACCTACTGATGCAACAGTCATTCCGTGACGTCCCTGGCTTAGTTCAGCAGTAGACCATGTATTCGTAATAAAATCGTAAATATCTACACGTGAGGAAACCCAGTAACCAGCTAAAAGACCGCCGGCAAAGAGAATTTTATTTCCTGCAGTAGCTGTGTACAGATCCTGTCTTGGCAAGGAAAGTGTACCTATTTGTTCTAATTGCGCATTTACAAAAGGCCGGTTTATAGCACATGAAATATTGGCAGCATTGACAAAAACCTGGACAGCATCCGTTGTTGATAAACCATCATTATCAGTGACTTTTAATTCAAACTCGTATGTCCCTAGGATCAAATTGCTTGCATCGGAAAAACCCTGTGATGAATTATTAATAACAGCTTGATTGGGCCCTGTGACCTGCCTCCAGGAATAAGCCACGATAGATCCATCTGCATCATAGGAAGCGCTGCCATCTAATGCTACAGCATTGTTCGGGAGGGTTATTGTCCGGTCTTGCCCGGCTTTAGCAACAGGTGCTAAATGAGTATCCGTTGCAATTACTGTAACAATTAATGTATCTGTTCCAGTCAGCCCGTTATTATCCTTTACTTTCAATTCAAGCACATACACACCCACCAACAAGTTTTTTATTCTCGTAGCAGCATTATTTGGATGCAGAATAGTAAACGATGGTCCCGATATTTTACTCCAGCGATAGCTTACAATGTTGCCGTCGGGATCTGAACCACTTCCACTAAGTTCAGTGCTGTCCGCAGGAAGAGTAATAACCTGGTCTCTACCCGCGTTGGCAACAGGCGGCTGTGTGGTCTTTTCTTTTTTACAGGAAACAACTATAAATACTGCCAGGGAAAAGAAGGCAACTTGTTTTATTATTTGTTTCATGGTATGTATTTAACATTTTAACCTATTTATTAAAAATAGGCGTTCCCTCTAATTCTTATAGTGATCATATGGGTTGCTACATTCAGATTACCCGTTACCGCTAACGGCGGTAAGTTTGCATAAATGTTGGGGTCACAGTATTTAGCTGAACCCCATGTAACGGTAAAAGCGCCGGTAAACGGACCGCCGCCATCCCTGATAAGTTTTTTAAAATTAACGCCCGATAAAGTGCCGTCTAAATACAGGTAGGAATTGACATTCGTCGTGCGAATAGTGATGTAAGTGCCATATAGCATATTGCTTAATTCCGCACTATCAGCATATTCAAATATGCCTATATCGAATTCACCAAGAGGTGGCGAACTCGCTTTCCCCACCACATATGTTTCGTCATAAAAATAATCAGGAGGATCGTCCCAGGGGCTATTATAATTGTTTAAAAAAGTATAAGGACTACTGATCGTCAGATCCAGGTTATATATAGCTGGGCTGCCTGTGGGCCCAATAACATTGATCAAAACAGTATCTTTTGATAAAAGCCCGCCCAGGTCCGTTACTGTTAATTCAAAGGAATAGTTACCAGGGTAAAGTGTCAGGCCGCTTCTTGCTGAATGAGGGTTATTGATATTGTACCCTGGAGTTCCATAAAGGGCAACCCAATCATACCTGACTATATTATTCTCAGGATCAGTAGAGCCAGTGCCATCCAGTGCATCCAAAATTGTTCTGTCATAACAAGAGAAAAGCTGGAGGGTTTTGTCAGGACCTGCATGGGCAACCGGCCCGTGGTTGTTAATCACCATGATGATCAGCTTATCTGTTGCAGAAAATCCCTTGTTATCCGTCACTTTTAGTTCAAATTCGTAGGTTCCTTCTACCAGGCCGGTCAATTTAGTAATACCAAGATTTGGATCCGTTATTGAAAAAGCCAGGGGGCCGCTTAGCTTAGCCCAGTGATAACCAGTAATGATCCCGCCTGTACTGGTACCACTGCCGCCAAGTATAGTACTATCAGTGGGAAGTATAAGGATCTGATCAGCTCCTGCATTGGCAACAGGAGGTTTAACAGTAGTACCAGGCGGGGTTGTAACTGGTGAACCGGTAGTCTCTTTTTTGCAAGCTGTAGCTCCAAAAAATGAAAGGACTATAACCAGGATATATTTATTGCAAGAGGACAAAAATTGAATTTTCATAAACAATAATTTAAAATGGTTTAGCTCTATGTTTTCAAATCTATCCTTCATCAACCTAACAACCAATAGCATAAACGTATGGTAATGAATAAAATCATTACAAATAATAGCATGAATATGCTATTCCCGGGCAAGGATATAAAGCATAACTTTAGTTATGTGCCTTTACTTCTGCAGGGGAAGAAACTTTATTGCTTTTACCAATGAACAGAGAGGTTTAAAAGTGAAAGCCTCCTTATACGGTTCTTTTAAAAAAAAAATCACTCTGTTGTTTGTTATCGCGGTTATCTCAGGTTCATGTCTTGCACAGGTTGTTTCTAAAATTGATTCGCTCACCAGGATTTTAAGCACCCAAAAGGAAGACAGCAATAAAGTAAAAACCCTGAATGCGCTGAGCCGTCAGCTTTGGCAAAAAGCCAGCTACGCCGAGGCCAGAAAAAATGCAGATGATGCATTAGCACTCGCCACAATAATTAAATTCAATACAGGCAAGGTCACTGCCTATTTTAATATCGCACTGATCTATGTACTTCAAAGCAATTACCCGGAAGCCTTAAAAAATCACCTGGCTGGTCTTAGTTTAAGTGAAGGAATCGGGTATAAAAAAGGAATGGCAGATGCGTACAACGGTATCGCCGGTGTTTACTGGAACCAGGGTAACTATCCTGAGGCCTTAAAGAATCTTTTTACCTCTCTCCGGCTGGAAGAGGAGGCAGGCAATCAGCAAGGAGTTGCCAATCTCTATAATAATATCGGGTTGATTTATTCCGACCAGGGCAATTACCCCGAGGCATTGAAAAATATTTACGCTTCGCTGAAAATAAAGGAAAAGATCGGGGATAAAAGAGGGATGGCAAGCGCATTCTATAACCTGGGACTTATCTATATCGGCCAGGGAAATTTCCCGGAAGCGATCAAAAATAATATCGCTTCCTTAAGACTCAAAGAAGAGCTGGGTGATAAAATGGGGATCGCTGCCGCCTATAACAATATCGGTAGTATCTATGACAGGCAGAACAATTACCCCGAAGCGATGAAAAATCATTTGCTATCCTTGAAATTAAGAGAAGAGATAGGTGATAAAAAAGGGATGGGCTATTCCTATAATAACATCGGCTACATTTTTGCAAAACAAAACAATTATTCCGCAGCGCTGAATAATCATTTGACGGCTCTTAAAATACGGAAAGAGATCGGTGATAATAAGGGCATGGCCGACTCTTACACGAATATCGGGGAAACCTATATGGGATTGAAGAATTACCCGGAAGCAAAACAATTCTTCATGGATGGGTTATCCCTTTCCAAAAAAATAGGAGCCAAGGAGATTATTAAAAAAGATTATGAAGGACTCGCAAGACTTGACAGTATAACGGGCAATTGGGAAGAGGCCTACCAAAGCACCAGGTTATTCACTCTTTACCGGGACAGCCTGTTGAATGAGGATAATAGTAAAAAGATCGTTCAAACCCAATTGCAATACGAGTTTACTAAAAAAGAGGATTCACTCAATTACAGGCAAGCATTGACCAATGAACAACTAAAGCAGCAATCCTTGCTAAACCTGCAGCAGCAGCAAGCTCTTTTGATAAAGGAAAAAATGTATTCCCTCATGGCGAGTGAGAAAAAATTGCAGGACCTGGAGATAGAAAAGAACCAGGCTGTTTATGCCATACAAAAAGGAGAGGTCGATAAAAAGCAAGGACAAGTTCTGATCTTAAATAAGGAAAAAGCCTTGCAAGCTTTGCAGTTAAAAAAGCAAAAGCAACTCAAAAATTATTTATTCCTGGTACTTGGTTTATTCGGTATCCTTTCATTTTTTATTTATAAGAATTACAGCGCAAGGCAAAAATTGAAACTCCAAACATTAAGAAATAAAATAGCCAGCGACCTGCATGATGATGTGGGTAGTACGCTAAGCAGTATTTCTATTTTTTCTCAACTCGTGCAACAGCAATCGAAAGAAGTGATACCGATGCTTGAAACCATTGAAGAAAGCTCCCGCAAAATGCTGGACGCGATGGCTGACATTGTATGGACCATCAACCCGGAAAACGACCACTTTGATAAGATCATTTTACGGATGCGGAGTTTTGCCTATGAAATGCTGGGGGCAAAGAAAATTGACTTCGAGTTTATCGCGGATGAAGAAGTAGCCAGGATGAAATTATTGATGGATGTGCGCAAGAATCTTTACCTTATTTTCAAGGAAGCTACCAATAATATGGTAAAATATTCCGGGGCCGATAAAGCTCTCTTTTCCATTAAAGGGGGAAAATCTAATTTATCAATGCTGATCCAGGATAATGGGAAAGGATTTGATACTAATCAGCCAACGGAGGGTAATGGACTAAAAAATATGAAAAAAAGGGCAGTTGAGATTGGGGCGCAACTTACTATTGCTTCTTTCCCGGGTAAAGGAACTACCGTTCAATTGAGTGTAACCGTTTAATAAAAACAAAATTATAAAAATGGATATTAAGGTTGCAGTTTTTGAGGATAATAAGAGCCTGCGACAGGGTCTTTACCAATTGATAAATGGCAGTGACGGATTTGAATGTGTCGGGGCTTTTGAAGATTGTATGAACCTGATAAAAGACATCGAGGATACCAAACCTAAAGTGGTATTGATGGACATTGAAATGCCCGGGATCAATGGTATTGAAGCGGTAAATATTTTACGGCAGAAATTTCCTGAATTAAAGATCCTGATGCAAACCATATTTGAAGACAGCGATAAAATATTTAAATCTATCCTTGCAGGTGCTTCGGGGTATATCCTTAAAACCACTTCCCCGTCGCGGATTCTTGATTTTATAAAAGAAACTTGTGAAGGGGGTGCACCTATGAGCCCTTCCGTTGCGACCAAAGTACTCAAGATTGTTACACAACAATCTCCTTTTCTAAAGGTCAATAGCTTCAATCTTTCTGAAAGAGAAAAGGAAATTCTTTCCTGTCTTGTAAAAGGGATGAGCTATAAACTGATCGCCGATTCCTGTTTTATAAGTATCGATACCGTGCGCGGGCATATCCGCAGCATCTATGAAAAATTGCATGTACACTCCAAGGGTGAAGCCATTGCGACTGCCATAAAGAGCAATATAATTTGATACTCAAAAGACGCGATGGGAAAGATATTACCCAAACCACTTTTTTCAAGAGGCTTTCCCTGGTCACCTTCACTGCCATATTTAAACTGGCAAATGTCATCGGCTACTCCAATTAAAATTTTGTACCAATTTTAAGCTGGCATAATTTTTTCAATTGACTAGCTAATGTTTCTCTTTTGACTATCCCGAAGGGTCAATGGACGGCTTGTTTCACCGTTCCGGCGGGTGATATAAAGGAGAAACCTATAAAAGAGATTCGGTATCGTCGGAATTCTTTCTTCATTTCACCATACAAAAAGCCTGATGAAAAAAAGAGGGCATTTTAGGATCGGGACAAGCAATGTAGTGGTCCCAGGTAACAAACTTTCATTCCCAGCCTCTTTCCAAACGAAAAGTCGCCTTCATTATTACAGTAGCATCTTTTCTACCGTTGAGATCAACAGTTCTTTCTACAAAACTCCCCTGCGATCTACCTATGAAAGATGGTCAGGCGATGTTCCCGCTGCTTTCCAATTCTCCCTGAAATTAAGCAAGGAGATCACACATGTCAAAGGACTTAAAGGAAGCCTGGATTCGATGAATCAATTCCTGGAAAATGCCCGCGGGACAGGAAAAAAGAAAGGTTGTTTATTGATACAATTTCCAGGGAAGATCACGCTTGATTATTTTGATAAGGTCGAAAATATTCTTCAGCAACTGGATAAACTTGACGAGGCCGGTGAATGGCGAAAGGCGGTAGAGTTCAGGCACCCGAGCTGGTTCCTTGGGGAGACCTGGGAGCTATTGGATGAATACGGAGCAACAATGGTGCTGGAAGATATTCCAAAAGCCAGGCAGGAAGAACACAGGGGCAAAGCAAAGTTTGTTTATATGCGGTTTCACGGGCCAAAAGGTAATTACAGGGATAGTTATTCAACTGGTTTCTTGCAGCAGAAAGCCCGGCAGATCAAAGGATGGTTGAACAGGGGAATGGATGTCTATGCTTATTTTAATAATACCATCGGGAATGCCTATGGGAATGCTGTAGAACTGCAGAAACTGATAGGGAGGGGAAATGGCTAGGTGGCTAGTGGGGATTGGCCAGTGGCGAGTGGTGAGTGGGAAGTAAGAATTACGGAATGGTCAACTTCTATACTGCGAGGCAACGCCGAAGCAACCATTTCTTATTCCTTATTTAATAGCAATCAGGTACTTCCTAAGGGTAAGTACGGGGGACTTGGCCGGGTTATTGTTGCGTTTTCTAGGACAACTGGTCATTCTTATCATTTTAATATCAAGATCATGGAAATAACACTCACAAAGACAAAATGGAATATTGACAAGACGCACAGCGATATCGGGTTCAAGGTAAAGCACCTGATGATCACTAATGTCAAAGGAAGTTTTGGAGAATTTGATGGAAGTATTTACACCACGGAAGAAGATTTCCTGAGCGCTGAAATTGACATTTGGATCGACCCTTCTTCGGTGAATACCGGCAACGAGCAAAGGGATAAACACCTGCGGAGCGCCGACTTTTTTGATGTGGAGCAATTCAAAGAGATCCATTTCACTGGAAACACGTTCGAGAAAACCGGCGACGACACATATGAATTCTATGGCGAACTGGAGATCAAAGGAATAAAAAAGCAGGTCAAACTGGATGTTGAATCCGGTGGTATTGTCAAAGATCCCTGGGGTGGTCACAGGTCCGGGTTTACGATCACCGGGAAGATCAGCCGTAAAGACTGGGGCTTGACATGGAATACTGCCCTTGAAGCGGGTGGGCTGATGGTTGGTGATGAAGTCCGGATAATCTGTGAAGTACAATTGACAAAAGATGTTGAAACAACTTCCTGACCAACAAAATAGATTGCCGTATTATCTGCACTGACGTAAAAAGAAATACCTAAGCATGAATAAAAAAGCCCCGGCACTTCGCCGGGGCTTGAAGAAACTTTGAAGATATTTAGTGCCCTCCTGCAATCTGCTGATCGAAATCAAGGCCCTGTTTTTTTAGTACATTTCTTGTTTGGATAGCGTGCCAGGCCAGGTATAGAAAACATATTACAGCCACGATATAGGATGTATGAATATTCATTTTATCGGATAAGGCGCCTTGCAGGGGAGGAATAATAGCCCCTCCCAGAATCATCATGATCAGGAAGGCGGAACCCTGCGTGGTGTATTTACCAAGACCTGCAATGGCCAATGCAAAAATAGAAGGCCACCTAATGGAGCAGGCAAGCCCGCCGCTTAGAAATGCATAGACCGCCACTTTCCCTTCTGTGAATAATCCTATCAGCATGGCAGTGATCCCTAGGAGACTGAAAAGCAACAGCGTCCTTGCAGGTTTATTACCGCTGACATAAA
>JANMKG010000016.1:0-2473 GCA_031371915.1 Chitinophagaceae bacterium | reverse complement strand
ACTCCCACACCAGCGCACTCGCTCCCAGTATCGCGGCATCAGCCTCTTTTAATTCACTGAAAAGTAATTTTACTTTATTTTTAAATACCTGCACCAGGTTTTCTTCCATGGCCTTACGGGTGGGGTTGATTATAAGATCGCCGGCTTTGGTGAGACCGCCAAAAAGAACGATCGCTTCGGGTGAAGAGAACATCACGAAATTAGCCAGCGCTTCTCCCAGGATCTGCCCGGTAAATTCAAATACATCATTGGCGATCTTATCACCTTTTTTAGCGCAATCAAATACGGTTTCGCTGGTAATAAGGTCGTTGATAGAAAAATCTCTCAGCAGGCTGTCAGTGTCCGGATTTTCTGTCAGCATATCTATGGCTGTTTCTCTTACACCTGTTGCCGAAGCGTAGGATTCTAATGTGCCGCGGATACCGGTGCCTTTATGTAACCTTCCTCCATGCCGGATGATCGTATGACCCAGTTCGCCGGCAAATCCATCATGACCCAGCACGATCTTTCCATCGATGACAATACCACTCCCCACACCTGTGCCCAACGTTATGACAATGAAATGTTTCATATTTTTCGCACAGCCGTACATCATTTCACCCATCGCTGCCGCATTGGCATCATTGGTGAGTTTTACTTTTAGGCCCGATCTTTCGGACATCATCTTTGCGAAAGGAATAATACCCCTCCATTTCAGGTTGGCCGCATATTCAATATTCCCGGTGTAATAGTTGCCATTCGGAGCCCCGATACCAATGCCCGCGAACTTGGTTATCCCACCGGCCTCTTCGATCATCGGGACCAGCTTACTATGCAGTTCATCAATAAAATCCTGCGCGGCATCGTTTTTATTGGTCAGCAACCTGTCCTGCTTCAGGATATGGCCATGCCGGTCAACGATTCCAAATTTGGTGTTGGTGCCACCGATATCGACGCCTACGGCAAGATCCTGCATAGTAAGTATTTTAATGATTGGTAGTTGCCGAAATTACAACTTCATAACTAAAATTTCCGGAGACGGGTAAGCTTTTATAAAATACTTTCCGGCAATTAGCGATTCTTCATTAAGTTCGGGTAAGTATTAAAAAGGGTAAAAATAATATATGGAGATCGTTCATATAGCCGCGGAATGTTATCCTGTTGCAAAAGCAGGGGGCCTGGGAGATGTGGTAGGTGCCCTGCCCAAATACCAGGCGGAACTGGGTCATGTCACCAAAGTGGTGATGCCCATGTACCGTACGAAATTTCTTTACGACAATGAATGGGAACTGGTGCATGAAGGCGGCCAGCATATTGGCCCGCGTTATTTTCATTACAGTGTGATCAAGGAGAAGACCAACAAGCTGGGCTTCGATCTTTACCTTATTGATATCAACGGGTTGCTGGACCGGGAAAAGATCTATGGATACGAGGACGATACTGAACGATTTCTTTCCTTCCAGGTAGCTGTCTGCGACTGGCTTAATAAGTGGGCGCATAGCCCGGATGTGATCCACTGCCACGATCATCATACAGGTCTTATCCCTTTCATGATCAAATATTGTTTTGAGTTCCGGGAGAAATTATCCACGATTCCCACCGTCTTTACTGTTCACAATGCACAATACCAGGGCTGGATCGGCTGGGACCAATATTATTACCTGCCGGCGTTTGACAGCTGGAAATGGGGGTTGCTCGACTGGAACAAAACTATCAACCCGATGGCCTCGGCGGTTAAATGTGCCTGGAAAGTAACGACCGTGAGCAATAGTTATATGGAAGAGTTGAAACAGGAAGCCAATGGCCTGGAAAATCTCTTTGGGTATGAGCAAGGAAAAAGTCTCGGCATCTTAAACGGGATTGATACAGAGGTCTGGGATCCGCTCACAGATACGATGATCGCAAAGAACTATGACAAGGAACTCGTGGAAAAAGGAAAACGAAAAAATAAAAAAGAACTCGCCGGCCAGTTTGGACTTGACCCGGATAAACCACTGATCTCTTTTGTGGGACGCCTGGTGGGAGAGAAGTCCGCTGACCTGCTCCCGGACGCGATCAGCCAATCGATTTACCAGCATCATGGAGACGCGAATTTCCTGGTATTGGGTTCCGGTGACCCGGCACTGGAAGATAAACTGGACCAGATGCGGCATCGCTTCAATGGTTATTTCAATTCCTATATCGGCTATAACGAATCCCTGAGTCACCTGATCTACGCGGGCTCTGATTTCCTGCTGATGCCCAGCCGGGTGGAGCCCTGTGGATTGAACCAGATGTATGCATTGCGGTATGGAACGGTGCCGATGGTAAGAAGCGTGGGCGGTTTAAAGGATACGATCACTGATTTTGGCGATAAACAGGGATTCGGGATCCGGTTTGACCAGGCCAGTGTCGGCGATATTACTTATTCGGTGGGGCGGGCTATTGACCTTTACAATAATAAACATGACCTTTATAACTGGATGCGGGGGTATATGATGACGATTGATCACTC
>JANMKG010000004.1:0-11492 GCA_031371915.1 Chitinophagaceae bacterium | reverse complement strand
TGGATAAATATGCACGGCAAATTCCGCTTTGAGAAACATTGGATTACGGGTCAGACACTCTTTGAACAGGTTAAGAAATAGTTTTTTTAAACGCAGAGAAAGAAGAAACAGAGGCTACGCAGAGTTCTCTGCGTAAACTTTGTGTCCTCCTTTCTCTGCGATTAAATTAATTCAAATTGATACACTTTTTTAAACGCAAAGAAAGAAGAAGCAGAGCCTCCGTAGCGTGCTCTGCGTAAACTTTGTGTCCTCCTTTCTCTGCGATTAAATTAAATTCAGACTGATCCACTATTTTTATAAATACAAACAATAAATAAAATGAAACTATTATTTCTACTCCTGGTGTCAACAGTTTATACCGTCACTATTTCAGGGCAACCGACCAGGCCATCCAGCCAGGATGCAGGTATCAAATTCGAAAATCGTACTGCCCTTTTGAATGCTCCCGATTGTAATGGGTCAGAGGCTTACCTGAAAAAGAAAGTAAAAGCACAACTGGCAAACTACTATAAGGATTATCCTTCTATCGCCGTTGACTTTAGCTCCTTCAAAGGACAAAATGGTTATAGCGACAAAGAAGATCCCCGTAAGATCATTTATCCTTATAAGATAGAAATGCTGGTTTATTTAAAACGCAAAGTGATGAAAGAAGGAAAAGAAAAGACCGAATACAGTACCTGGAAATATGATGCCGTATATGAATACGCAACCAAACCAGGAAAGAAATGTGAGTTTTACCTGGTTCCTTCCTCTCAAACAACACTGATTAAGCACGAAATTTACTGATCAGTGCAGTGAAATAATAATGATAGAATTTCATTATAAAGCACTTTCGAAATAAAAAGTGTTGTTGTTTTGAATTGCTATCAGGCCTGTTCTCCAGTTCTGAATTCGGCTTTCAGCACTTCCGCTGTTTCATCCATTAGTTTTCCCTGGGCAGCGGAGGCGATCAGTATGGCGATCAAACCGCCAAATAGTGCCCTTGCCATTGTCGAAGGGATGGTTTTGATCAGCATCACCCTGTTTTTCTTAGGAAAGATCCTGATCCATACTCCAACATAAGCCGACTTCCTTACCTGGATATACTCAAAGCGGGCAATGGGGTTTTTCTTCAATTCAATAGTATAGTGCGGGAGCTTTTCTTGTAATACTTTCAGCATTCCCTGGAAGTTCATGGAGTCGTTTAATTCGAGGTTCATTTATAAAGACATTTGAAGGGTCATCAAATATATGTTTTTATTGGAAATGTAAAGTGCTTTATTGTTTTCTTGCACTGTAGGCATTAAAGCAATCGTCAGAACAAAAATAAACCGGTTCGTGGGGATGAGCGAGGGCTTTATCAATATCATTGATCAGCATCCTGCAAACGGGATCAATATGAAATTTCCTGTGGAGGTCTATTTTCAATTCATATAGCTCGCTTTTTTCACTAAGGTTTTTAAATTCATGAAATCCTCTTGATTCAACATCAAGCAGTGATTTGTCTGTTAGCGCATTGGTATAGTCAGCGGAGCACCAGAATTTACCGGGCTGCGCTTTGCCGGCGATACGCGAAGCAAAATTGATAGTAGTACCAAAATAATTATTTTCGCGGAAGAGGATCTTCCCATAATGCAAACCGCCATGAACCTGCAGGAAATTATCTTCCCCCGCCGTGTGCTGCATCAGTAAGATCGCGGTGGTTGCCAGGTGATCAGCAGAGGAAGAAACGATCACCACTTCATCCCCGGTATATTGGTGTATCGTGCAGTCTCCTGTAAGACTCTTGTTAACGATCTCCCTGTACTTCTCTATAAGGTCAGCCGCCGCATAGGCGCCATGTGTTTCGGTAAGTGCTGTATAACCCGAGAGATCTGCAATTAATATCGCGATGTCTATTTCCATGTAGAGTTTAAAAATACTGGTTAATAATCAGAACCTGCATTTATTAAAACCTGTTTACGGTATAACATCCCGGCATCCTGGTCCTTACTTCTGTCCCGGCGGATCACATGCTTTTGGATCCGTCCCCTTGCAGTTGGCATAATCGATACAGTGCTGGTGGTACTTACTCCACCGATCAAAAACCTCCTGGTCCTTTGCGCGGATATCATTCAGGTTTTTTTGAGCAGCTTCCGCGAGCGGTTCGATCTGCTGGAGGAGCCGGAGATAGGTCACGGCCCCTTCCATAACTCCTTGCGAAGTAGGCGCGCCGCACTTTCGTAAACCATCCAGCAGGGCCTCTGGTTTTGATTCGGGCGCGATCTTTTCGTACGCGGCATGGAGACCTTCGAAGATATCTTCAATGCTAAGCGCATTATTACCCGTACCCGTTTCAAGATTCTTATCGAATTCCATATTGGGCAATATCCAGGATGCGTCGTTACTGCTGAACTTGTCAAGGAAGGAAAGAAAATTGCTTAATTCTTTCCCGGCCTGGCCCATAGTCGATCCTTCTTCATTCCCTACGAGATAATTCACCAACACCATCGCAGCGTCCCAATTCCTGCAATCTTTGCTGGCCTGTACGAAATCACTTTCCCACTGCTTTGCCTGCTGCCTGAGCTTTTTGATTTCATCACTTTGCCTGGCACTCAGATCCAACAACTCCTTCTCCTGGTCCAGCGCATGATTGAGTAAAGCCAGTTCACTTGCGGGTGATGAACAGGGATCTTTCTTAACAGATATGGTATCCAGGTCCAGTCCATGCAGGCAGGGTCCCGTTTCCATATGGAGCTTCCAAACAGTATGCTCCTGGGGCATACCCCGGGTGTCCCTGATGGTATATTCACCTTCCATTGTATTATCGCCTTTAAAACTTGTCAGGGTTGCGAAACCAGCTGTATCACCCCGTGACCGTGCGGACCTGAAGGTTACTTTTGTATTATCTGTATTTTCTTTTGGCGGATCACCCCTGAAATATTTACGTGTAACAGGAAATTGAGTTGATTCTTTATCAGGCCACATCTCGAAAACATATTGAAGAAATTTTCCTTTGGGGTTTATGGTAAGATGACCTATGGAACCGAAATTACTGCCGGGGCTGGTGACCTTTGCCCTGCCAATTCCTGAAGTATGGTAACTGCCAGTTGAACCATACCCGTTATTCCCACTGAATTCTTCTTCATAAATGGTCTCGACACTGCTTCCATCATTAATAAGTCTTGCTTCGGTCTTTGATCCATTGGGAGTTTCTTCGCGAAGCCTGACGGTATAGGTAGTTTTGATATTCGTGGTTCTATGATCATTAGGCTCGTCTTCATGCATTATTGTGCTAATGATCTCGCCCACCCAAAAGTTGCATGTTTTAACACCGTCGGCTACAGGAGACCCGCTGGTATTTCCTTTTTGTCCGTCTGCGGGCAAAGCAATAATGATTGCCACCATGATAAAGAAGAAAAATGTTTTCCTCCTGCGCCCGGGGGCCTGAAATCTTTCTTTTATGATATGGCTCATAATCTAATAGATTCTTGAAAACCATTACAAGAAAAAATCTTCAGAAAGCTACCAAAATAAATGCAGCCTGCAAATACCCGTTCAGGCCGCCGGGTTCCATACTTCAAAATACAGGATTGAATTTAAGGTCTGGGCATCAAAAAATTCTGGTTCATTTCAGCCAGCCAAAAAGCCCCGTGGTTTCTTCCATACCGACAAATACCCCATTATCTCTTATCTCCACAGGCCAGTGTTTTAAATAGTAACCTTCTCCGCTCACATTCCTTCCATTCTCCAAACTGTATTTGTATCTATGGAGGGGGCATACTACATTCCCCAGCGCATCGATATACCCATCTGCGAGAAAGCCACCGGCATGGGGACATTTATAGGCAAAAGCAAAAGCCGTGTTGTTGAATTTGGCAATACATATCTTTTTTCCCTTTACTTCCGCTACAGTTATGTGGTTGGCGGCAAAATCCAGTTCGTTAAGATCATCAGCCACTTTGTGCCATGTAAGCTTCTTTTCAATCATTGCACCTCAAATGTAAGTCCGGAAGACCGAAAGACACGAAGACAGGAAGACTGGAAGTCTGTCCCTTTTTTAGATAGCGGCTACCTAAGGCCTAACAACTAAAAGCTAGTCGCTAACAGCCAGTAGCTAGCAGCTTCCCTCGTTTCACTCGGGATGGTTACTTTTGCGGGCATGAAAGTAAGCACCATGCGGGCGATCGATAAATGGGTGGGTATCCCGGCCTGTTTTATTATCAGCCCTTTCCGATGGGTAGCTGACCTGCTCCGGTCGGCGAAAAAGCGTAAACCGGGTATTCAACGCACCCTCTTTATTGAACTTTCAGAAATGGGCAGCGCGGTTATCGTAGACCCCGCTATGCGGAAATTACAGCTGGAAGGAAAGGCTGAACTCTATTTTGCCATTTTCAGCAAGAACTACAAGAGCCTTGAAATATTAAAAACCGTCCCGGAAGCCAACGTTTTCAAAATGAAGGCGGATAATTTCGGATCACTCGTCATCGATATCTTCCGCTTTATGGCCTGGTGCCGGAAGAAAAAAATATCAACCGTTATTGATCTTGAATTATTTTCCAGGTTCACGGCCCTGCTGAGCTTTTTTAGCGGCGCCAGGTCAAGAGTAGGATTCACCAATTTTCATGATGAGGGATTGTACCGCGGTAACCTGGTCAATCGCCCGGTTCGCTATAACCCGCATGTACATATCGCGGTCAATTTCATTTCGCTGGTGAATAAAGCCCTCGGACTTTTCGACAATCCCTATTCGACCGTGCCCATACATCCCAACGAGATACAACTTGCGAGAGCAACCGTTTCCACGGAAGCAAGAGAAAATATAAAAAACAAGATCCGGCAATTATACCCCGAATGGAAAGACGAAGCACTGGTGTTGTTAAATGTCAATGCCTCCGATATGCTGCCACAACGGAGATGGCCCCAGGAAAATTTCGCGGCCGTCGCCAAACAGCTACTGGCCCGATTCAATAATATATTCATCATCGCTACGGGTTCACCGGCAGAAAAAGAATATGTGGAGAAAGTAGTGCAGCTGACCGGTCATAAGAAATTCATCAACTCTTCCGGATTTTTTTCTTTTGATGAACTGGTGCCGCTTTACTCGGTCAGTACCTGTATGCTAACGAATGATTCAGGTCCCGCGCATTTTGCTTCCGTAACATCGTTGAAAGTATTTGTATTGTTTGGACCTGAAACGCCTCATCTCTACTTACCACTCGGTGGTAATGCTGAACCCTTTTATCTCGGCCTTCCCTGTTCACCCTGTGTCAGCGCTGCCAATCACCGGAAAACTACCTGTATTATCCGGCCTTGCATCACGGGGATTTCACCGGTGACAGTGCTCGAAAGGATGAATGAGTTTTTGGAAAATAAGAAATAAGAAATGAAGAATAAGAAATAAGAAAGTGAGGGACGTTTCGAAAGAAATATTAGGCTTCGGCCTTTGAACGACCGGCTCCGGACCCTGACTTCGGACTCCGGACTTTCCTCTACAACATCCGGATAATAAAACTTTTTTTCAATTCCTTCTCCCTTGTTTTTTTATTGATGAATTTCAGGCTGAGCATCGTGACATGAAATTCAGGTAACTCCCTGATCAGCTCGTAGGGGATATTTTGTTGTTTTACAAAATCAAGACCTTCTTCGCTAATGAACCAAATGCCTTGTTTGGCTGGGCCGGGATCTTTTATCGTATTGGTATCAGCGATCATCATTGTATCCTTTAAATAGAATTCAAACCCGGGAGAATAGATTCCCATGCGAACACCTGGTATACCGGGGTGATATTTATTGATATAGAAAGCGGCTTCATCTCCTGACTGGTATTTCATCAGGTCGGGATAGAAAAAACAATTCAGGTAAAGATTTAGCACAAGACAGGCTGCTCCTGCCCGGAAGAAAGCCAGCCAATTTTTATTTGCTTTAATCCAATACGGCAGTGCAACAACTAGAGCGATTGCCAGTACCAGGAAAATGACCGCTACAATCGGTTGGTTGAAGGGGGCATAGAGAATTTGTAAGACTACAGCACCTAGTAAAAGAATAATAGCGATCACATTTTGCGTCGTTCTTGCAAGCACAGAAGGGCTATCCAGTATTTTACATAAATAATTCGCTGTAAGGATCGCCAGTAAAGGGAAAATGATATTGGCATAATAAGGCAACTGGAATTTTGACAGGGAAAAGAGCAATAAGGCCAGCAGGCTACCAACCAGGGTGAACCATTCTGGTCTGACCGTCCCGGTGGGTCTGACCGTCCCTGTCTGACCCTTAACGCCCCTTCTGATCTTTTCGATCAGCGCGGCATACATCAGTAAAGACCAGGGAAGAAAAGCCCATAATAACGTATGCAAAAAGAAGGTCGGATCACCCTTGCCTTTGATCGGCCCGCTGTTAGCAAATCGTCCAAACTGGCTGTCCCATAAAAAGAAACGGATACCGGATACATTTGTTTTTCCAAAGACCGTCTTCTCCGGGTGGCGGTCAAACTGGTACCACAGACTATATAATTCAGGGAAGATGAACAGAGCCAGCAGAACTCCTGCCATCAGCCATCTCCAGTGAAACAATTCCTTCCAGTTCTTTTTGATGATGAGCTCACCGGCAATGGCGCCACCGATAGGGATAAGCGTAAAGATTCCTTTTGTCATGACGGCACAGGCCGCGAACAAAGCAGCAGCAACAAGATGCCAGCTTATTTTTTTTGATATACAATTGGAGAAATGATAGATCGAAGCCATGACGAGACCTGCCAGGAAAGGTTCCGCCCGCACATCACTATTGGAAATAATAAAATGTTCGGCAGTTAATAAAATAAAAGCGGCCCATAAGGCAATCGTTTTATTGTAGTGCTGTTTGGCAAAAAGATAAGTATAGTACGCACCCATTAAAGCGAAGAGAATTCCCGGAAGTTTATACGACCATGTATGAATGCCGAAAACCTTGAAAAAAACTGCTGTGATCCAGAAAGGGAAATGCGGTTTGTCCAGCCAGTCCGTACCCTGGAAATAAAGCTCCAGGTAATTATTGCGCTCGGCCATGTGCCTGGTAACCGACGCGTAAACACCCGCATCAGGATCCATCAGGGGAACCAGCAACCCACTGAAATTGACCAGCACAGCCAGGCTGATAAAAAAAAATAACCATTTATGTTGCTGTTGCTGGGGAGCGATCATGGAAAGATTATTCATTCAAAGATAAACAGCAACCAGCATCCAGTAACCAGCCACCAGGATCAATAAAGAAATTCCGTCTTATAGGGAAACCTCGCTTTGTACATCGCTCTTACTTTTTCCAGGATGCTACTGCGTAACTGATCGATATTTGTTTTTTCGATGGCCGAAACAAAAACGGCATTTCCGTTTGTCTCGTTGTTCCATCTTTCCCGCAAGTCCTCGAGGATCTCTTTTTTGGTGCTTTCTTCCAGCCAATCATCAAAAGTGTGTTGTTCGTACAGGTCCATTTTATTGAAAATGGTCAATGTAGGTTTTTCAAAGGCGTTTAATTCCTGTAAGGTCTTGTTGACCACACCCAGCTGATCTTCATAAGCAGGATGGGAAATATCTACTACATGTAAAAGAATGTCCGCCTCTTTTACCTCATCCAGTGTGCTTTTAAAACTTTCAACGAGATGGTGGGGAAGTTTACGGATAAAACCTACAGTATCACTCAGGAGGAAAGGAGTGTTATCGAACACCACTTTACCCGTGGTGGTATCCAGTGTCGCGAATAATTTATTTTCCGCGAAGACTTCCCTCTTGCTCAGCAGGTTCATGATGGTTGATTTACCAACATTGGTATAACCCACCAACGCCACGCGTATAAATTCGCCACGGTCTTTGCGTTGCGTGAAGGCTTGTTTATCGATCTCGGCCAGCCTTTTTCTCAGCAGGGTTATCTTGTCCCGTACAATACGCCGGTCGGTTTCAATTTCAGATTCTCCCGGGCCGCGGGTACCGATACCACCCCCAAGCCTTTCAAGGTGTTTCCACATTCCCCGCAACCGTGGCAGGATATATTGATATTGTGCCAGCTCTACCTGGGCTTTGGCCTGGGCTGTCTTGGCTCTCCGGGCAAAAATGTCAAGGATGAGATCACTGCGGTCGATCACTTTTACTTCGATCGCCTTTTCAATATTATTGATCTGGGCACCGGTGAGTTCATCGTCAAAGATGACGACCCGGATATTCTTTCCCTGCACATAAAGGCGGATCTCTTCGAGTTTTCCCTTACCTACAAATGTCCTGCTGTCAGGATGCGGGAGTTTTTGCGTGAAGCGTTTGACGGTAACCGCGCCCGCTGTTTCCGCCAGGAAAGCCAGCTCATCAAGGTATTCCTGCACCTGTTGTTCTGTCTGGTCTTTGTGGACCATACCAACCAGCACGGCCCGTTCTTCTTTTTGAATACTGTTTTTTTTGTCGATCATATCATTTATAAGTTCCGTTCTTAAACCAGCCTGCAAAGGTAGAAAATACTCATGCTAATGAACACTAATTAGCGTATAAATTGGTGATATAAAAAAAGCGACCTGTTTTTGCAGATCGCTTTTAAAAAAGGTAATAACGGTTGGCGGAGCTAATATTGGGGAGGTATTTATAGCCCCGTAGGGTCTAAATGTTAGTAGAAAAAAATATTCAATGCAATTTTAGCTCCGTAGGAGCGGCATGTAATATATTTCGTCCCGCAGATGGGGCTCTGAAACCCATTATAAATTACATTTTCTACTGACATATCGCCTCTATGAGGCTAAGTAAAATTAATTCCGCCAACAGGTAGGTAATAGTTGTTTATTATTAAAGTCCGCTTAAGGTTAAACCGATCGAGTAGGGCCGTACAACAGGACCCGAGCCGTCTTTTAATAAGGGAGTGAACTGGTAACTGGCATAGAGTGAGAAATGACTATAACCAACCCTTACCATCCCGGAGAGCCTGTTCTTATTAAAAAAACGCTTGCTGGATTCCTTCATTACATAATCATTAATGGTAGTGCCACTCTTATTTTCAAATTTGGCATTCCGGGTATGCGCGTTGATCAGGGTGCCGATCTTTACGCCGATGGCAGCTTTGATCCCGTTACCGGTTTTTGGTGCTGAAGAAAAGCGCAGTTCTACCGGCGCCTCCAGGTATACAGTTGCCAGTTTGCTCTTTTTAAAATTATTGGTATCCGACTGGTTGGTGAATTGGAATGTGGGGGTAAGATCCTTCAGCCCTACATGTGTCTTGGTAAATAAAATATGATCGCTGGCGATACCGGGGCCGATAGCGATGCTTATATGCGGATTTGTTTTAAAAGGAAAATCCATCATTACGTAAGCGTTGATACTTTTCGAAAAGCCGGCTTTATTAATGGTATCGGGAATGCCGGACCAGTTAGTATAACCCAGTTGAAGCATCAGGTGATCGTTGGGCCGGTTGCTCAGATCGATGGCCTGTTTTTTCTTAGGGGTCTTTTCCTGTGCCAGCAGCGACAGCGAGAATAAAGCACAGATTGTCAGCGATAAGATCTTCTTCATATATTTTTTAAGTAGGGAACAAATGTATTTTCATCCCGGTTAACAAAAGGTTAAAGAACCCCTAGAAATGAGAAATGACAAATAAGAAATAAGGAATCAGAAAGTATTTTCAGTTCTAACTTACTTTCTCATTCCTTATTTCTCTGTTTCTTATTTCTAATTTTCAGTGGACCCTGCAGGGCACGATCCTGCGACCCCCTGATTATGAGTCAGGTGCTCTAACCAACTGAGCTAAGGGTCCGATCCCGCAAAAACGGGAAAATAATTTATAAAAGAACTGGTGAAATTGATTCTTCCCGGGGAATTGTAAGGGGATGACCAGTTGACTGGCTACCCTCTAAAAAAAGCCCTACGGGCGGCAAAAGTAAAGAAAAAATGGGGTAATCAGGCCATCCGGGGAAAAATCAATGATAGCGGGATCAAGAGCCAGGACCATTTACCGGCTTCAGTTCCCGGGCATTTACAATACGCTCACTTGATCAATAAACCCGTTTTTATACAGATGCGCCAAAAGTCATCTTCGATCGCCTGTATCCCGGGGCATAATTACCCCGCCTGCGCAGGACCGGCAAAAAACGGGTTTTAAAAAATCCTGTACTGTATTATTTGTTTAACTTAGAGTGAATCCGGGAATAAGTTCCTGGCCTGGTCAGTTTATATTGTTTGCCTATCCCACCTGGTGCTTCAATTCGAACCGGCTGATCTGCAAAAAAACCTTTTGCCTATTTTAATTTATAGCAGCAAAAATCTACTTATGAGTTGTATGCATTCAAGGCTTAAAGTAAATGAATCTCGTTTGTGCAAATTTGTATTACTCCTGTTAATCATCAGTTGTCTGCGGGTCCCTGCAATGGCGGGAGAAAAGTATGCCCGAAAGACCGGGTTACCTGCAGCTACGGACCAGGCCAGTATTAAGATTACGGGGAAAGTGCTGTCTGCCACCGGGGAGCCCGCGGCAGGAGTGTCGGTTAGTGTAAAAGGATCGACCAATGGAACGATCACCGATAACAACGGCAATTTCAGTATCACCGTACCGGAAAATGCTGTACTTGTTTTTTCAGGAATAGGTTTTGAAACACAGGAACAATCTGTCGCAGGAAAGACCAGCCTGACGGTTTCGCTCAAGCCAGGAACAAAATTACTCGAGCAGGTCGTAGTAGTAGGATACGGTTCTGCCCGTAAAAAAGATCTTACAGGTTCTTCCGCCAGCATCAAAGGATCAGATATTGTCAATCTCCCGGCATTAACCGCTACCCAGGCTATACAGGGAAAAGTAGCAGGGGTACAGATCGTCAACAGTGGCGCGCCGGGAAGTACACCCAATGTCAGGATCAGGGGTGTAGGTTCGGTCCTCGGCGGAGCGGATCCACTCTATGTAGTAGATGGTATCATCACCACGGATATCAGGAATATCAATTCTTCAGATATACTTACCATCGATATATTAAAGGACGCTTCTTCTACAGCTATCTATGGCGCCCGTGCCGCGAACGGGGTTGTATTGATCACGACAAAGGCGGGGAACAAAACAAAATTCTCTATTAACTATAATGCGCAGGTGGGTGTAAAATTATTGACGCATAAAGTGCAGATGGCCGGACCGGGTTTATATGCTGCTTATTCGAATGAAGCCGCCGGTGCACCGGCTGTTACGGGGGGGGATGTTACCGGTTCCACTTCCTGGTATGATGAGCTCACCAGGCCCGCAATTTTTAATAGTCACAACCTGTCACTCAGCGGTGGGAAAAATAAATACCGCTATTTTCTTTCGCTCGGCTACCTGAATGAAAATGGAATACTGATCGATAATAAATACACAAGGTACACGGCCCGGTATAATCACGAGTTTACCATCACTTCAAAATTCAAGATCGGAAATAATATAGGTTTTTCGCATTATGTTTCGGAGAACAAACCATACAGTTTATTTACCACGGCCTATATCGCAGCACCTATTTTCAATGCTGTTAACCCTGACGGAAGTTATGGAAACACCGGGACCCCGATCAGTAATGTGGG
>JANMKG010000441.1:0-4776 GCA_031371915.1 Chitinophagaceae bacterium | reverse complement strand
GTGATTAGTGTTAATAAGGCAAGTTTTTTCATGCGACAAGTTTTGGTTTGATTGTAAGATACTGCTTGTAGCTAACGTGTGTATTTGCGAATATACGAATATTGAATTTTGAGATACTTCGAATATTGTTGCTATGAATATCAAGTTTTTAGATAGATTTCTGCAAGATTTAGCCTCGCAGGAAAAGTTTCGCAAATACACCAGGCGAAAATTAAAAATCGTTATAAAAAATCTTTAATGTCTTCAATCGGGCTTAAAATATTTACCAGGTCTTTATTCGTAACATGCAGGTAACGTAGTGTCGTTTTCAAATCATTATGACCTAATATTTTTTGAATAAACACAACGTCAGTCCCTTTTTCCAGCAAGTGCGTAGCAAAACTGTGGCGCAACATATGCATGCTGCCGTCTTTCTGAATTCCAGCTTTATTTTTAGCGACTTCTATTATTTGCTGTAAACTTCTGCTGCTATAGCTGGCACCTTTAGGCTGACCCTCGAACAAATATTTTTCCGGCTTATACTTTACCAGGTATTCCCGCAACATCACCAACATAACCGGGCTCAGGCTCACAATCCTGTCTTTCTTGCCCTTTGCCCTGCGGATCAAGATCAGGCGCCGGTCTTCATCAAGGTCTTTTGTTGCCAACCCGGTTATCTCGCTTACACGTAATCCGCAGGCGTAGCCCAGCATGATCATGGTCTTATGCTTCAGGTTTTTTATTGCTTTAAGCAGCTTGATCATTTCTTCTTTACTGAGCACCCTGGGTAATTGAATTGGTTTTTTAGGCCGAGGTATATCCCAGAAGAACTTTTCTCGCTTAAGTACCTGCTCATAATAAAATTTTAAGGCGTTTATCCTGCTATGAAGAGTATTTTCAGTTAACCCAATTTTTTCAAGGCAATACAGCAGGTAGTCTTTGATCCTTTCTGTACTGAATTCATCGGCAGGGTGATGCCGGATATTTCGTAAGAAAACACCCACTTCACTTAAATAGGTTCTTATAGTAGAGGGACTGTAACCTTTTAGTTTAAGCCGTTGTTCCATTGCCGGAAGAACGTGGAGATTGACGGGGTGTATAGGTGCAGCAACATACGCGGAAGGGATAGTTCTGCTTGCCCGGGATTCAGCGTCTGATCTTTCAGTAGTTGGTTTTCCTGCTGGTCTTAAAAGATCTGGATCTTTACTGGTCTCCTTTTTTTTCTTTGCCGCGAGGTACCGGTGCAGCTCCGATTGTTCAATAGCAGCAAGACCTTTTAAAGCAAAAAAGATTTTATTATAATTTTCCTTGCTTAACGGTGTGTACCAGCATTTGTGGGTACTGCTGAATTTCACCACACCCGTCTTTCGCAATGCCCCCTGTATTTTAAAATTGATCTCGAAATAAATGCCAATGCATTCAACAGCCTGGTGCTGCAGCGGTTTTAAAACAACTTCTTTCATGGGTAAAATTTACCCAATAATTAAACAGGGATAGCGTGAAAAAAACAGCAATCAAATGATGATTTTCTCCATTTTCTCCAGGCGGCTATTCTCAATGGTTGCTCCCAGGCCCACGGCCTCCGGAACTTTCACCACCCCATTCTTTTCATATATAATGCCACCCGTTACCGGGTCTTCGCGGAACATCAGGGCCGTATCAAAATCAAAATGCACAATGTTGGGACTGCATAATGCGTAGTGTGCAAAAGCCGTCATCCCCAGCCTTGATTCCAGCATGGCACCTACCTGTAAATGGACATGAGCTTTCTCTGCCATCCTTGCCATCTTCAATGCTTTGAAGATGCCGCCTGATTTACCCAGTTTGATATTCATATAATCACAGGCTTTTAATTGTATCAATCTTTCGGCATCATGCTCATCCCCGCAACATTCATCCGCCATGATTGGGATGGGACTTTCATTTTTTACCCGCGGCAATTCCATAAAAGCCCATCGGGGGATCGGCTCTTCACAATGCTGGACATCAAAAACCGACAGTGCTTTCAATGTTTGGATCGCTTCTTCCACTCCCCAGCCCTGGTTGGCATCGATGCGCACAGGTATATCGTTACCTACGGCTTCACGGATGGCCCTTATTCTTTCGACATCGGTTTTACCATTTTTTCCCAACTTTACTTTTATCGCCGGGTAGCCCTGGCTTTTTATTTTCAGGGCATCGACTGCCATTTTTTGGGGATCACCGATACTGACCGTATAATCTGTGATGATCGTTTTAGTATTTGCTCCCCCGATGAACTGGTATAAAGGCATCCCCGCATGTTGCGAGGCGATATCATAAAATGCCATGTCAAACGCACTCTTGATACTGCTGTTGCCATAAATGATCTTGTCCATGATAGCAATACATTCTTCTACCTGGAGGGGATCCTTTCCTTTCAGCGCTTTGGCAAAATATTGGCCCACTATAAAACAGGTATCCTGGCTCTCCCCGTTGATCGGCATATAAGGACTGCATTCTCCAAAGCCCGTGAGGCCTTCAGCAGTTGTTATTTTCACCAGTACATTCTCTGCATTGTCTTCTCTGCCTAAGGAAGTTATAAAGGGTTCGATCAGCGGGATCGAGAGTTTATACAAGGCTATTTGTTGTATGGTCAGCTTATTGATCATGCGCATGATTTTGAGACAGATAAAGATACTACGGAGACTTTAAGCTTTATTTTATCCTGCCTGGCGCTGTTTTTGTCTTTTTTGGCGGCCGGCCCCCTTTTTAAATACCAAAAACATCCAGGAAAACGTTTATATCCATGAATTCAAGTCTATGAAAAAAATAGTAACAGTTTGTTTAGCCGGTTTTTTGCTCGTCTCCTGTAAAAAGGAAGTATCGGAATTGCCACCTGCCACACAAACAGGTGCGAATACCTTTGGCGCTAAAGTGAATGGTGTTTTCTGGATCCCCAGGGGTTTTGGCCCCATTCCCGCGAGTGATAAACTTGAAGTGAGGGTATTGGGAGGTACTGATATGTATATTAATGCCATGGATATCTCTTCTTCCCCTACGGAAACAGAATTCGAGATCTCGGTAAAAGGGATCACAGGCCCCGGGACCTATTTACTGAATACAACTGTAGGCTACCCGAGCTCCGCATCCAATTATGCCTATTATGTAAAGCGCATCCTCACTCCTAAAGAAGAATGGATGACAACTTCTATTCAAACAGGATCTGTAACGATCACCAAATTCGATCTTACCAATAAGATCGTGTCGGGTACTTTCCAGTTCAATATGTCGGATATTTATGATGCTTCCCGCACCATCAGCGTAACCGATGGTCGTTTTGATATTCGGATACCCTGATGATCAGAAACGAAGACGAAGACCGGCATCGAACATCCCCACCAGGGGAGCATTTGTATTTACAAAAATGAATTTACTGGGATAATCAGTTGTTGGTATCCACGCTCTTCCTTCTGCATAAAAGAAAAAATCGCCCCCGACCGGCGTTTCCCAACCAAGACCGACATCCACGGTCAGTCTTTTAAAATTTGCTTTACCGCTAAGAACAGGGACATTATAAATACTGGTATCGAGGGCTATTGAATGTGTATTGATCACCCGCCCTAACAGCAAACCGAAACCTGCATACGCATAAATGCTCCAGCCTTTTTCGATGTCTTCAGCTCCTGCCAGGTATTTTTTCCAGCCTACGGAAAATTGTTTGAGCCGCATTTTAGAACGATTCACATAAGGAACTTCGTGGGGTGTGAGGAACGGGTCTTTGCCCGTAGCTATTACATCATTCCGAAAATTTCCGTTGGTATAATAACAGAACCATATATAGACGGCTTCCTTCGGTGTAAAATGAAAAATGGTATGTACGGTCTGGCCAATGGCCCAGTATTGTTGTTCCTTTTTAAAATTGCGTTGTACACCCAGGTCGGTGGCAAAGCTGAAATGAGGATACTGGCAAAAGCCTTCCCTGCACAAGACAGTAAAGAAGAGGAGTATGGTAAGTCTTTTTGCCAAGGGAAAACCGGTCTGCAATGTTAAGCAAGAATTTCAACACAGAGATACAAAGTCACAAAGTAACACAGAGAGTTGGTGCTAAGATACTTTCTCCGTGTAACTCTGTGACTTTGTATCTCTGTGTTGAAACTCAAAAACTATTTCATCAACTTCAATTCCTTAATAATATTCGTTCCACCACCCAGCTTATCAATACACCATAATACATAGCGGATATCCACACAGATCGTCCGGTTAAGGTCCTTGTCAAAAGCCAGTTTATGACTCAGCGCTTCGTAGTTGCCATCGAATGCGAGCCCGATCAATTCACCACGGTTATTGATCACCGGCGAACCGGAATTACCGCCCGTGATATCATTGGTAGTAATAAAACCGATCACTAGTTCCTTGCGGGTGGGATCCATATATTGCCCGAAATCTTTTTTCTTCAGGAGTTCGACCTGGTTGGCCGGCAGGTCAAATTCATAATCACCCGGTTTGTATTTTTCGAGTAATCCTTGCGAGGTAGTAACATAATCATAGAATACAGCATCCCTGGGGTGATAGGATTTTACGTTACCATAACTTACCCGCATGGTAAAGGTCGCATCCGGGTACAACATTTTTGCTTTGACAGGATCCATGCTCATGATCCCTTTCAGGTATAGCCTTCCCATCTCCGCATTCTTGGCGGTGAACTGCTGGTAATAGGGACCGTATTTAGTGTTGTAATTGGTAAAAAAAGCACTGGCATGCGCAAAAGCAGGATCGGCCTGGAGTGTTCCTGCATCCGGCTGGCTGATAAAAGCCTTCCATTTCTGGTCATTGAAG
>JANMKG010000432.1:0-3582 GCA_031371915.1 Chitinophagaceae bacterium | reverse complement strand
CTACTTTATATGTTGATACAGCGGGTCATGGCACGGCCTGGCATTTGCAGACGATGAGCATCCTTCATGATATGAAACTGAGCAGTGACCTGAAAGTCGATCCCAAATTCCTTATGGATATCCCTGAACTAAAACCTGATTCCGCGGAGATCGCTTATTATAATGCGATTTTTAACCGCATCCCCGAACCGGACAGGAGCGCTATCAAAAAGATCTATGAAGAAAGAGGAAGACTATTACAGCAGCTAAGACCCAAAGGAAAAGAATTACTGAAATATAAATACCAGTGGTATATGCAGGATTATCTTGCCTGCGTAGCCAGCATCGATGAGAATGTCGGGAAGGTTTTGGATTACCTTGATAAAACTGGGCTTACGAAAAACACACTGGTCATCTATACCGGTGACCAGGGAATGTACCTCGGCGAGAACGGCTGGTTTGACAAACGCTGGATGTATGATGTTTCGATGCAGGCGCCGATGATGATGCGCTGGCCCGGTCATATCAAACCCGGTTCAGTCAATAATAATATGACGCAGGCAATTGATTATGCGCCTACCATGCTGGATGCCGCTGGAATAAAGGTCCCGGATTTTATGCAGGGACTAAGCCTTGTTCCCAGCATGACCGGCAAGCAGAAGATCATTCCCCGCCATGCTGTATATTATCATTTCTATGAATACAACGCGGATCATACAGTTCTCCAGCATCTCGGTGTAAGGGGGGAACGGTATAAACTGATCTATTTTTACACAGTAAATGAATGGGAATTATATGACCTGCAAACCGATCCCCAGGAACAACAAAATCTTATTCGCTCTGCAGCTTACGGTAAGGTACTTATTCAAATGAAAAAGGAGTTATTAAGAATGCGGGACCTCTATGATGATCATGAGCCGGCGGGGGAACTTCACTGATATTTTTTGCTGAGCTGGTATAATATTTTTAGCTGGTCATTATTCAAACCTCTCGTAGTATCCTGCAACCAATGTCTTTTAAATCCTACGATCGCCGCATTGCTATCTTTTATATCATAGCCCACGATCCGCAGGGCCTGCAAATAATTAAACCCGGCGGGCAATACAACATTTGCCGCATCATCAAACCAATACCCAAATCCCTTTTCCGACAGCATCTTCCAGGGGAAACGCCAGTTGGGATCATTTTTCCGGGTAGGCGCGATATCGCCATGCCCGATAAAATTGGAAGAAGGTATACTGTAAGCCTTCTTTAACCGGTCAAGCAGGATCAGTAAGCTGTTTACCTGGGCCTCCGCGAATGGTTCAAACCCATTATTATCCAGTTCAATACCAATACTCGATGAATTAAGGTCAGTGGTATTCCCCCATTTGCTAACGCCCGCATGGTGTGCCCGCAGGAGGTCGTTCAGCATATGATGCACCGTTCCATCGCGGCAGATAACATAATGCGCACTAACCTGTGTGCGTGGCAGGGTGAATGTTTGCAGGGTTTGCTCACAACTGTTTTGTGCTGTATGATGGATAATGACAAAATTGGGACGACGCATCGAAAGATTAGTAGTGCCCACCCAATCCGCGGCATAAGGAAGACCTGCTGAATCTTTCACGGGGTATTCTGCCAGCAACTTTGCATAGGCCTTTACCTGTTCCTTATAACTTTTATTGGTAGTAGCATATTTGTTTTGGGAACAACTGTAAACAAGAAAAAGGATCGCGAAAAAAACGATCCGAGCAAATTTATTTTTCATATGCCGGCCATTATAAGTAAGGCTAAAATTAGAAAGAATTTATCTTCTCTTTGGCGCGCCCCGGTGGAATTTCGGTGGCGGTCTTTTGCCACCTGCACCGGATCCTGATCCGGAACGTGATCTTGGATGATAGGAAGGCCCGGGTCCCAATTCCTTAGGCAGTTCTGCTTTCTCTACTTCTTTACCCAACAATTGCTCGATCGCGGCAAACTTGTTCTGTTCTTTTTCACCGATCAATGTAAAAGCAGCGCCATCGGAGTCTGCCCTTGCAGTACGGCCGATCCGGTGAACATAGTCTTCCCCGTCACCAGGCACATCATAATTAATGACTACATCGATCGTATCAATATCAATACCGCGGCTGAGAATATCGGTAGCAACAAGCACCGGGATACGGCCTGCAGTAAATGCTCCCAGTACACTCTCTCTTTCCGACTGCTCCAGGTCACTATGAATCTCTGAAACATTGATACCGCCATGCTTTAGTTCTCTTGTCAATTGCTTCACCGTTTGCTTACGGCTGCAAAAGACCAGGGCATTCTTATAGGGAGTTTCTTTGAGCAATTTTTTCATCAGCGGCAGCTTCTGCGGCTCGTATACAACAAAAGCTTTTTGTATGATCTTTTCAGGTGGTTTGGAGAGCGCGATGTTGATCTCCACAGGCTCATGGAGTATCTTCCTGGCCAGCTGCCTTATCTTTTGTGGCATGGTCGCTGAGAATAATAAATTCTGTCGTTTTGCCGGAAGTGCTTTAATGATCTTGGCGATATCATCCTGGAAACCCATATCCAGCATCCTGTCTGCTTCATCGAGTATTAAGAATTGTAGCCCTTTCAGGTTTACATAACCCATGTTGAGATGCGCGATCATACGACCAGGGGTGCAAACAATGATATCGGCACCCATCTGCAATGCTTTTTTCTCCGCCACGAAATTCTGCGCATCATTTCCCCCATATATAGCGATTGAACTGAGATGGGTGAAATAGGAAAGCCCCTCCATGTGCTGGGATATCTGGATGGCCAGTTCCCGTGTAGGAACAACGATCAAAGCGCCCACCTGCCCGTCCACGTGGTTGATCAGGAGGTTGTTCATGACAGGCAACAGGAAGGCAGCGGTTTTGCCCGTGCCGGTTTGGGCTGATGCGATCACATCCCTGCCCGCCAGTATCGGCGGGATCACCTGTTCCTGGACAGGTGTGGCTGTTTCGTAATTGGATGCTTCAATTCCTTCGAGCAGGTTAGCGTGAAAATTAAATTCTGTAAAGCGCAAATTGAGTTATTTAAGAAAGATGCAAAGGTAAATCATTTATCGGGAGGGAAGGGCAGGATGTTTGCCTGGCCTGTTTCCTTTTTTAATTTAAAATTATTGAACCACTAAGACACTAAAACACAAAGATTTCACGAAGTATACTTGGTGTTATTTCGTGTCTTCGAGACTTCGTGGTTCAATTGATCAAAATGAGACACTTCCCGTTCCCCTGCTCTGGCGTAACTTCAATAAAAGATTACTATGGCTGCACAATTTGGAATGATAGGGCTGGGTACTATGGGTCGCAACCTGGTGTTGAATATGGCTGATAAAGGGTTTGCGGTTTGTGGCTATGACAGGGACCCGGCCCAGCAAAAAAGACTGGCCGAAGAAGGAGCAGGTAAACCCGTGCAGGTAGCCGCCAATATGAAAGCGCTTGTAAACAGTCTTGAAACCCCGCGACGCATTATGATGCTGGTACCCGCGGGTAAAATAGTGGATGCGGTAATTGACGAAGTCAGTCCCTTATTAAAACCGGGGGATATTTTAATTGATGGCGGCAATTCCCATTTTACAGATACTAACACCCGCATCGAAAGATT
>JANMKG010000431.1:0-10389 GCA_031371915.1 Chitinophagaceae bacterium | reverse complement strand
ATCTCTTCCTGATGGTTTACCCCCTGATACGCTGGAACAGGAATGTAAAAAAGCAACGGCAGCCCTTGGTATCCCGGCTTCAAGACTTATTTTATTCAACTACGAAGTGAGGGAACTCCCGGCTTCACGTCAGCAAATTCTCGAAGAATTATTAGCCCTGAACAAACGTATCGATCCTGATATGGTATTGTTACCGGCAGCATCTGATGTACACCAGGACCACCAGGTCATTCACCAGGAAGGGATGAGAGCTTTTAAGAATACCAGTTTTGCGGGTTATGAACTTCCCTGGAACAATTACAGCTTTCGCACCAGTTTCTTTATCAGCCTTACAGAAGAGTACCTGGCAAAAAAAATAAAAGCGTTGAAGACCTATACCTCGCAATCTCACCGGAATTATATGCAGGAAGATTTTATACGCTCACTGGCCAAAGTACGGGGGGTGCAATGCAACAAAGAATACGCGGAAGCATTCGAAGTGTATAAGATCATCAGTTAGGTTCACCAGCCAATCTTCTCGCCCAATTTTCCCAAACCAAAATATTCATTAAGTTTCAGGTTAAGACCAAACTGGTTAAAAGCTGAGTTGTTCTGGTAATAAGCCCGGGCATAGCGGATCTGCAATTTGCCGAATAAAACCCCTGCCCCTATTGAAAACCCATTCAAACCATTCCCCGCATTACCGATATTCAATTCTTTTCTCCGCAGGAAATTATATCCCGCCATCACTTCCAGCCTCTCTGCCGGGTAAACAGTTGCCGCCAGCACCAGGTGATTGATCAGTTTACCAAAAGAGAATTTTTTTGCTGTTCCGTTCTCAAAACCATTCTCGTTATTGAAACTTGTATCGTTATAATTAATATCAAACTTATTGATCCGCTGTGCCGTGAGTGAAATTCCGAAAGGTGCATGAGCAAATCTTTTGGTCAGTCCCGCCTGCAGGTCAAAGGGAAGTTCATCGGGATCAGTACCATCATATTTCTTCAGCTGGAAACCCATATTCTTCGCGACAGCTGATGCCGTGAATAGTTCTGCTGAATCATGGAAAAGCACGCCCACATCCATGGCCAGCCCGCTGGAGCGGTATTGCCCATAATTGGAACTGATAAATTTCAACGTGGCCCCGTAATTCCATTTCTCTTCATAACCACGGGAAGCCGATACCTGCATCACCCAGTCGGTAGGACGAAACATTCCGAATATATTTCCCGAAGCATCTGTTTCTGCTGTGTTGCCATAACTGAAATAATTCAGCCCCCAACAAAAATTAGTATTGAGTACTGGATGATGATAACCCAGGGAGAGATGATACACTTTGATACCGCCGTAAAAATCATTAAAAACAGCGTTCATTTGCGAATGCATGGAAGATCGCAATTGTGATGGATTTGTAAAAGCAAGCCCCACATCATTTGAGTATTGGGAAACATTCACGCTTCCCAACGCTGTTAACTGGGGGGTATTGGAGAGTTTAAGAAAATTAAACACAGAATTCCCGCCAAGGGTTTGGGCATACCCGGCATTGAACAGCAGTAAGAGATATAGTGTACATGATGTGCGCAATGTTTGAAATTTAGCCGTTAGTTATTAGCTTTTAGCCTTTAGCTAATGGCTAACAGCTAAAAACTAATAGCCTCGTAACATTATCCTACCAGTGCCAGTTCCAGTACCTGGTTCATAGTCTTTACATAATGGAATTTGATGCCTTTGATGAACTCGGGTTCGATCTCCTGCACATCTTTCTCATTCTGCCAGCAGAGGATGATCTCCTTCAGCCCCGCTCTTTTGGCGGCCAATACTTTTTCTTTAATACCTCCTACGGGTAACACTTGTCCCCTCAGCGTGATCTCACCGGTCATTGCAAGAAAAGGCTTTACCCTTTTACCTGTAAGCGCTGAAGCGATAGCCGACATCATCGTTACGCCTGCGCTGGGACCATCTTTGGGAACAGCGCCTTCAGGAACGTGTATATGGATATTCTTCTTTTCAAATAGCCTGCTGTCGAGGCCATATCTTTTTGCGTTGGATTGCAGGTAGGTCAACGCGGTGCTGGCGCTTTCCTTCATCACATTTCCCAGGTTACCTGTCAGTTTTAATTCCCCTTTCCCGTCACTTAAACTTGTTTCGATAAAAAGAATATCACCACCTACATAGGTCCAGGCAAGCCCTACTGCCACCCCGGCCATATTTGCAGTCTTATAAATATCATTACTGTATTTTGGCTTCCCGATCATTTTTTCGATATCATTTGCCGTCAGGTTTGATTTGATCTTTCCTTTCGACACCAGTTGCCGTGCCTGGTAACGCATAATAGAAGCGAGTTGCCGGTCCAGTTCCCTCACCCCACTTTCGCGGGTATAATCCTGTATTACTTTTTCTAACACCTTATCGCTCATTTTGAATGGAGTGGTCTTTAACCCATGCAAGTCCATTTGTTTGGGAAGAAGATGATTTTTGGCGATCTCGATCTTTTCTTCTACGGCATAACCGCTGAGATCAATGATCTCTAAACGGTCCCGTAAAGCGGGCTGAATATTCTGTACATTATTGGCAGTGGCAATGAACAATACTTTGCTCAGGTCATATTCCAGTTCAAGATAATTATCATAAAAAGTATGGTTTTGTTCCGGGTCCAATACTTCCAGCAGCGCGGAAGAGGGGTCGCCGCGGAAATCGCTTCCTACTTTATCGATCTCATCCAGGATCATTACCGGGTTGGAAGTTTTGACCTTGCGGATGGATTGTAAGATCCTACCGGGCATAGCCCCGATATAAGTTTTCCGGTGACCTCTTATCTCACTTTCGTCATGGAGCCCGCCTAAACTGAGCCGCACGTATTTACGGCCGATCGCATTCGCGATACTTCTACCCAGTGATGTTTTACCGATCCCGGGAGGACCCACAAAACATAAGATGGGGCTTTTCATATCCCCTTTCAGTTTCAATACGGCGAGGTATTCAAGAATTCTTTCTTTGATCTTGTGCATACCGTAGTGATCGATATCAAGTGTTTTTATTGCTTTTTTAAGGTCATAATGATCTTCGGTATACGTTTCCCAGGGAAGTTCCAGCATCAGGTCGAGATGATTGTATACAACTGAAAAATCAGGTGTGCTGGGATGCATCCTTTCCAGTTTCTCCACTCCTTTTTTGAACATCTCTTTCGCGGCAGCAGGCCATTTTTTGGCTTCTGCTTTTTTCTGCATTTCTTTTATCTCCTGCAGGTTACTGTCACCACCGAGCTCTTCCTTAATGCTTTTCATTTGCTGCTGCAGGAAATACTCCCTTTGCTGCTTGTCTAGTTCTGTTCTTGTTTTAGTGGTTACCTTATTCTTGAGCTCAGCGAACTGTAATTCTTTTTGGAGCAACTGCATCAGCAGGTCAGCCCGCTGGCGGATCTGGTTTAATTCAAGCAAGCGCTGCTTATCCTTGATATCCGTGTTCAGGTTGCTGGACACAAAATGTATCAGGAAGGCCGGGCTTTCGATATTGCGGAGAATGATCGAAGCTTCTGTTGGTATATTAGGTGAAAGTTGCACGATATCCGCTGCCAGGTCCTTGATATTGGCGACATAGGCATTAAAGTCTTCATCCTTTGGCGACTCTTCTTCTTCCAGCTTTTTGATCTTCGCTTTGAAATAAGGGTCATCTGAGAAGATCGATTCCACGAGGAAGCGGCTCTTTCCCTGGATGATGATAGTAGTTCCTCCATCAGGCATTTTGATCAGCTTCACGATCTTGGCTACCGTGCCGATCTTTTCCAGGTCTTTCATGGAAGGGTCTTCGATATTACTGTCTTTTTGCGCTATCACGCCTATCAATTTGTCACCCTTGTAAGCGTCATTGACGGCCTTAATGCTCTTATCTCTCCCGACGGTAATAGGAAGTACTACACCGGGAAAAAGAACCGTATTGCGGAGGGGTAACAGGGGTATTTCGTCAGGAACCTCAATACCATTAAGATCTTCCTGGTCACTTTCATTCAGGGGAATAATCGGCAGAAAATCCATTTCATCCTCAGACCGCAGTAAAAATTGTTCAATGTTCATACTCAAATCCTCTTTAGACAATATGTCATCCCCTTTGTGGGGGGCTAAAAATATAACGGGAAATCAGTATTCCCAAGATTCATGCCTGTTGATTATCAACTGCCAAACTATGTAGCTGACAGGTAGGTATTTATACAGAAAAAAGGCCCTCCAAAAGAAGGGCCCCGTTCATCAGGTACTTTGTACAACAAAGATCGCGCGATGTTGTATAGATTTTATAAGGCTAATCCAACGGATAACTGAAATCCCTGGCTTTTCCATTGATCCTGGTTATCGATATCATTGATATTATTCAGACCGACCACGTAGCGACCGTTCAGCCTGATGGCGCCGATCTTGATCTGTGCGCCTGCTATCATGGAGAAATCACCGCGTTTAAATGCTTCTCCACCATTTTGTAATAATGTTTTGTTCTTGTTGATCAGCACACCGAATTGCGGGCCTGCCTGCAGTGAAAGAAAACTGCCGATCAGTTTGTAGTTGATCAGGATGGGGATCGAAAGATAATTGAGCTTAACACCGCTTTGATAGGAAGGATTAAATACATCCTGGTAAACATTTTTAAAATTACTGTCCAGTGTTGTGGAATACTGGTTGAACAGTACTTCCGGTTGGAGTACAAATTTATTTCCCATACGAACTTCAGCAAAACCACCGATATGGTAGCCGTACCTGAATTCATCTTTGAATGACTTGCCTTGAACCTTGGTGATATTAGCTCCTGCTTTGGCACCGAGGTGGAACTGCGCCATCATGGCCTGGGAAATTAACAATACAACAAACAGGGAAAGGAGTTTTGTTTTCATGTGTAAACTTTTAGTTTTAAGGTAACTTGAATATGCCCGATAAAAATTTCAAGGATAATGCCAGTAACCCATAGATCCTGTTAAATTCTCTTAACGGGAGATAGTACTTTCCAAAACAAAAAACGTAACCATTCTATTGCAGGGAGAATGTGAAGGTTTTCTAAAATCAGAACATACAGCCGATATTGACGGAGAAAAGACTGTTGAAGTTGCCACTGCCAGCAGGAAAATAATAATCCATGGTGAATTGCGGCTGGATAAAGAATTTACCGATCGAATATTCACCGCGCAGGAAGAGGGTGAGAGAAAGCGGCTGGAACTTCAACTGGTCATCCAGGTACACATTTTCTGTACTATATAAAACGTTAGAGTTATTCCTGACCAGTGTTGCATAGGTGCTGGAAGATTGGTTGAACCCGAATTTCTGAGTACCACTGGTAAAGGCCAACTGGGGAGTAAAACGAATATGATCCTTGTAGGCAAAAGCATCAAGCCAATAGAAGTCATGCCGCACCGAACCCGTAATAGAGAAGTCGCTGATAGATTCTTTTGTATTGATATAAGTAAACCCCCTGCGGCGCAATCGAAGATCAAGGATCAGGTCTTCGCGTTGCATATAATCTGTCCGGCTCCCCCATCCATAGCTAACAGTAAGCATGGGTCTGACCCACCATTTGCGGTAAGTAAAATATCCGTAGAGTTCATTCTGAAGTGGTGTTGAGTAAAAAGGCAGGGAATCCCGGGTAAAGAACCTTGTATACGAAATACCGGTGGCGAGAGTTTTGTTTTCCAGGTAATCAAAAGAAGGTGTGAGCGCCAGTTGGTACAGATTCATGTGCTGCCCGTCATCCACGATATAACCTGTACCGGAGAGCCCCAAACCATTTTTATGATAATAAGCCAGCGTTGGTGAATAAGTCAGTTTTTTTGATGTGCTGATCGTAGCAGTAGTCTTGTTTTCAAAATTATAATATCCCTTCCCGATCGATAAACTACTGAGGAAATAACTGTGAGGAGATAAAATGGAATCCATGAACGCATCAAAGTCCTGGAAAAGCGCATCATAGTCAAGGGCGGTATCCACCCCCGGAACATCTTTCAATATTTTGATGGAGGAATCAGCGGGATGGTTTTGCGGGTAGGCAACGGCAGCCAGCAGGACAAAGGCCAGTAATATGAAACAATTCTTCAGCATCAGGCAGTTGTGTTCGGCATCACGGATATGGCAATACCATCCCGCCGTTTAGCGGAAACGGTTTTAAGACTGACAGGTTAAAAAATAGTTTAATGTCGTTCATTCTCAGGGCCAAAACGAAGTTACTGCCCCAAATATTGAAGAAAAAAGAGATTAAATCCTCAGGATAACTCAAAAAGAGTGATTTCAGGAAGGATCCCCACCCTCCCGGGGTAGCCGATAAAGCCAAATCCCCGGTTTACATATAACTTCTGGCCTTTTTGTTCATATAACCCCGCCCATTCTTTATATACATATTGGACAGGACTCCACTTGAAGCCCGGTATCTCTACGCCAAACTGCATACCGTGTGTATGACCAGAGAGCATCAGGTCGATATCCGGGTAGTCATCTAAAACCTGCGCTTTCCAGTGCGAGGGATCATGACTCATAAGTATCTTAAAGGGGTACTCACTGGTTCCTGCATGTGCTTTTTTCATGTCGCCATATTTGGGAAACCTTGCTTTGGCACTCCAGTTTTCAATACCCAGCAACGCTATTTTATCAGTTCCCCTGGCAAGTTCCACATGTTCATTCATCAGCAGGCGCCAGCCAAGAGTCGCATGGATCTGTTTTAGCTTCTCCAGGTTGGCGGCTTTATCGGCGTCATTATCCCAACTGGCGTAATCACCATAGTCATGGTTCCCCAATGTTGAATAAACTCCCAGGGGAGCTTCCAGTTTATTGAAAACATCCATATAGTCTTCCATTTCATCGGCCACACTATTGACAAGATCACCGGTAAAAAGGATCAGGTCGGGTTTCTCTTTCATGATCTTGAACACCCCTTTCATAACCGCTTCCTTATTATTAAAACTCCCGGAATGGATATCCGAGATATGAACGACCCGGAGTCCTTTAAAGCCCGCCGGCAGGTTGGCATAGCTGAGCTTAATCTTTTTTACCTGGTAGCGGTATTTATTTCCAAAACCATATACCAGCGTTCCGAATATACCGCCGCCTGCTATCATGCCCATCCAGCTAAGAAAGGCAGAACGGGATATACCTTGCTCCACTTCTACTCCCGCGGTTTTTGTTTTCGGGGAACTAAATTTTTCCCATAGCCATTGTACCCCGCGGCGTAGGTCATCAATTAAAAAGAAAAGAGAAGCAACCAGTTTTGCAAAAAAGAAACCAGCTATTATGGAGAAGACGGTGGTTCTTGTAAAGCGGGTCTGTTTATCAAAATGAATATAGGGAAGTATGATGAGCGTTATAATGGCAGCCAGGGACAGTGCCCAATAAATGATATAGATGACGGCCCGCACCCGGCCTGGGGCGGAATGAGAGACAATTTTCAATGCCTGGAAAAAATATACATCCAGCAACAGCATAAAACCGATCAGCACCCACCAAAAAGGAGAATTTCGCATAAATAGTCTGCAAATTTAAGTCAGTAAATAGTAGGGGCATTGTTTTGCTGAACACTTATTTTTGCCGTTAATGCTTCGCCCGTCCGCCGGTTAGCGGAAACGAAGCAATAGCCTGTAAAATGGGCAAAACTTAATTTTGTGTTCTTGGTTTCAGAGGGCAATTTTACCACGAACATTCAATCACTATCAAGGAGTTTTCGGCAAATGGCAAGAATCATCGGTGTGGCAAATCAAAAAGGTGGAGTGGGCAAAACTACTACTGCCATCAACCTGGCAGCAAGTTTCGCTGTGCTGGAATATAAAACCCTGTTGGTAGATGGCGATCCCCAGGCCAACAGTACCACGGGCGTCGGCTTTGATCTTCATAATATCACGCAAAGTCTTTATGATTGCATGGTCAATGAGGCAAAAGCAAAAGATGTCATCTTAAAAACCGAGGTCCCGAACCTGGATCTTATTCCTTCACATATTGACCTGGTAGGTGCCGAGATTGAGATGATCAATTATCCCAACCGGGAAATGGTATTAAAAAGCCTGCTGGATGGAGCCCGGGATGATTATGACTTTATTGTCATTGACTGCTCCCCATCGTTGGGTTTAATTACAGTAAATGCATTAACGGCTGCTGATTCAGTAGTCGTACCCGTCCAATGTGAATTCTTTGCCCTGGAGGGGCTGGGAAAACTGCTCAATACGATCAAGATCGTTCAAAGCCGGCTTAATACAGCCCTGGTGATCGAGGGTATCCTGATGACGATGTACGATGGCCGGCTCCGTCTCTGCAACCAGGTTGTCAGCGAGGTAAGACGCCATTTTGAGGATATGGTCTTCAGTACCATCATTCACCGCAATGCAAGGCTGGCGGAAGCCCCCAGTGCCGGCAAACCCGTAATTTTATACGATGCCAACAGTAAAGGCTCGATGAATTATCTTAATCTTGCAAAAGAAATCCTTCAAAAAAATGACATGACCCGGATCAAAAATGAAGAAAGGATCCTGGAATTGTAACCAGCACTGAAAGCAACATGACGAACCCGAAGCAAAATAAAGAACTGCTCGGCAAAGGGATCCGTTCCCTTCTCCAGAATATCGATGCCGATCTCAAAACAACCAGCGGGTCATTGAAGACAAACGTTGTGGAAAACGCGACGAACACTAACCGCATACCCATTGATGATATTGAAGCGAATCCCAAGCAACCCCGTCGTGATTTTGAAGAGAAAGCATTACAGGAACTGGCGGAATCCATCAAACTCCATGATATCATTCAACCTGTTACTGTTTCCAAAATAGCCAATGGGAAATACCGCCTGATCTCCGGTGAAAGAAGATGGCGGGCTGCCCGGCTGGCAGGAATTACAGATATCCCGGCTTATGTACGCCAGGCCAATGATGCACAGCTACTCGAGCTCGCTTTACTGGAGAACCTCCAGCGGGAAGATCTGAATGCCATGGAAGTCTCCCTCAGCTATAAAAGGATGATGGAAGAACTGGAGTATACCCAGGAGCAGGTGGCCGAACGAATGGGAAAGGACAGGAGTACGGTGGCCAACTTCATCCGTTTATTAAAACTGCCCCCGGATATTCAACTGGCTGTTCGCAGCGGCGAACTCAGCATGGGACATGCCCGCGCATTGATCAATGTGGATACCGTGGATAAGCAACTTTATATATTCAGGGAAATAAAAGAGAAAGGTCTTTCAGTAAGACAAACAGAGGCCCTCGTGCGAAACCTCTACAAGCAGGGAGATGCTGTTAAAAAATCTTCAAAACCCCATCTCCCCCCTGCTTTCCAGCGAATAGAAGATAAATTAGCATCGCATTTCAGTACCCGGGTTAAACTCAGGCACAGCCGTAACGGCAGCGGACAGATCCTGATTGATTATTATTCGCAGGAAGAGCTGAACAAGATCCTCGGGCAAATGGATGCACCGCTTGATTAATCAATTGAACATTCAGTATTGATTATTCTTCGCAATACTCAATATCATTTTCTCAAGGAGCTATGCAGATGAAGCAACTTTTAACTACATCTTACTTTTCAAAAACGAGCCTGCTGCTCTTATTTATTTTATGCAACCTGCTTTCTTTTTCACAAAAAAAAGATTCTTTAACGGTTAAAAAAGATTCGATCCCTGCGGTAGCTAAGAAAGCAAGTACCAATAAATACGATTCTGCTTTCAAAGCACATAGTCCCCGGGTTGCCGCCATCCGTTCAGCTATTTTACCGGGGCTGGGACAGGTGTACAATAAAAAATACTGGAAACTCCCGATCATCTATGGCGTTTTGGGTACCTGTGCAGGCATTTTTTTTTATAACCTCGGCAATTTCAATGATACCAAATTTGCCTACAGGGTAAAATACAATATGCGGGTCAACCATACGGACTCGGCCTCTTTTGTCCGCATCAAACCGATCCTGAAACCGCTGAGCGAAGAATCGCTTCGTTTCTATCGTAACCAGTTCAGGCGTGATATAGATTATTCTGCCCTTGTCTTTATCCTGCTCTGGGGACTGAACGTGGTTGATGCCACTGTGGATGCGCATCTTAAAAGTTTTGATGTAAGCCCCGACCTCAGCCTGCTCATAAAACCAGGTCACAGCACCCTGGCAAACACAAATGGTTTGAGCCTTGTTTTGAAGATTGGCAAATAAATGGATTTATTGTTTATAGTTTATTGTTGGGGTCGTTTGACTTCAGGGTCTTCTGCCCATCTGTTTATTCCCCAAAGAGGGTGTACCAAAACCAAAAACTATAAACAATAAACCATAAATCAATAAAATCCGTACCAGCACTTAGCCAACAGGCTTATTTAATAATTACATTTGCTGCGAGGGCCATCCTGCTGTCCCTGAGCATTAAACATTCACCATGAGAATTGCATTGATCGGTTATGGGAAAATGGGTAAAGCCATCGAAGAAGTT
>JANMKG010000429.1:0-9356 GCA_031371915.1 Chitinophagaceae bacterium | reverse complement strand
GGATTCTTAACCTCTGTTTTTTTATCCGAATAGGCTTTTGCAGCCTTGATAAAATGAACAAAAACCGGTTGTGGATTTTCTACCGTGCTTTTTAATTCAGGGTGATACTGCACGCCAATAAAGAAAGGATGACCTGAGAGTTCAATTATTTCGATGAGATCTGTTCCTGGATTCTTGCCGCTGGCTTTCATCCCTGCCTTCTCAAACTGTTCCAGGTATTTATTATTGAATTCCCAGCGGTGACGATGACGCTCGCTGATAGAGGGTTTTCCATAAATAGCGTAGGCAAGTGAACCCTCTTTCAGGTCACAGGGATAGGCACCTAACCGCATTGTTCCGCCTTTCGCTGTCACTTTTTTCTGTTCTTCCATCAGGTCAATCACCGGCTCCTTGGTTTGGGGGTCCATCTCCGTGGAGTGAGCATCTTTTAAACCCAATACATTTCTCGCAAATTCAATAGCGGCCATTTGCATACCCAGGCAGATCCCAAAAAAGGGAAGCCCGTTTTCTCTCGCGTATTTCACCGCCACTATTTTACCTTCCACACCACGATGTCCAAAACCGGGTGCTACCAGCAGGCCATCAAGCCCCGCCATTTTCTCCGCAACATTATCATCCGTGATGAACTCACTGTGGATATTGATCACCTGTACCTGGCATTCATTCATAGCGCCCGCGTGGATGAACGATTCAAGGATCGATTTGTAAGCATCCTGCAATTCCAGGTACTTACCGATGAGGCCGATCGTGACCTTGCTCTTTGGATATTTTAATTTATCAAGAAATTCTTTCCATTTTGATAATTCTGGTTCGTTTTGGTTGACAATATTGAGCTTCTTCATACAAATGATGTCCAGCTTTTCCCGCATCATCAGCAAAGGCACTTCATAAATGGTCGGCGCATCAGCAGCCTCGATCACAGCTTCCTGCTTTACATTACAGAACAGGGCGATCTTACGGCGCAACTCCGGCATCAGGGGTCTTTCTGTCCTGCAAACAATAATATCCGGGTGAACGCCTTCCTGGCTGAGCATCTTTACACTGTGCTGGGTGGGCTTGGTCTTTAATTCTTTAGCCGCTTTTAAATAGGGTATCAGTGTCAGGTGAACGACCACTGTATCCTCTTCCGGTAATTCCCATTGCAACTGGCGAACGGCTTCCACGAAAGGTAAACTTTCAATATCACCTACAGTACCGCCTATTTCTGTGATGACAATATCATAATCGGCATTTTGACCGAGCTGGAGCATCCTTCTTTTTATCTCATCCGTAATATGCGGCACTACCTGCACTGTCTTTCCGAGGTAAGCTCCTTCCCTTTCTTTATTGATAACGGTCTGGTAGATCCTCCCGGTGGTTACGTTATTCGCCTGGGAGGTAAATATGTTGAGAAATCTTTCATAATGACCAAGATCAAGATCAGTTTCAGCGCCATCTTCGGTCACATAACATTCACCATGTTCGTAGGGATTCATGGTACCGGGATCAATATTGATATAAGGATCGAATTTCTGGATCGTCACTCTGAGCCCCCGTGCCTGCAGTAATTTGGCAAGCGAAGCGGCGACAATACCCTTGCCTAAAGAGGAAGTAACTCCACCGGTAACAAATATGAACTTAGCCATACAAATGGTTATTTGTTTGATTCAATACGATAAAATGATCTGATGAAAAACCCAGCCAAATTTGACCAGCGGAATAATATATAAGGGGGAATTTCCGGGAGGTCATGTAAAGTTAAACGAAATTTCCGGGTCATTAAAATTTCATATCCACAGTCAATAAAATAAGCCGTGGAAAAAGGGCAGGATCGCGCCCGGGCTACTCTCCAGGCAACGATTAATCTTTCGAAATCTTCTTATAACTCGTCATAATTCCTTTGATCAGCGAAGAACTGAATCCCTGGTGTTCCATTTCATTTAACCCTGCGATCGTACACCCCTTGGGAGTGGTCACTTTGTCGATCTCCTGTTCAGGATGTGTTCCTTTTTGTAATAATAATTCGGCCGCACCTTTTACAGTTTGCGCCGCAATAAGGGAAGCTGTCGCCGCATCAAAACCGATCTCGATACCGCCCTGGATGCTGGCGCGGATATAACGCATGGCATAAGCGGTGCCACAGGCTCCAAGGATAGTAGCAGCTTCCATCAATTTTTCATCGATCGTTACCACTTTGCCAAGTGTACTAAAAAGTGCATGAACATATTTTGTGCTGGCAGTATCGGCCTGCTGACTGCACACACAGGTCATACTTTCCTGTATCGCGATCGCCGTATTCGGCATTGCCCTGAAAACAGGTAACTTCTTTTTAATGATCGTTCCGATATCACTGATCGTTACACCTGTTACCACAGAGACAAGCAGTTTAGTAGTGTCAAGTTCTTTCCGGATACCCTCCAGCACATCATTTACCTGGAAGGGTTTTACAGCCAGCAGGATAACATCCGCATTTTTTACGGCCGCGACGTTGTCCGACGTGACTTCGACACCCCGGGCTTTCAATAACTGGAGTGTTGTTACATTCCGTTTTGTTAGGGTGATCTCTGAAGCCTTACTGAATTTACTCTTTAATAAGCCTTCCGCGATGGCCGAACCCAGGTTTCCCCCGCCGATGATGGCGATCTTTTTTCCCATAATATTTGTTTTGGTAAAGATATAGAAGGAAGTGAACCCGGTCTGTTGAACTTTCAACCCCCGATCATCCTATCGTGTTAAACAAGGCCTGGCAAAAAAATATTTATTGTGAAAATCCGTGAACTGTTGTTTACCGTATCTGTTACATAATCAACTAAATCAAAAAAAAATATTTTATGCAAAAGAAGAGGTTCAGCCTGCTTGTAGCAGCGGCGTTTACGACTGCAACATTTGTTGCGTGTAACAATGATTCAAAGACAACGAAAGAAACAAAGATGGAAGACACGGCCAAAATGGAGCCGATGAAACCAGCCGAGGAACAAGGCGTGATGGTGGGTGGTGCCAATATGGTGCCTTCAAAGGATATCGTGGATAATGCAGCTAATTCTGCTGATCATACCACCCTGGTAGCGGCCGTAAAAGCAGCCGGGCTGGTAGAAACATTAAAAAGTGCCGGACCTTTCACGGTGTTTGCCCCGACCAATGAAGCTTTCGCGAAATTGCCTGCAGGCACGGTGGATAACCTTTTAAAACCCGAAAACAAAGCGAAGCTTACAAGTATTCTCACTTACCATGTGGTAGCAGGCGGAATGAAATCAACGGACCTGAAAGACGGGCAGAAATTAAAGACCGTGCAGGGAGAAGAATTAACCATCGGTTATAAAGATGGAAAATGGACCGTTACCGACGCTAAAGGTGGTGTTGCCAATATCACGATCGCTGATGTGATCTCCAGCAATGGTGTTACCTATGTGATCGATACAGTACTGATGCCTAAAAAATAATCCCTTTCGATAATTTGCGAATATTTCAGCAAAAAGGAGCAACACTGGTTGCTCCTTTTGTTTTAATAAAAGGCTTTTTTTAGCAGGTAATTTTTCACATAATCTCCCACCCCTTCTTCAAGGGAAAGAAATGGTTTATCATAACCTGCTGCGATCAATTTATTCATATCGGCTTCTGTAAAATACTGGTACTTATCCCGGATATCTTCCGGCATATCGATGTATTCAATGACAGGAGATTTCCCCATCCCTTTAAAAGTGGCATTTACCAGGTCTTCGAATGTTCTTGCCTTACCGGTTCCCAGGTTGTACAGCCCGGAAGCAATGGTATGTTGCATAAGCCAGTAACAAACCGCCGCCACATCCTCCACGTAAATAAAATCACGCAGCTGCTGGCCATCCTCGAATCCCGGTTTATGCGAGCGGAACAATTTTACTTTTCCTGTTGTCCGGACCTGGTTGAAAGAATGAAAGATCACACTGGCCATCCTTCCTTTATGATATTCATTGGGTCCATACACATTGAAGAATTTCAGCCCCGCCCAGAAAGGAGGAGCCCCGATCCCCGCCGGCTGGCGGGGTGAAGAACTCTGTTTCAGGGCCCACTTATCAAACTCGTTCTTTGAAATGCCATAGGGATTCAGCGGCTGTAATTGCTCCACGATATCGTGATCATCTTTATAGCCCAGTTCCCCGCTACCGTACGTGGCCGCAGAAGAAGCATAGACAAGCGGGATGTTTTTTGCTACACAGTAATCCCATATTTTTTTTGAATACGCAACATTCAGTTTCTCATGAATGGAATAATCAAATTCGGTGGTATCGGTCCTGGCACCAAGGTGAAAAACAAAATCAATAGCGGGGTCATTAATTTCCAGCCAGGAGAAAAGTTCCTCCCTTTCTATTTTCTCCGTGAATTGTTTCGAATCAAAATTGAACCATTTATCCTCTTCGCTGAAATCGTCCGCGATAATGATATCAGTATATCCTTTTTCATTCAGGTAACCCAGGAGGTAACTCCCGATAAAACCAGCAGCCCCCGTTAATAATATTTTTTTGTCTTTTTCCATTAAATCGAACTTAAGGCCGACCCCGCCTCTTCTTTTGATAGATAATTCTCAATGGAGAAGTCATATTTGTCTTTCCACCAATCTATCGTTCCCCAAAAATCTCCATCTACCACCATTTCACCACTCGTCACGACCCCCAGCTTTTCAAAAGGAATATCTTTTAATTGTGCTTCCCATTCTTTGACATCTTCCAGTGCCACGGTCACCACTACCCTGCTTTGTCCCTCCCCAAAAAGAAAGGCATCTTTCCGGATACCACCTTTGGTGAGGAGCGAGAACCCAAGTTCACGGTTGAAGCCTGCTTCACACAATGCAACAAATAAGCCACCTTCACTTATATCATGTGCGGACCGGATCATCCCACCTGTTATAAGGCTAGCCAGTTTTTGCTGAAGCCTGTATTCTTCTTCCAGGTCAAAATGGGGTGCCGGGGAAAATTCGATGTTGCATATTTTACTCAAATACTGGGAACAATTAATATCATTATTGCTCACCCCCAGTAAATAGATCACATCGCTTTCTTCTTTAAAGTCAAGGGTCATTTTTTTACTGATATCTTCAAGGAGTCCAACCATACCGATGGTAGGAGTAGGATAAACAGGGCCATCAGGGTTCTGGTTATAAAAACTTACATTTCCCCCTGTGACGGGTGTATTGAATTTCCTGCAGGCCTCTCCCATTCCTTTGATCGCATGAACAAACTGGTAATACACTTCCGGATCATAGGGGTTCCCAAAGTTCAGGCAATTGGTAACGCCCAGGGGCTGGCCGCCGCTACAGACAATATTCCTGGCCGCTTCGCTGACAGCTATCATTGTCCCCTTATAAGGATCGGCATAGACATAATGGCTATTGCAATCGGTGGTGATGGCCAGCGCTTTTTTTGTTCCTTTTACAATGACCAGTGAAGCATCGGTGGGAGCATTGGTAGAGGTGTTATTCGTACCCACCATACTGTCGTACTGGTTATAGACCCATTTTTTAGAAGCGATTGATGGCAGTTGGATCAGGATCTCTGCAGTATGTTTCAAATTTTCGGGGACCGGGATCGTTTCAGGATTGAATGCTTTGATCTTTTCAAAATAGGCGGGTTCTTTATATTCCCTGTGGTATTGCGGCGCCCCACCGCCTAATACCAATTCCCGTGCAGGCAGCGAAGCTTCCAGTTTTCCTTCCTTATAAAAATTAAGAAACCCATCATCTGTTACTTCACCGATCACTGAACAGGGCAGATCCCATTTGGTAAATACTTTAATCACTTCTGCTTCTCTTCCTTTTTGCGCCACGAGCAACATCCTTTCCTGGCTTTCGCTCAGTAATAATTCCCATGTCTTCATATTGGCCTGCCGGGTGGGCACTTTATCAAGGTCGATCCGCATTCCTACTTCTCCTTTTGCACTCATCTCGGCAGTAGAACAAATGATACCTGCAGCACCCATATCCTGCATCCCAACGATAGCGCCTGTTTGAATCACTTCCAAACATGCTTCGAGCAACTTTTTTTCCTGGAAGGGATCTCCCACCTGGACAGCAGGTAATTCCTGTGTACTCTCCGCTGTAATATCCGCGGAAGCAAAAGAAGCCCCACCGATACCATCCTTTCCCGTGGCACTTCCTACAAACATGACAGGATTTCCTTTACCCAGCGCTGTAGCTGAAACAGTTTCTCCCGCTTTTACAATACCCACACTCATGGCATTGACGAGTGGGTTGGTATGATAACATGCATCAAAATATATTTCGCCCCCAACGGTAGGCACGCCAAAGCAATTTCCATAATGACCAATCCCATGTACTACCCCGGATAAAAGATGTTGTGTTTTATCTTCCTCAAGATTTCCAAAGCGAAGTGAATTCAGCGCAGCGATAGGTCTTGCGCCCATAGTAAAAATATCCCGGTGGATCCCTCCTACTCCTGTTGCCGCTCCCTGGAAAGGTTCGATCGCGGAAGGATGATTATGGGATTCTATTTTGAAAACAACACCCAATCCGTCACCGATATCCATGAGACCCGCATTTTCTTCTCCCGCTTTTACGAGCATTCTTTCTCCCTCCCGCGGCAATGTCTTCAGCCATTTAATGGAATTCTTATAACTGCAATGCTCACTCCACATTCCTGAAAAAGCACAGAGCTCATTGAAATTAGGAGTACGTCCCAGTTTTTCCTGGATCAATTCGAATTCTTCGTCTGTTAAGCGCAGTTGCCGGGCAGTTTTTACGGTTACTTCCATGGAGACAAAAGATTGAGCCGCAAATTTACAGGATGTCACCGAGGCGTGAAGAGAACTTGTCAACTTTGTGCTGACAATCACGGCAATAATGGCTATTTTGCGTGATAAAACCAACGCCATTTGGAGTACCTGATCTTTGTTGCCTGGCTGGTGCTGATTGCCTGGCTGGTTACCAAAGTAAAATTCTTTACGGGAACAGGTTTAAGCCAGCCCCAGCTAATTATCATTCTTTTACTTAAGATAATGGCGGGTATATTCTATGGCTGGATCGGTCTTTATTACGGGGGACTGGCACAAATGCAGGATACCTGGGGTTTTCATTCGAGCAGTATCCAGGAGTACCATTTGTTGTTTAATAACCCGCACGAATATTTTGTCAATCTTTTTAAAGACCCATACGAAAGCGGTGTATCCAAATTTTTTGAAAGTACCGATTCTTACTGGAACGATCTGAAAGGAAACCTGTTCATTAAAATACTTTCTGTTTTCAATATTCTCAGTTTAGGGCATTATTATGTCAATGTCATCTTTTATTCTTTTATCACGCTGTATGGCGCCATCGCTATCTACAAAGTGATGACCGATGTTTTCCCGGAGAAGAAGACAACTGTATTGCTTGCTACCTTCCTCGTCCCTTCTTTTTTGTACTGGACAAGCGGCCTTCATAAGGAAGGACTTATTTTCACCGGTATCAGCCTGATCGTTTATTGTCTTTATTTCGGACTGAAAGAAAAAAGATGGGGGTTTAAAAGGATTCTCAGCATGATAGTGGGTTTTCTCCTCTTACTGAGCCTTCGTAATTTCCTGATCGTGATAATCATACCGGCCATTCTTGCCTGGCTCCTGGCCAACCGGTGGCCAAGGTATGGACTTGCCCTGTTTACAGCATTGTACTTATTGTTTGGGGTCTTATTTTTTACCATAAGGTATGTTAACCCAAAACTGGATTTCCCACAAGCGGTAGTCAATAAGCAGCAGGAATTCATGCAGCTAAAGGGAGGTAATTCAAGTATACCGATCAAGGAACTACAGCCAAGCGCCATTAGTTTTTTGAAGAATACCCCCCAGGCCATTAATTTATCCACTATCCGACCTTACCCGAGTGATGTAAGACATATACTTTCCCTCGCCGCGGCTATCGAGATCGATGGGCTATTACTGATGTTCGGATTGTTCCTGCTATTCCGCACAAACGGGCTCAGGTCAAAAACCCTTATCTATTTCTGTATTTTCTTTTCTCTTTCCCTCTTACTGGCCATAGGATTTAGTGTAAATAACCTTGGCGCCATCGTCCGTTACAGGAGTGTGATCATGCCCTTTTTGGTTATCCCTATGGCCGCACAGATTGACTGGAACCGAATAAGCAGGTTCTTTTCAAGTAATATAAAAAATAAAAATAATGTGATTAATTCTGGTTAATCTATTCATTTTTTACTCCTCTTCTGAAAATTTTAATCACTTTTTTATAACAAAATTACCTTTTTGAGCATTTTTTTATAAAAAAATTGGTTTGCTTGCCGCAAAAGCAGTTGCTTTGCAAAAAAAATAAACCATGTCACTCCGATTTAATGCTATTGAAAAGCTTTCTTATTCCACGGATAAAAAAACCGAGAAATCAGCGAAGATCACCGCGATTTTCGGGAGCAATGTTTTTAACCTGAAGATCGCCCGTGAGTTCCTGAGCGATGAGGCTTATAAAAGCCTTCAATCTTCCATCAAAGCCAGCCAAAAGATCGACCGTTCCATGGCCAACCAGATCGCCAATGGAATAAGGGCCTGGGCAGAAAGCAAAGGCGTCACTCACTTTACACATTGGTTCCAGCCACTAACCGGCACCACCGCCGAAAAACATGATTCCTTTTTTACATTAAAAGGTGATGGTACACCCATCGAACAATTTGAAGGTGATGCACTGATACAGCAGGAGCCGGATGCTTCTTCTTTTCCCAGTGGTGGACTGCGCGCAACTTTTGAAGCAAGAGGTTATACGGCCTGGGACCCATCTTCGCCTGCCTTTATTATGGATATTGGCAATGGCAGGACCTTGTGTATACCTACGATCTTTGTTTCCTATACCGGTGAATCGCTTGACTATAAAGCGCCGCTTTTAAAAGCACTCGAATCATTGAATAAGGCTGCTGTAGAAGTTTGTAATTATTTCGATAAGAATGTAACAAAGGTCACCGCTACACTTGGCTGGGAACAGGAATATTTTGTGATCGATGAAGCTATGTTCAATGCAAGACCTGACCTGGTGATGACTGGCAGGACCGTTTATGGACATAGTTCCGCCAAGAACCAGCAACTCGAGGATCATTATTTTGGTTCCATCCCTGAAAGAGTTTATGCCTATATGAGGGATTTTGAAACGGAATCCTATAAACTGGGGATTCCTTTACGGACAAGGCATAATGAAGTGGCCCCGGGTCAATACGAATGCGCGCCGATCTTTGAAGAAGTAAGTGTGGCCGTGGATCATAATTCCTTATTGATGGATGTTATGGAAAGAGTGGCCCGCCGTCATGGTCTTCGCGCCTTACTTCACGAGAAACCTTTTGCAGGCATCAACGGTAGCGGCAAACATAATAACTGGAGCATGGCGACCGATACAGGTGTAAACCTTCTGGCACCGGGAA
>JANMKG010000045.1:0-3284 GCA_031371915.1 Chitinophagaceae bacterium | reverse complement strand
TATTAGCCATCAGCCCATGTTATGAAACACCTTCTGCACATCATCATCCTGTTCTAATTTCTCGATCAGTTTGCTGACATCCGCTGCCTGCTCATCATTGACGGGTACTGTTGTGGAGGGTATCCATTCGAGTTCGGCGCTGAGGGGAGTGATCCCTTTATCTTCCAGTGCTTTTTGCATATTTCCAAAATCGGTAAAGCCGCAGCGGACGACTAAAATATTTTCTCCATTCTCTCCCGTGCCTTCACCCAGTTCTTCCAATCCAAAATCGATCAGCTCGAGTTCCATGTCCTCTGCATTCAGTCCCTCGGGTTTTAATTTGAACACTCCCATTTTTTTGAACTGGAAGGCTACACTGCCGCTGTTACCCAATGCACCATGTCCTTTTGTAAAACAGGACTTTACATTCGCTACAGTACGTACATGGTTATCAGTAGCCGTTTCAACCAATATTGCTACTCCATGTGGCGCATACCCTTCGTACAAGATCTCGTCATAGTTCACCAGTTCTTTGCCCTGTGCTCTTTTAATGGCTGCTTCTACGCGGTCCTTGGGCATTCCCACGCTGCGGGCATTCTGGAAACAACGGCGAAGCGCCGCATTATCCTTAGGGTCGGGGCCACCTGCTTTTACAGCAATGATGATCTCTTTACCGATACGGGTAAAGTTCTTGGCCATTTTATCCCAGCGGGCAAACATCGAGGCCTTGCGTACTTCAAAAATTCTTCCCATGGTTCATTAAAGTCATTAGTTCATTAATTCAAAGGACCCGGCTATTAGCTGTTAGTTATTAGCCATTAGCCATTAACCCGTTATGCGGGCATATTTGTCATCCTGAGCAAAGCGAAGGATGCAAATTTAGGGCAATGCGGCTAAATGAAAAACCGTCCCGACCCAGCGGATCGGAACGGTTTACCTAAAATATCATTCTTAAACGGATCAGCTCTTGTCTTCGGTTCTTCCCAGTTTGCTTGCATACAGTACGACATGTACAGCCGCAAGCGCCAGGGAGATATACAACAGGGTCCTGTCTGAATCAAACCCTACCGTGTTCTGGTGTAAGAAACCGACGATCGCCAGTAATACCGCTAATGCGATACCTGTAGTACGGGCCATCTTCATTCCCTTCCTGCTGCTGGTGCCATTACCGAGTTTACTGTTCTTTGCACCATATACAAGGTAGATATCAAGACCGATCAGCATCCAAACCAACAAACGTATCCAGGTATCCATAGGAAGGAACACCATCATGAATAAGCAAGTGGCGATACCCAGGATCGGTACGAGGGGTACCAATGGAGTTTTAAAAGCTCTTGGAAGGTTCGGCATCTTATTCCGTAATACCCATACACCGATACATACTAATATAAAAGCGAACAACGTTCCGATACTGGTCATTTCACCCACCACCCTTGCCGGTACGAATGCCGCAAAGAGGCTGACAAAAACCATGAACAGGAAATTATTTTTGGCAGGTGTCTGTGTTTTCGGATTTACAGCAGAGAAGATCTTCGGGATCAAACCATCCTTACTCATACTGAAGAAAACACGGCTTTGTCCCATCAGCATCACTAATATTACAGATGCATAACCAAACAGGATGGCTACAACAATTGCCCTGTTCAGCCAGGGGTAATCAGGTTTGAGAACACCAGCTGCATCAACTGTTCCCATATGATCTATCGCAACAGCAACAGGAGCGATACCATCTTTACCCGCAAATGTTGTATAGCTAGTAACACCAGTCATGACATGAGCAAATAAAATATACAGGATGGTACAAATAACCAATGATCCCAGGATACCGATCGGCATATCCCTTTTTGGATTTTTGGCTTCCTGCGCGGCCGTACTGACCGCATCAAAACCTATATAGGCAAAGAAGACGATGGCCGCGGCCCGTATGATACCACTGAAACCGAAGTTTCCAAATTTGCCCGTGTTATCCGGGATATAAGGATTATAGTTCGCTGTATTGATATATTTCCAGCCAAGAATAATAAAGGTAAGTACCACGGCGATTTTTACGACTACGATAATACTATTGACAAAAGCACTTTCTCTCGTGCCCCGTATCAACAGTAAACTCATCAATACAATAATGAATACAGCAGGAAGATTAATGATACCACCATCCCAGGGACCTGCCATCATGTCGGCCGGAAGATGTACACCAAACCCTTCGAGGAACTTGCCAAAGTAGCGGCTCCAGCTGATACCAACAGTGGCGGCACCCACGGCATATTCCAACACAAGGTCCCACCCGATGATCCAGGCCATGAATTCACCCATCGTTGCGTAGGAATAAGTATAAGCGCTGCCGGCAACGGGGATCATAGACGCAAACTCTGCATAACAAAGCCCCGCGAACAGGCAACCTAATCCCGCTACAACAAAGGAGATAGTAATAGCCGGACCGGCATGATTGGCCGCAGCCATACCCGTAATGGAAAATAAACCTGCACCAATAATGGCACCAATACCAAGGGCGATCAAACCCCGGGCCCCTAATGTTTTTTTCAGCGTATGTGTACCGGTTTCGGCCGCTTCATTCATTAAAGTGTCCATCGGTTTTCTGACAAATAAACTCATATGTTGGGTTTTATTAAGTGACTAAGTTAAGTATACAAACTAAGATTCTATGCTTTTGCCGATTTCTGCGTTGCGACGGCCAGGTAGTATAAGGGTATGCCGATCAGCACGATGATCAGTCCCGGCCAGGTGAATTGTGGTTTATAGATAATAAGCAGGATACAAAAAGCAAGACCCATCAGTATATATAAGATGGGGAGTACCGGGTAGCCAAAGGCTTTATAAGGACGTTCGGCATCCGGTCTTTTTTTCCGCAGGATAAAGATCCCTGCAATAGTGAGTATATAAAATAATACGACGACAAAAGAGATCATGTCCAGTAACTGGCCATATTTTCCACTCAGACTCCAGAGACTCGCGACGAGACACTGGATCCATAAAGCCACCTGTGGAACGGAATGTTTATTGAGTGTTCCTACATTTTTAAAGAATAATCCATCTTTGGCCATCGTGTAATAGACACGGGCCCCTGCCAGTATCAAACCATTATTACAACCAAAGGTGGAGACCATGATCAGTACAGCAATAAGAATGGTCCCGAAGTCAGGGAAGATCTTGTTCGCTGCAGCAACCGCTACACGATCCTTGGCTGCATATGCGAGTTCATTCAACGGAAGGACATTCAGGTACATCAGGTTGGCAGATACATAGATCACTGTTACGATCAGTGTACCCAGGAAAAGACTCAACCC
>JANMKG010000360.1:0-6731 GCA_031371915.1 Chitinophagaceae bacterium | reverse complement strand
AAAGCAGGCCAAGTCGTATTCCCCACACATATGCATCAGGAACAGCAAAATGTTTCTGACGGAAAAAAGCAATGCAGATTCGGATACAGGTAATAATGAAGATGAGAATAAATATACCCATGAAATTAAATACCATGCCGTTAAACCCTGTAGTGATATTATAATGTGAAGTGGTGGTACGGATCGCCTGCAAGAGGATCAGCCCATTCTCAAAAAACATCGTGATAGTTAGCAGCCAGGAAAACCGGGTTATTTTCCGCTTGTCATCAAGATAATACAATAACCAACCCATGGTAAGGATCATCAGGCCTACGGAGAAATAAAATTTCAGGGGCTTCAGCCACCGGCTTACCCCGAGAACCTGCTCTTTATCAACAAGCATCAGTGCAAGGCAACCAAGACCCACCAGTATATTGAATAACCCAAACCAGTAAAGTAACCGATTACGTTGTTTAAGTTCCACCAGGAAAAGCATAGAGCTCAATTATAGTTTTCGGAAAAATATTTTTTTGTCATTATCCACCGGGTCAACAAATAGAGCAGCAAACCAAGGGGTCCCAGCATAAAAGTGAAAAACAAACAAGGAACTACCAGCCACTGGCTGATACCGTGCTTTTCAGAATTACGTTTTATCCAAATTCCCGCCAGCAGGTCAAATGCAAGATAATGAACCCAACCGGCTGTCACGATCGTTCTGTTCTTAAACAAACGCATTACCCCATCAAGACTCCCGAACTCTTTTGCGTCACCTGGATTGAAAGACGAAATTATAAGCCATACATATACCAGCGCAAGCAAAGTGACGATCGTTCCGATTAAGAATCTATCTACTTCGAAAACAAAAGGGGATACAACTATTAATACCAGCCAGCCAACCAGTGCAATGCTGCTGGATAATTGGAAGAGGGTGTCCGCTGTCATTTTTTCTTATAAAGTTAGATGATTGGTCAGCTATTTATAAACGCTGATGTTTTGTCATGCCGCCCATCACTTTTCTCATGATCCTTATCTTACCCCAGCGGGGTAGTGTTCTTAAAGATCCTACCAGTATTTTTGAGAGCAGGCCGGGCAAGACGGTATTTTTCTTTCCCAGTGCTTTTAAAATCGGTATGCCAACATCTCCGGGAGTGAGTGCCATGCTCATTTGCATATTGGCTCTTTTTTCAAACCCGCTCTTTACAGGTCCCGGGGCCGCACATAATACATCGACCCCATAAGGTTTTAGTTCAATGGCGAGAGCTTCTCCAAACGTTTGTACATAGGCTTTTGTAGCTGCATAGTTAGCGGAGAATGGGACTCCCTGGAATGCGACCAGCGAACTCATCAGGATAATGCCACCTCTTCCTTGAATGACAAATCGTTGACTAAAATGATGTGTAAGCTGGAGTAGTCCTTCACAGTTAACCCGGAGCATGTTTATTTCAGCAGGCAGGCTGGATTCAATAAAAAGACCTGATGTGCCATAACCGGCGCAAAGAGCTACCAGGCCGATATTCCGCTGTTGTGTGGCATTTAGTATTTTGTGGATCCCTGTCGGCTCACTGCAATCCGCAGCCACGACTATTATACTTGTAAGATATTTTTTTTCAAATTCTTCTTTTATCTCTTCCAGCCGGTATTCATTCCGTGCATTGATAATTACCGAAAAACCAGATTGTGCCAATTGCCTGGCTATTTCAAGACCTATCCCGGATGAGGCACCTGTCACAAGGGCCCAGCCTCCATATTTTTCTTTTAGTCTTTTTCTTTGTTTACCTGTGAAGCTCATTGTACCTGTGGGTTGTTGAATCACAAAGATTCCCCGCCATATTTTCTTATCGGTTGATTTTTGTTAAGATGATTGCAAAGAGGTAAGATCTTAACTTTTATCAATTAGGGTTGCTTTTTCCCGGCCATTTTTTTTCGTAACCGGCTCAGGTGTTCAGGGGTGATGCCGATCAAGGAAGCGATCATATACTGGGGCACCCGCTGAATGATAAAAGGTTGGTATACTGCGACAGATTGGTAGCGTTCCTCGGGATCCATTGTAAGCAGCCTGCTGGCTTGCGAAGAGATCATGATAAAAAGCATTTCCGCGATCTTTCTTCCAAATATTTCAAATACAGGGTGTGACTGGTAAACAGATTGCATATCAGTATAAGAGAGGTTGATCAATTCACAATCTTCCAGGGCATCAATATTCTCAGCGGAAGGCTGCCGGGTCAGGAAACTTGCGTAGGAACTGGTGTATTCATTCTCACGCATGAACCCGGTACATATTTCTTTTCCCTCTACGATATAATACATCCGGAGAAGACCTTTATTAATAAAACTTACGCAGCGGCTAACCTCCCCGTTACGGGTCAGGTATTCTCCTTTTTTCAACTGCTGAATGGTGAATTTTTCCTGTATTACGGCCCATTCTTCCTCCTTCACACTGGGAACTAATTTTTGGTAGTATGCTTTTACCTGTTCAAACATCAGGACAATTTCTCCAAAGAATCAACAATTAACCGGAAAACATCTTCCTTGTTTAATGCTTTTGGCGAAAAGGATTCACCGATCACTTTTTCATATAGTTCAATATACCTCCCCGAGATCGTATTCACCCAATCATCACTCATAGCCGGGACGGTTTGCCCTTCTTTTCCCATAAAATTGTTAGCGATCAGCCATTCTCTTACGAACTCCTTGCTTAATTGTTTTTGTTTTTCACCCCTCGACTGGCGTTCTTCAAACCCGGCTGTATAAAAATACCTGGAGCTGTCAGGAGTGTGGATCTCGTCCATCAGGTAGATGGTATCGCCGATCTTGCCAAACTCATATTTCGTGTCTACGAGGATCAACCCTCTTTTAGCCGCGATCTGTTTTCCTCTTTCGAATAATTGGAGACTATAGTTGGAAAGTATTTCCCATTCTTTGCTCGTTGCCAGGCCACGGGAAATGATCTCTTCTTTGCTGATATCTTCATCATGCCCTTCAGAGGCTTTGGTACTTGGGGTAATGATCGGGTGGGGGAAATAATCATTTTCTTTCATTCCCTCCGGCATCCTTACCCCGCAAAGTTCTTTTTTCCCGGCTGAATAAGTTCTCCAGGCATGGCCGGTAAGATTTCCCCTTACGACCATTTCGATCCGGAAGGGTTCACAGCGTTTACCGATACTGACATGGGGGGCGGGTACAGCTTCGAGCCAGTTGGGGCAGATATCCTTAGTGGCTTCGAGCATATATGCCGCGATCTGGTTCAAGACTTGTCCTTTAAAAGGTATCAGCCGGGGAAGCACCACATCAAAAGCCGATATCCGGTCCGAAGCGATCAACAGCAGCCAACGGTCACCGATACTGTACACATCACGGACCTTGCCACGATAAAAACCCCGTTGATCCGGGAAGGTAAAATCAGCCATGATCCGAAAGTAAGCAGGGGGTAAAAACCAGCCAATCTGAGCCCCCCCAAGATTTCAACATTTTATCCTTTCCCCTTAAAAATTAAATTTTTAGATAAAGCTTACAATGCTTATTTTTCCGTCAAATTCCAAAACTAAAATCTCCCTATTATGAGAAAAAGCTATAGCTTTTTAGCTGCCTGGCTGATGGCTTGCCTGTTTTCGATTACTGCTAATGCCCAATCAGTTACGGTTTCCGGTACTGTTATGAATGCCTCCTCGAAAGAAAACGTCCCTGCTGTTTCGATCCGTGTTAAAGGTACCGACCAGGGGACTTATACAAAGTCGGATGGAGTTTTTATCCTGAAGGTCACCAAGCTTCCAGTTGTACTTATTTTTACTTCAATTGGTTACGAGGACCAGGAAGTAACTGTAACAGATGCTTCCAAACCCGTTAATGTTGATTTTAAAGTAAATACTACAATGGGTGGTGAAGTAGTTGTGGCTGCAGGCAGAGCTCCCCAGCGTTTGTTAGAGGCTCCGGTTACAGTAGAACGATTGAACAGGGCTAAACTGCTTGCTTCCGCGGCACCCACAGCCTATGAAGTAATGGGTAACGAAAAGGGAGTGGATGTACATACTTCCAGTTTGACGTTCCGGACCATTACAACACGCGGTTTTGTAAGCAGTGGTAACACCAGGCTAAACCAGCTGGTCGATGGAATGGATAACCAGGCACCGGGTCTTAATTTCTCCGTGAGCAGTATCGTTGGACTAACCGACCTGGACGTAGACAATATAGAAATACTTGCCGGTGCTTCTTCCGCTTTATATGGATCAGGGGGTATGAATGGAACCGTACTGGTGACAAGTAAGAACCCTTTCAAATATGAGGGTTTTAGTTTTAATGTCAAGCAGGGAATCATGCACGTGGATCATAAGCAACGTGCCTCTGCGCCTTATTATAACTGGAGTTTTCGCTGGGCCAAGAATTTTAAGAACCGGTTTGCATTTAAACTGGCGGCAGAATTGCTTAAGGGCAGCGATTGGGAAGCCGAAGATTACCGCAATAAACAACAGGTCGGCGTGCTGAGTAAAGTGGTTGGCGGTAACAGGAGCAGCGACCCGAATTTTAATGGTGTGAATATTTATGGAGATGAAACCAGCGCTGATATGAACGGGTTCTCTTTTTTCGTGGAGGACAAAACAAGAAGGGGTATTTTAGCCCAGACTGGCGGTGCCTTTGATGTGATCAATAACCCACTGCTTGGAACGATAGCTTATTTTAATGCAATCGGAAACCCTGCGTATCCTACAACTACACAGCTTAATAATTACTATGCATTATTAACAGCTAACGGGCTGGGCGCGGCTGTTCCTTCCGTTCAGAACATGATGCCTTTTTATATCGGCCGTAAAAACAATTATTTCCATAATGCCAGTATTTCCCGTACAGGATACGAGGAAGATAAACTGGTAGACTATAATACCCTTAATGTAAAAGTTACCGGGGGTGTTTTTTATAAGATCAATGATAATATTGAAGCTTCGATCAATACTTATTTCGGAACAGGTACTACCGTTTATACGGGTGCAGAACGTTATTCGCTCCGTAATTTCAAGATGGCCCAGCACAAAGCCGAGGTCAAAGGAAAGAACTGGATGGTGCGCGGCTATACAACCCAGGAAAATGCCGGTGAATCTTATATCTCTGGTGCATTGGGTGCTTTCCTGAATGAGACGTACAATCCAAGCGGCAACTGGTTCCCGACTTATATCGCTACCTATTCCGAGAACAGGCGCCTGAACGCGAATGCCGGGATCCTGCTTAGTGATGACTCTCTTCATCGTATCGCACGCCGGGCTGTTGAAGTAAACAGGCTTCAACCCGGAACACCTGCTTATGATGCCGCGGCCAAAAAGATCAAAAACACACCGGTCAATAAACCCGGTGGTGCTTTGTTCCTTGATAAATCTGACCTGTATGCTGCGGAAGCACAGGTGAACCTCTCTGATATGGCTCATTTCTCTGATAAAGTGGAAGTGATCACGGGTGTTTCCTGGAAACAATGGGCGATGAACTCGCAGGGTACGATCTTCTCCGACACTATCCAGGCGATCAGGGTGAATGAATATGGCGCTTATGCCCAATTGAAAAAGAAATTCCTTAAGGACATTCTTACACTGAGCGCATCAGGGCGCTATGATAAACAAACAAATTTCCAGGGTAAATTCACACCTAGGCTTACTGCTGTGGTACGTGTGGCGAAAGAGAACTACTTGCGTCTTTCTTACCAGACCGCCTACAGGTTCCCTACAAATCAAAACCAATATATCAGTTTACGGCTTGGTGGTGGAAGCAGTTTCCTGATCGGGTGCCTTCCCCAGTTCCAGAGCTATTATAAATTGAATTCTACGCTCCCGGGCTATACGGCTGCCAGCGTATTTAATACTAACGGTACCGGTTACCGGAATGGAACCATCGCCGATTCAGGTCGCCTTGTACAGGCGGTTTACCACGAAGTAAAACCTGAAACAGTTACTTCTTTCGAGATAGGCTATAAAGGAGTTATCGGTAAAAAATTATTACTGGATGCTTACGGGTATTACAGTGTTTATGATGATTTTCTTGTGAACGAAGCAGTAGTACAATCCCTGACCGGGAATAAATTCGAAGTATATTCACCCTTCGGCAGTAACAACCTTTCTTACACGCAGAACTCTACCCAGAAAGTGAAATCCTTTGGCTGGGGCCTGGGTCTTGAATACCAGCTGATGAAAAGATATGTCTTGTACGGAAATATCTCCTCGGACGAATTAAGAAACCTGGAAGCAGGTGTTATCTCCTTCTTCAACGCACCAAAGTATCGTTTTAATATCGGTCTGAAGAATGAGAATGTTTGCCATAACGTGGGTTTCAACGTAGTATTCAAATGGCAGGATAACAACTATTATGAAGGAACTTTCATTACAGGTACACTGCCTTATTTCGGAACCTGGGATGGCCAGGTCACTTACCGGCCTTCCGGCTCCAAGAGCACTTTCCGTGTAGGTGGCACCAACCTGGGTAACCAATACCAGCGTACCGGTTACGGCGCTCCTGCAGTAGGTGGTCTCTACTACGTCAGTTACGGGTACAACCTGTTCTGATAACTATTGAAAATTGGGTTTTAAGTATAAAGGTCCCGGTTTACCGGGACCTTACTTTTTTGTGTAGACCTTTAATATTGTACATATCCCTAAGCCCGGCTGCGTGTCTCACGCATCCGAATTTCCGGTGAAGCAACGGGATACTATGAATTGAACAAGAAAAATTTTAGTTTTCTGAAACATTTGTGGGAAATTTTTAAGAACGGATGCGTGAGA
>JANMKG010000349.1:0-3266 GCA_031371915.1 Chitinophagaceae bacterium | reverse complement strand
GCTTTTTTTTGAAGATAAGGCTCCATATAAATAAGCACATTTCTACAGCTTATGCAATCCATTTTGCCAAAAGGGGGGTCTTTTAAAAAATTGTGATGGGCAAACACACACATATCCCTTAACTTTTTATTTACCTGGTATCCCCCGTTATTCTTGATAAAGAATTCCTGCAGGCGCTCCGGGGAGACAGCTTCCAACTCATTTTTTGCATATATACCGGTACGGGCTTTTGCAATAGCGACCTCACTGAGATCACTCCCGAATATCTGGATCCTTTCATCATTGTCGCCTAAAAATTCTTTGAAACAGATGGCAAATGAATAGACCTCTTCGCCTGTGCTGCAACCCGCCACCCATATCCTTGTTATTTCACCGGGTATTTTATTTTTTAATATGGCGGGAAAAACGTTTTTACATAAACTATCAAAGACTTTCTTGTCACGGAAAAAAGACGTTACAGGGATCAGCAGGTCCTGGTATAACAGGTCCTGCTCGGGTTTATTCTCTCTTAAAAACATAAGGTAGGCGGCAGGTTCTTCCGTTTTGTTAAGAATCATTCTCCGGAGTATTCTCCTGCGGATCGTCGTTTGCTTATAATAAGTAAAGTCCACTCCTTTGCGGATACGAAGCAGTGACAGTACCTGTTTAAAAACATCTTCTTCCTGTTGGGGTATATTTTGGAGGTCCTCGTCACTGAGTGTTATTTGACGGGTTAATTGCTGCAATTTTGCTGGTATCTGTTCCGGGGGAAGAATAAAATCAACCACACCAGCGTGTACCGCGCTGTTGGGCATCCCATTATATTCCGCAGAAGCTTCGTCCTGCGCGAATGTGATACCTCCATGATCTTTAATGGCTTTTAACCCAAGCGTCCCATCGGAGGCGGTACCCGATAAAACCACCCCGATGGCATGTGCCTGGTGTACTTCTGCCAGGGATGTAAAGAAAAGATCAATAGGCAGGTTACGTTCATTTTTAATTTTGGGAGGCCGGCTGGTGATCTGTAAAACACCATCATTGGCCACCATCATCTTGTTACTGGGAATAACATAAATGTGATTGGGCACCACCTTGATATCATCAGATATCTCGGAAACAGGCAGGGGCGTAATTTTCTGCAATATTTCGGGCAATAAGCTTTCGTGGCTGGGGTCAAGGTGCTGGACCAGCACATAGGCCATTCCTGAGTTTTCCGGTATGGCTTTGAGTAATTTTTTAAACGCGTCAAGACCGCCGGCAGAAGCACCGATCCCAACTACAGGAAAAAGGTTATCAGATTTGACGGGAGCTGAACCGGTTGCCGGTTCAGGTTATTTTTTCTTGTCAGCAGGTTTTTTTTTATTACCGGAGGTGGATTTCATCTTACTCATTATTTATAGAACCTGAATATACTAAATAAGAATTTCAGGCTGTATCATGATTTTGGAGGTCGAACAGGATCTCTTTTAATTTCTCAATATGCCTTTTCATTTCACCCTGCTTTTCTATATTTATCGATGATAAAGCCTTATACCCCTTCTTTTTATAGTCTAGTTCGATTTTCTTCAGCAGCTGTTTCCGCATCAGCGCATTTAAGCCTCCCACGGATGCACCGAGGCTTTATCATTCGTTTTATTTGTCGGCGCTCTCATGGGGGAAAAGAACGGCCCGGTTTGCTCCAAAATCTTTCAATATATCGTGGACCAGTTTTTTAAGTTCCTCAAACTTGTTGGGTTTGCGGAAGAAGGAATATACTCCATGCCTGTAGAGCTGTTTTATTATTTCAGGATCACAGGCCGTGGAAAAAATGACTACCGGTAACTTATTTAATGTTTCATTTTTTTTTATCTCAACCAAACATTCATACCCGTTTTTCCTGGGCATATTAAGATCAAGGAAAAGGATATCAGGAAGATTATCCGGCCCCCTCAACAGAAGGTTCATCAGTTGCTCGCCGTTATAAACTGTCGCGAGTTCAGTCCTGAAAGGAAGTTCAGCCAGTACTTCGCGGAAAAGAAGAATGTCATCACTGTCGTCATCTGTAAGCAAGATCTTTATAACAGGTGAAGACTGGTCCATGCATAAAGTTAGTAAATTAAGTAGGAAAGCCCCGAATCCGGGAGATTTTAGGAGTACATAACCCTGCTAAAGAGTTATATAATTATATAAAAATGTTATATTAATCTCACGTAGGACCTGAACATATTTTTAGCAACGACCCTGTTTTTGTATTAACTTTAGTTTGTATCATTACCAGTTTTCTGGCTTTTTTTCATTGAAAATAGAGGTTCGCCGGTTTGTTATGAATGTTTTTATAAAAAAGATGGTTTGTGTACGGTGCAAAATGGCTGTACGGACGGTACTGGAAAATCTTCATATCCCTTTTACGCGTATAGAGCTGGGGGTGGTAGAATTGCCGGATGAGCTTACAGCCGTGCAATTCGGGGAGCTGAAGGCGGGGTTAGCGTATTACGAACTTGAAATAATGGATAATAAAAGAAATATACTGGTAGAGCGGATCAAAAATGTTATTGGGGAGATGATAGGTTCCGAAAATATGGAAGCGCCGTTGAAATTCACCGTTCATTTGAGTAAGACACTCGGGTACGACTACACGTATCTTTCCAATGTCTTTTCGGCGGTAGAAGGCAGCACAATAGAAAAATTCTATATTATAAGCCGTATTGAAAAAGCAAAGGAACTGATGGTATACGAGAACCTAAGTATAAAGGAAGTTTCCTACCGGCTTAATTACAGCAGTGTGTCGCACCTCTGCCTCCAGTTCAAAAAAGTTACGGGTAAAACACCTACCGAATTCAGGAAATTAAACCAGTCACCTGAGTATATATGGGAAAAAATGTGAATAGTATAATTCAAAGGGCGAATTTTATAATAAGGAAAACATGGTTTATCACAACCTTTACTCTTTAATTCACTTTGTTAAACCTAATAGTTAATGATCATGCGGAAAAATATGAATTTACTGATTGTAGATGATGACGCGGATGACAAGGCGCTTTTCATGGAGGCTGTCAGGGAGGTAGATGCGAACATTACCTGTACAGAGGTAAATAATGGTGAGCAGGCGCTGGAACGGCTTAAGGATACTACTCTCGCGTTGCCCGATTGCATTTTCCTTGATCTCAGGATGCCGAGAGTGAGCGGCAAAATCTGCCTGCAGGAGATAAAAGCTGATGAAAGGCTAAAGCATATCCCGGTTTATATTTATACGACCTCAAGAGAGCTCGAAGAGTCCCGCGAGCTTAAAGAGATGGGGGCTTTTCATT
>JANMKG010000280.1:0-3298 GCA_031371915.1 Chitinophagaceae bacterium | reverse complement strand
CAGGCTACCGCTATCGTTGCTGCCCGGTTTAAAATTGTAGAAGGTGCTGTAGGCATGGTAGAACTGGCACTCGAAATGCTCAGTAAAAAACAGATCGTAAACCTTGATGAAGAAAAAAAGGCCGCCATGGTCAGTAACCTGATGGTCGTGCTTTGCGGGGAAAAAGCAGCTACACCGGTCTTGAACACAGGTACCCTGTATCAATAATCATCGATCCAGCCTATGAGTGACAAAAAAACATATGTCATAAGGATCGACAACGAGATCTATAAGGCCCTAGAAAAATGGGCCTCCGATGATTTTCGCAGTGTGAACGGCCAGATCGAATGGATCCTTTCGCAAAAACTAAAAGAACAAAAACGTATACAGGATCCTTCTTCCAAAACCACTAGGAGTGAAGGGAAAAAGAAATCCTGAGGAAGAGGTACAACACAGAGATACGGAGATACAGAGTTACACAGAGTGTTAAGTTTTAGAATAGCTATCTCTGTGTAACTCTGTTACCCCTGTGACTCTGTGTTGTAACTCTAAAATCCTTTCTTCTCCTGTGCTTTCTGCATCGGATTACCGGCTTGTCCCCCAGCTCCACGGGCGCCACCCTGTCTTCCTTTGAAGACCGAGAACTTGGAAGGTTCGGCGATCGTATTCCAGCTGTTATTGGATTCATTGATATCCGCAGTCTCCCGCATCGGATCCAGTTTGATCGAAGCCACTTCCTTATCCTTAAAGAATGACTTGACTACTTTGTTCTCATTTAAACGCCATACCTGCGCGGGAATGCGTTCCACTTCCTTTGTTCCGTCTTTGTAAGTCCATTCGATGATGATGGGCATTACCAGTCCTCCTTTATTGCTGAAGGTCAGTTCATACATATTCTTACCAGCATATTTTTGTTTTTCGGCATCTGTCAATGCTTCGGGCTGGTTAGCGGGTAAGGTCAGATCGTATTTAGTAGAATCATAAGCCTCGATGCCGCGATCATACCGCCAGTAAAAATCACGGGTGCTGGTATCCGCATCGGTCTTGAAAACGATATTTTTATCTTGGCGATTCCTGATCTTGGAGATATCATCAAATGTTGGTACCTGCGGTCTATCAACAGCACGTTTTATTGTTGTTTCTTTTGATTCCGGCGGCATCGCATTCACGTCCGCCTTTGCATATTTCACTGTATCAAGAGAAATATCACAGGCTTCCGTGCTATAGAACCAGCCTCTCCAGAACCAGTCAAGGTCCTCGCCGCTGGCATCTTCCAGTGTACGGAAAAGATCAGCGGGTTCGGGATGTTTGAAGGCCCATCTCCTGGCATATTCTTTAAAAGCATAATCGAAAAGCTCACGACCCATAATGGTCTCCCGCAGGATATTCAGACCTGTAGCGGGTTTTGAATAAGCATTGGGACCGAACTGTACGATATTCTCACTGTTGGTCATGATCGGCTCCAGTTGATCTTTCGGTAGTTTCATATAATCCGTGATAGTTGAAGCAGGACCACGACGGCTGGGGAATTTATTATCCCAGAGTTCTTCGGTCAGGTACTCAACAAATGTATTGAGGCCTTCATCCATCCAGCTCCACTGGCGTTCATCACTGTTGATGATCATGGGGAAGAAATTATGACCCACTTCATGGATCACCACACCCAGCATACCATTCTTCGTGCCTTCACTGTAAGTACCGTCCTTTTCTGTTCTTCCAAAATTGAAACAGATCATCGGGTATTCCATACCGTTGCTGGCTTCCACGCTTTGCGCAACAGGATAGGGGTAAGGGATCGTGAAATCAGAATAGGTCTTGATCGTATGCGCTACGGCTTTGGTAGAGAATTTACGGTACAGTCCATAGGCTTCTTTCGCATAATAGCTCATGCACATAATCTTCTTGCCATTCACCATCTGCGGCATCGCATCCATTACGAATTTCCGGGAAGAACCCCAGGCAAAGTCACGGACATTATCAGCTTTGAATATCCAGGTTTTTTTCGCGGGGCTTTTTTGTTTTTCAGCTGCTTTCGCTTCAGCCAGCGTCACTATTTCCATTACATCCTTCGCATTCTTTGCCTGCTGCCAGCGGGCAAACTGCGCAGGGGTCAACACCTGTTGGTAGTTCTGGCATTCACCGGTGGCGCCGATCACATGATCAGCGGGAACGGTCATCTGTACTTTAAAATTACCAAAGGTCAATGCGAACTCACCGCGACCAGTGAACTGGTGATTCTGCCATCCCTGGAAATCGCTGTACACACAAAGACGGGGATACCACTGGCTCATTGTAAACTCGTTGTTGCCATCTTCAGGAAAATATTCATAACCACCGCGGCCACCTCTTGTCATACGATCGGATATTTTATAATTCCAGTCGAGGTTAAAAACAAACCGTTGCCCTGGTTTTAACGGCGCAGGTAATTCAACCCGCATCATGGTCTTATTGACTGTGTACTTCAAAGGCTTGCCGGCCGCGTCTGCGAGTTTCATAATATTAAATCCCATCCCGTTATCGCTTTTAGCCTCATCAGCCCTGTCGATCTGCTGGGGACTGGTCTGCCTTCCCATGGGATTGTTGTTCTGGTAATTCGCATTGTTTACACTGCTGTGCTGGTTCTCATCCAGTTGCAACCAGAGATATACGAGTTCATTGGGTGAGTTATTAAAATAGGTAACTGTCTCACTGCCGTTAAGCCTTAGATTTTTTTCATCCAGCTCACATTTGATATCATAGTCACAACGTTGCTGCCAGTACTTCGGGCCGGGAGCACCGCTGGCTGTCCTGTATTCATTGGGAGTGGGAAAGCTAGCGCCCATTTGTTCAAACTTATTACCGTGGTTGCTGTTGGGATTATTCTGTATGTTCTGTGCAAAGAGGAGTGCAGAAGAAAATACCGTAATGAAAAGAAGAAGAAAACGTTTCATTTTTTCCTGTTTAAAGTGTGTGTGATTGTTGCCGAAGAAGGCGTCAAATCTACTGCAAATGAGCTAAAATTCTATCATTGTTTTACGGGCGGTAGACCTCACCCCAGAGCATCATCGTGTTTTATTACTGAATATAAAGTCAAAATCCCCTCTCCAATTGGAGAGGGGATTTTGGGAAAGCTTTTCGTATTAAAACGAAATGTTATGGGGGTGAGGTCAAAATCCTTTCTTCTCTGTCGCCTTCTGCCTCGGGTTGATACCTGTTGGCGGCGCCGTGATCTGTTTTTGTTTGAACACTTTGAATTTGCTAGGCGGTTTGATATCACCGTAGGTATTATTGCTTTCGTCAATATCGGCTGTCTCTTTATAAGGGTCCAGTTTGATGGAGG
>JANMKG010000277.1:0-2360 GCA_031371915.1 Chitinophagaceae bacterium | reverse complement strand
AATGAAAGATTGATCAAAAGGGTGAGGTCATCGCAACGAATAATTAAAGGAAAACTGGTAGATCGGCAGGGAATAATCTATTTCAGGTCTTTTGATATACTTGTAGTAAACGACTTTTATATTGACCAGGTTATTGATCTCTATTCCCCAGGCCACTGACCAACCATGATAGAATCCATTGGTTTGTATACCCGGAAGTATTTCCTGTAATTGCCTTTCCCCTGTTTTGCAGGTGATATAGCGACCCGCCAGCCAGAAGACCCCGACATTCTTTGCATTGTTTCTCTCCCAGGCCCCGGTTTGAAAATATAATCCAAGGGTAGCGAAGCTATTCAGGAAATTAATGGGCCTCCCGGTCGTTGGGTCTGTTGGAGGACCTGTCTTAAAACCCGTAAGAATCCTTATCCCTCCATGATATAAAAAACCACCCTGGGTAATACGGGAAGATGTTTTCCGGTTAAAGAAAATAATCCCGTCCACCGAAATATTGGCTAGCCCGCTTAAAGGGTTAATAAAGCTATTCACCAAATGCTCGTTGGAGCGCTGTCCGCCGGGGCTTTGCTGGTTTTGAAAATTATTGGATGAAACGCCGCTGTAAATGGAAAGAGGAATAGCAAATTTACCTGGTTCACCGATGGATAAACGAATGAACCTGGCCGAAGCATTGACCTGCCCGTTATTTATAATGTCTATAAACCCGGATGTAAGGATCTCCGGTTTCGCAGCTTTACCTCCTTTCGTATCCTGGCAATAAATATTATTGAATGCCGCAAGAGACAAAATTAAAAGAATGGAATATTTAGTATGAATCCGCACAAGTCCATTTTAAAACAGTAATGAGCTGAACCTGGCAGCTCATTACTGTTCATTAGCTTACTTGTGGTCATTGCGCATCCTCCGTGTCATTACCAGGAGGGTAAGAAATAAGGCAAAGCCACCAGCTGCAAGAAGTATTTGTAAAAGCGTTCCATTCTTTATTACCCTGATCAGGATAAAGAGACTTAGAAGGCTGCAAACAAATAACGGTAACTGTCTATTAAGCATGATACTAATTTACTCAAAACAGGATTGAGATGCGCCTGCCATGGCTCCACCCCAAAAACCTACAGTAGCACCTCCAACAGTTCCTATCACTGGAATAGTAAGGGTGCCTGCTGCAGCACCTCCGAGCGAACCCAATAAACCTCCGCCAATAGTACCCAAAGCACAACGTACGGCTGCCCTGATAATACCCCAGATACTACGGTTCATCTCATGACCATCTCCCTGCGATATTAAAATTTGTTGCATTCTATCGCAATTCATTAAAACGTAGTATCCATAATTCAATCCAACAATATACATTCTTAAATTTTCTTTTTCCTGTGCACTGAGGCTCGATTGAGCTAAACCCGTGGAATAAGAATACAGTATTGAATTAAGGTCATTCACGCCCTCAACGGACCGTATAGATGTATTGATATCTAATAGGTTTCTTTTAAATTCATCAGAAAATTTTAACCCACCTATATAGCTTTGGTAATTGGTCCCCGTTGGGCCAGTAGCCGACAGGGCATTGCTTAATCCGTTAATATCTACTTCACAAGCTTGTCCCGCTAGCTGGCTCCATCTTGAACAGGAATAAGAGACCAGGGAATTAACACTGGTAAACGTTCCCTTTTTTTGTGCAAGTTCTTTCTCTATTTGCGCGAGAATGGTCGCCTGTTCTCTAAAAAGAGTAGCATATTCCTGTCCCAGTACGGTCACACTGCTCGGAACCGGTATAAAATTATCTTTTTGTGCAAAACAATGGACACTCAAGGTTAACAGGAAGATCAAGATCATCTTTTTCATAATTATTTATTTGATGTTACACTGACGTTCAGTATTATGGTGCTGTGCCAGAAAATTCCACCGCCTACTCTTTTCCCCGGTTTTTGGCAGTCCCCGTAGCATTGGCCAAATGATAATTAAAACTATCCATCCACCATTCGTTATCCATGGGAAAGCAGCTATCGAAAAAATGTTCTTTACTGGCAAAACCTGTTGTAAACACAAAATCTCCTGCTTATTCCTCTGTCAAAGAGCTGATTTTCAAAATTGTTGCTATTTCACCCGGAAGGAATCAGGAAAAAAACATTTTTAAATGTTTTTTTCTAACCTTCAAAAAAATAATGAGACGTAAACGGGATGTAATTTGCTGTTATGGGAAAAAGTGTTTGGGAAAGATTACTCCAGGATTGGGCAAAAAGCTATTTCACAATCCCCTTGTGGTATTTCTGCTCTTTCGTAGCGCTTATTCTTGGGCTTAAAAATTATAAAAAAGAAAGAATCTATTTTTTATTACTCTCGTATGTTCTTATCACAATTTTATGCTTAAT
>JANMKG010000258.1:0-11268 GCA_031371915.1 Chitinophagaceae bacterium | reverse complement strand
TTCTTTGTACTTCCTTATCCCAATACAAGAGGTCCTTTATGGGTGAACTTTAACTCACCGCTTCTCTGGGATGTATTCGCGATATCAACTTACTTCACCGTTTCCTTATTATTCTGGTATTCCGGTCTGATCCCGGATCTCGCAACCTTGCGTGACAGGGCAAAGAAGAAATGGAGAAAAATGTTTTATGGTGTGGCGGCATTCGGCTGGACCGGAAGTACCAAACACTGGCAGCGTCATGAAGCGCTCTCCCTGGTATTAGCCGGGTTGAGTACACCGCTGGTATTATCAGTACACACGATCGTATCCTTCGACTTTGCCACCTCGGTCGTCCCGGGATGGCATACGACCATCTTCCCGCCCTACTTTGTTGCTGGTGCCATCTTCTCAGGGTTCGCGATGGTGCAAACACTACTTGTGGTTACCCGGAAAGTACTCGGGTTACAGGAATACATCACCCTCGAGCATATTGAAGTGATGAATAAAGTAATTGTGCTGACAGGGTCGATCGTGGGTATCGCATACCTCACCGAATTGTTCATGGCCTGGTATTCGGCCCAGCCTTACGAGAATTTTGCTTTCTTCCAGAACAGGCTCAACCTGAACAGCCCTTACGGGTGGAGTTACTGGATCATGATGGGTTGTAACGTATTGTCGCCGCAGATCTTCTGGTTCCGCAAAATGAGAAGAAACCTGGTACTGACCTTCTTCATGTCCATCCTTATCAATATTGGTATGTGGTTCGAGCGTTTTGTGATCATCGTTACTTCTGTATACCGTGACTACCTGCCAAGTGCCTGGAGCACCTATTATTCACCGACGATCTGGGAAGTTGGATTTTATATGGGAACATTCGGGTTGTTCTTTACCTGTTATTTCCTGTTCTCCAAGTTCTTCCCGGTCATCGCGATCGCGGAGATCAAACATATATTAAAACGCAGCGGCGAGAATTATAAAGAAAAGATGACAGAACTGGAAAGGGAAAGTGCGAATGAGTTTGTGGAGAAACATGGACATGATCATGGGGCATAGCCCCCTGTCCCCCTAAAGGGGAGACTTAGGGCAGGAGAGTGACAGGTATTTGACTGAGTAAAAAAGTGACGGGAAATAAAATATTTTTTAACCGATTCCGGAGTTGATGCAGGACCGTCAAGTGAAGTGATTACAAAATTCGGAGTCTAAAAGCCCCTTTAGGGGTTTGGGGTATGAGTGTAAAAAAATTTGTAACGGGAAGTTTTTACGATGAAGCGGTCTTGTTTCCGGCTGTAAAAAAGACACGGCGTGCCGGGTATAAGATCCATGATGTCTTTACTCCTTTCCCGATACACGGGCTGGATAAAGCAATGGGTCTGCGGGATACCAGCCTGCATACGGCCGGGTTTGTCTATGCGATCACCGGAACGGCCACAGCGGTAGGTTTCATCACCTGGGCATTGACGATCGACTGGCGCCTGAATTTTGGTGGCAAACCTTTCTTCGCTTTACCCGCATGGATACCCATTACGTTTGAGCTGACTGTATTGTTTGCTGCCGTAGGAATGGTACTCACTTTTTGTTATTTGTGCCAGCTGGCGCCTTTTGTAAGAAAAGATCATTTTAATCCCCGTTCCACCGACGATACTTTTGTGATGGCCCTGGAGTGTACAGATAAAACAAATGAAGAAGAAGCGATCAATTTTCTAAAGGGTCTCGGCGCTACGGATGTGGCCGTACAATACAAAGAAACAGGCTGGTGGCTGGGCCGGTATGATAAGGAGACAAAACGATTTGAAAGAAAGGAAGAAGCGGTTCATTAAATAATTATAATATCTGACGATGAAAAAATTTTGGATCATCACAGGGTTTGCGGCAGTGGTCGTGGCGATGGTAAGTTGCAACAAAGTTCGCCGCAGCCCCGGAAGAGCCTACATGCCGGACATGTCTTATAGCCGCGCTTATGAGACCTATGCGACCAGGGAAGGTTTGCAAAGGGAAGGAGTTAATTATTCTTCTTTGCCGGTAAAAGGAACGATAGCAAGGGGCGATATGCTCAATATATATCCTAACGCGAACGATTCCGCAGGTTACGCGGCTTCTGCCGGGTTTAGTAACCCGCTTCCCGCGCTTAGTGCGAAAGATTTTGTAGAAGCATCAAGACTTTACCTGGTGAATTGTGGTATTTGTCATGGCGAGAAACTGGACGGGAACGGTCCTTTGTACAAAGACGGCACGGGTCCTTATCCCTCCAAACCGGCTACGCTTGTAGGAGATCCCAAGTATATGGCAATGGCTGAAGGCACGATGTTTCATTCAATCACTTATGGTAAAAATGCGATGGGAAGCTATGCTTCGCAATTGAGTACACAGCAGCGCTGGATGATCATCCATTATATCAAGGAGAAGCAACAGGCAAGCACAGGGGGCAATAAAGCGGCTACTGATTCCATGGCCAAAGCGCCGGTGGATACGACAAAGAAAAAGATGTAAGAAAGATAATTTTTGAAGCAATAATAAACGAACACTGATGTCAATACGGGAAAAATTTGTAGTACCAAAGCGATACAATATCATCGCCGTTACACTGATGATCATCGGCGTATTAGCGATCCTTGCATTGTATGTAACACATGGTGCAAAATCTGATCCGCACCAACAGGCCCGTTTCTGGGGCTCGCTCCTGCAGAACAGTGTATATTTCTTACTGCTGGTGAACGCGGTCATGTTTTTTCTATGTGCCCTTACACTGGCCTGGGGTGGTTGGCAAACAGCTTTCCGCAGGGTCTCTGAAGCTATATCCACGTGTGTACCCGTGATCGGGATCATTTGTGGTGTTATCCTGCTGGTTATATGCTTTGGTGGCAACCACGAATTGTATCACTGGACCGATACAGAGCATGTTAAACATGATAAGATCCTTACTTTTAAAGCAGGGTTTTTAAACAAAGGATTTTTTACTTTCATGACGGTATTTACTATCGTCGCCTGGTCTTTGCTCGGATGGAAAATGAGAAAATTATCCCGGAGTATTGATGATAAACCACTGACAAGGGAAGAAGGGAAAAAATATATGTGGAAGAATACGGTTTGGGCAGCCATCTACATCGTTGTTTTTGCCTTAACCGTAATGTCCTCCATTCCCTGGCTCTGGCTGATGAGTATTGATGCCCATTGGTACAGTACCATGTACAGCTGGTATACATTTGCCAGCACTTTTGTGGCAGGGATTGCGCTCCTTACCTTATTTATCGTATTCCTCAAGAACAATAATTACCTGGAACTGGTGAATGAAGAGCATTTGCATGACCTGGGTAAGTTCATGTTTGCTTTTTCCATCTTCTGGACCTACCTGTGGTTCTCGCAGTTCATGCTGATCTGGTATGCCAACATACCAGAGGAAACAACTTATTTCAAACCAAGGGCACAGGGTATTTACAGCGGGATCTACTGGCTGATGTTCATGATCAATTTCCTGGCCCCACTGCTGATATTAATGAGAAGAGGATCAAAAAGAAATTATTCAACGGTCACCTTCATGTCACTGCTGATCATATTCGGTCACTGGCTGGATTTCTTCCAGATGGTATTCCCCAGCCCGATGACAGATGCCAAAACAGGAGAGACAGAGGTACCTATGATATTATATGATTTCGGGGTGGCCTTAGGATTTGTAGGATTGATCATGTACGTAACCGGTTTGGCGTTAAGCAAAGCGCCCCTGCTGGCCAGGAATCATCCTTTCCTCAAGGAAAGTGTGATCCATCATACGTAAAGAGTGAAGAAGAAAGAGATTTGATATTATTATTTGGAATTTAGATACATAGATTATGCAAACATTTTTCATAGTTGCAATTTTAGGATTGGGTTTTCTGATCACGTTTCAGATCGCCAAGGCCAGTGAGTATGTTGGCGTTTTACGGGGGGAAGACAAGGCCCGCAAACAAACGAACCGGATCAACGGGTTCATGCTGCTGGTATTCCTCATTGCAGGCCTGATAGGTGTATATTATTGCAACGTGAAATTGCGGGGAAAGATATTGGGTGAAGCTGCTTCTACACAGGGAGTTGATATCGACAGGATGATGTGGATCACCCTGGCCCTTACCGGGGTTGTTTTTGTCATTACCCAGGTAGCACTCTTCTGGTTTGCTTATAAATACCAGGCGTCCGATAAAAGAAAAGCTTATTACTACCCTCACAATAATAAACTCGAACTGATCTGGACCGTGATCCCGGCTATTGCATTGACCGTCCTGGTAGGATTTGGACTTTTCTACTGGTTCAAGATAACCGGGGAAGCTCCCAAAAATGCGATGGTAGTGGAAGTGACAGGCAAGCAGTTTGGCTGGGAGTTCCGTTACCCCGGTCATGATGGTCCCGATGGACAGGGCGTATTTGGTAAAAAATATTTCAAACAGGTTGACCCGGGGAAAAATAATCCCGCCGGCCAGTTATGGGATGATCCTGCTAACCATGATGATGTTTTCGTAGAACAGGAAATGCATATCGTGGTCAACAGACCAGTCAAGCTGATCATTGGCTCCAAAGATGTGATACACGATGTGGGCCTGGCGCATTTCCGGATGAAGATGGATGCGGTACCCGGCACACCCACCACGATGTGGTTCACGCCAAGATTCACTACCAAACAAATGAAAGAAAAGACCGGTAACCCGGATTTTGTATATGAATTATCCTGCGACCAGATGTGTGGTAAAGGACATACGGGTATGAGAGGAGTAGTGGTGGTGGAAACACAGGAAGAATTTGATGCATGGCTGGCAGGGAAGAAGCCACAATACCTGGTGGCCAACCCTGATAAAGATCCAACAGCTGCAAAACCCGACAGTGTAAAACCTGTTGCTGTAGCAATGAAAGAAAAATAAATGATGCTGAACCCGGGCATCTTACAATAAAGAATTTCAAACCCTCCGCCAGCTGGCGGAGATAAGGACAAAAAAAAAGATTATGAGTGAAGCAATGAATGTACATTCCGGAGTGGCCGCTGCACATGCGGTGCATCATGATGAGCACCATGGTCATCATAAGCAATCGTTCGTTTCGAAGTACATCTTCAGCATGGACCACAAAACGATCGGGAAACAGTTCCTGATCACCGGTATGATATGGGCCATCATCGGGGGGTTGTTCTCGGTGCTTTTCCGGTTGCAACTAGGTTATCCTGACCAGTCCTTCCCTATCCTGGAAACTTTCTTCGGGCATTGGGCTAAGGGTGGACAAATACAACCGGAGTTTTATTATGCCCTGATCACCATGCACGGAACTGTGCTGGTATTTTTTGTATTGACAGCCGGGCTGAGCGGAACATTCGCCAATATCCTGATCCCGCTGCAGATCGGTGCCAGGGATATGGCTTCGCCTTTCCTCAACATGCTTTCTTACTGGTTCTTCTTTATGGCCAGTGTGGTAATGATATCTTCTTTGTTTATTTCCACGGGTCCCGCCGCCGGTGGCTGGACAGTCTACCCCCCGCTTAGCGCATTGGGCCAGGCTTCGCAAGGATCCAAACTGGGTATGGACCTCTGGATTGTGAGCATGGCTTTATTCGTTATCTCTTCCCTGCTGGGAGGACTAAACTATATTTCCACCATCCTGAACATGCGTACAAAAGGAATGAGCATGACCCGCTTACCACTGACGATCTGGGCCATGTTCTTTACCGCGGTTCTGGGGGTATTATCCTTCCCGGTATTATTATCCGGGTTGATCCTCTTATTGTTTGACCGTAACCTGGGTACCAGTTTTTACCTGAGTGATATCGTGGTGAATGGTGAAATATTACCTAATGAAGGAGGAAGTGCGATCTTGTTCCAACACCTGTTCTGGTTCCTTGGTCACCCGGAAGTATATATCATTTTATTACCTGCCATGGGAATGGTGTCGGAAATATTATCGGTGAACAGCCGCAAACCCATCTTTGGTTATATGGCGATGCTGGGTTCGTTGTTTGCGATTACGATCCTTGCCTTCCTGGTTTGGGCGCATCATATGTTCGTGACGGGACTGAACCCGTTCCTGGGTTCCATTTTTGTATTGCTGACACTGCTGATCGCGGTGCCATCAGCCATCAAAGTATTTAACTGGCTTACCACTCTATGGCGGGGTAATATCCGGTTCACACCGGCCACCCTTTTCGCTATTGGTTTTGTAAGTTTATTTATATCCGGTGGACTGACCGGTATCTTCCTGGGTAACTCGACTATCGATATTCACCTGCATGATACCATGTTCGTTGTGGCCCACTTCCATATTGTAATGGGGGTAGCCTCCTTCTTCGGAATGTTTGCCGGTGTGTATCACTGGTTCCCGAAAATGTTCGGGCGTTACCTGAACAGCACTCTTGGGTTTATCCATTTCTGGGTGACCATGGTAGGTGCATACCTGATCTTCTGGCCGATGCACTACGAAGGGCTGGCCGGTATGCCCCGCCGTTACCTTGACAAGAGCAGCTGGGTTTCCTTCCGGAATTTCGGCGATCTCGATAAAATGATCACGATCGTTTCCATCATCGTATTCGCGATGCAACTGATGTTTGTGTTCAACTTCTTCTATTCTATTTTTAAAGGAAGAAAAGTGACCACGCAAAACCCCTGGGGTGCTAATACACTGGAATGGACCACACCGATCCGTCCCGGACATGGTAACTGGGAAGGTGAGATCCCGGAAGTACACCGCTGGGCTTATGATTATGGTAAAGACGGCAGAGAATTCATTCCGCAGACGGAGCCGATCGGGGAGAATGAAAGCAAGCATTAGGCCTCCCCAAACCCCTCCGCAGGAGGGGCTTAAGAGTCTGAACATTTGGAATGGCTCTTATTGTTTGAAAAAAAAATATGTGTAAAAGGTATTTGACATATAGTAATGAATTTTCGCTAAACGAGGGCTGTGCAAGGGTGGCCTCCTCTTACGGAGGAGGTCGGGAGGAGGCCGGATGAAGAAGATCAAAGATTATTTGCAGCTTGTCAAGCTTTCGCTGAGTATCATGGTGGTGTTCAGCAGTGTGATCAGTTTTTTGCTCACACAGGGATCTGGAAATTATGTGCGGGGCACGTGGACAATGATATTCTTGCTCTTTGCAGGTGGGATGCTGGTAACAGGCAGTGCGAATGCCATTAACCAGGTAGTTGAAAAAGATACCGATGCGGTAATGAAACGGACGGCTAATCGCCCCGTGGCTGCAGGACGGATGAGTGTAACGGAAGGATGGGCTTTTGCCATCATCACCGGTGCGCTTGGAGTGTTCATACTCGGTAATTATTTCAACTGGCTGGCGGCAGGACTGGCGGCTTTTAGTTTGTTCCTGTACGCGTTCATCTATACGCCATTGAAGAAAGTGAATTCAATAGCGGTATTAATGGGTGCTGTTCCGGGAGCGCTGCCCTGTTTGATCGGTTGGGCAGCGGGTGATAACGAACTGGGAACCGGTGGTTGGGTGTTGTTTGCTTTCCAGTTCTTCTGGCAGTTTCCCCATTTTTGGGCGATTGCCTGGGTATCGCACAAGGATTATACGACTGCCGGGTTTAAGTTGTTACCGGCTGAAGAAGGTCCGACGAAATTCACCGCGATGCAGACGATCGCATATTCGTTATTGCTGATCCCGGTTACGCTGGCGCCTTATTATACCGGGATGTGTGATTATCATACAACGCAGGGAAAAATAAGTTTGGGATTGATAATGGTAGCGAATTTGTTCATGATCGGGAGATGTGTGACGCTGTACAGGAAAATGGATGTGGGTTCGGCAAGAAAAGTGATGTTTGGAAGTTATATGTACTTGCCGGTGGTGATGCTGGCTCTTTTGTTAAGTAAAACGTAAACGAGCTGTTAGCCCTTAGCCTTTAGCTGTTAGTAAGAGCTAAGAGCTAAAAGCTAAAAGCTAATAACTGTATAAAATAGTATGAGTATAAGTATTGTGAGTGCAGAACAAAAAAAGAGGATTCATCCTCATAAGTTCACCTTATGGGTGGCTATCGGAAGCATCCTGATGATGTTTGCTGGTTTGACCAGTGCATTTATCGTAAAGAGCAACCAGACAAGCTGGGTACCGGTGGCCATACCGAAAGTGTTCTGGGTGTCAACAGCGGTCATTATTATCAGCAGTGTGACGATACAGTTGGCCTTAAGATCTTTTAAGCAACGGGAGATGGGAAAATACCGGGTGCTGATCGGTGTAACGCTTTTGCTGGGAACAGCATTTGTGTTCCTGCAGTGGCTGGGGTTCCAGGATCTCTGGGCGCAGCAGATCACGTTCAAAGGATCGGGCGCGGGCCAGTTCCTGTACGTGATCTTTGGATTGCATGCGATCCATGTGATTGGCGGGATCATCACATTGATAGTAATGTTTATTAAAGCATTCGTCGGGAAGACAAAACTGTACAGTTCAGTTCCGGTGGAAGTAGCCGCGACCTACTGGCATTTCGTGGACCTGCTCTGGGTGTATTTATTGGTTTTCTTTTTGATAATTGGCGGATAAGGGCCTTTGATTATAAATTTTTTGAATTTTTATAAGTATGTCTACAACAGCAACAGTACATCAGACCAAATGGTGGAGCGGGGGTAAAAGCCCATTCAACCTGGAGTATGGCAAACTGATGATGTGGTATTTTTTGATGAGCGATGCCTTTACGTTTGGCGCTTTCCTGATATCGTACGGCTCTATCCGCTTTAGCCAGAATTTCTGGCCAGATCCCAACGCCGTGTTCAATGCATTCCCGGGTGCGGGTCATACCAATCTTCCGCTGGCTTTCGTGAGCGTGATGACCTTTATCCTGATCATCAGTTCTGTTACGATGGTGCTGGCAGTACATGCCGGACATAAGGGAGACAAACAAGGCGTGATGAAATGGATCGCCTGGACCATCGTGGGTGGTTTAGCGTTCCTGGGTTGCCAGGCATGGGAATGGCATCACTTGCTTACAGGGGAACATGCCGTACTGGTAAATGGCAAGCTCGAATTGGCCGTACAGAATATGAGAGGAAACCCATGGGGTAAATTGGTAGAAAATACCGCGGCACTCACCGCCGCGCTGAATAATACACCGCATGAAACCCTCGTTAGTATAGTACACGGCCATAATCATGCGCATAGCCTGCCGGAACTGGCGGCAATGTCGGATGCACAGTTGCGCGGCATGCTGGATGTAGCGGAAATGCATATCCGTGAGAAAGGACCTGTGGCTTTTGGTGGTTATTTCTTTGGCATCACCGGTTTCCATGGTTTCCACGTATTCTCCGGTGTGGTGATCAATATTATTATGCTGATCATGACACAGAAAAATGTATTCCAGAATAAAGGACATTACCTGATGATAGAAAAAGCCGGTCTGTACTGGCACTTTGTAGACCTGGTATGGGTATTCGTATTCCTTTGTTTCTACCTGATCTAAAAACGCTAAGGAGCGCTAATAACGCCAATAAACGCTAATAACGCTATTAATATAATTGTCTATGCAACACCCGGCTTTTGAAGAAGTAAGTTTTCATCACCACAGCGATGATGTGGAGTTTAAGAAGCGTGTAAGGAAAACAACGATCCTGTTATCGGTGATCACGATCATCGAACTGGCGATCGGGCTGACCATTTATACCATTCACAAGGGTGCCAACCCCAATGCCGGCCTGGTGCTCGGTTTTAAGGGGATGGTTTGTATACTGACCCTTGCCAAAGCTTATTATATTGTATCAGTGTTCATGCACCTGGGTGACGAGATCAGGAACATGATCATGACCATCGTTGTACCGCTGATGCTCTTTGTCTGGTTTATCATTGCTTTTATCGCGGATGGTAATTCCTATAAGAACCTTCGCAATAATTACGACCAGCATTTCAAGGAAACAACAATGCCGAATAAACACGGGAAGCATGAACAGCCTGCTGAGAAGCCGGTAGAACAAGGTGGAAAAGAATAAAACAAGATATTGGTAAATAATCAATCAAACCATCAGGCCGGAAACCGGTTTGATGGTTTTTATTTTGTTCGGAGCTTAAAACTGAAACAGTGAACAAGAAAGCGCTATACGCGGTCATGCTGGCGATATTGCTGCCGCTGGTCTCCTATTATATTGTAAGAGAGAAAAGTGAAACCGCTATTACTATGCCACGGCATTACCTGCCCGACTCGGTCACATTGATGACAAAAAAAGGCAAAAGGGTAATGGATACGGCCTGGCACCAGGTGGGCGATTTTTCCCTGCTCAACCAGGAAGGACGGAAGGTCAGCTGGGCGGACCTGAAAGGAAAGATCGTGATCGCGGATTTTTTCTTTACACATTGCCCCACCATCTGCCCGGGTCTCACCCGTAATATGAAACGACTCGCGGAATCGATTAACAACGGGAACAGGGTCGGGGACAGGTCGAATAAACAGGTTCATTTTTTGTCTTTTAGTATTGACCCGGAAAGAGATTCTGTAGACCGATTGAAGTACTGGGCCGACCGATTCCAGGTAAACCCCGAAAACTGGTGGTTGCTCACGGGGGATAAAAAAGAGATTTATGACCTCGCCATTGAAGAGATGAAGATCGGTATCGTGGACGGGCAGGGTATCGATACCAGTTTTATTCATACAGATCATTTTGTACTGATCGACAGCAACCGTTATGTAAGGGGATACTACCATGGTCTTGATTCATCTTCCCTCGCGAAATTATCAAATGACCTCATCCTGCTGACGATGGAAAAGGATCCCAAAGAAAAAAGTTTCTTTGATGGGAAACTGCAATTGATCGCAGTGGTATTCCTGCTGGCGATATTTGGCGTGGGGTTATTATTCTATTTTTTACGTAAAAAATAAAAAAGATGTTGCCAGCTGCCTGGAAGAAGAATGATAAAAAAGCAAGGTTTCTTATTTTCCTTTTCTCAGGGATCGTATTTGCAGCGATCATGCTGCTGAGCCGCGTGAAATGGAACATTAACCTGGGATTTGATGTGCACCTGTTCGCCAAAGCCAATGCTATTCTTAATTCCTGTGTGGTGGTATTACTGGTATTTGCGTTGATCGCTGTGAAAGCAAGGAATTATAAACTGCACAGGAACATCATGCTCTCCGCGATGTTTCTTTCTAGCCTGTTCCTGGTGAGTTATATCTGTCACCATCTTTTTGCCGGTGAAACCAGGTTTGGAGATGTGAATCATGATGGCATTGTTACCGAACTCGAGAAAGCGGCGGTTGGCAACAGCCGGATCATTTATTATATCATCCTGGGAACGCATATTCCGCTGGCGGGAATCATTCTTCCATTTATTCTCTTCTCTGCCTACAGGGCATTAAC
>JANMKG010000435.1:0-16210 GCA_031371915.1 Chitinophagaceae bacterium | reverse complement strand
TTTTTCCGTCTGAAACATTTTGCTGTTACTGTTGCTTATGTGTGGGGTATACGACTTGGCGTGCTTTTATTTATTTTTTTCTCCCTCGAGGGTGGCGCCATGCTGTCGATCATGAAACATACCGTAGGCGCGCCGGATGGGTCAGCAGGGTTACCCCTGGTCAACTGGAGCAGGGATCATGGTGACCTGCGGATCGCTCATTTCGCCGGGATCCATTCTTTGCAGATCTTACCACTCGCAGGCTATTACCTGGCAAAGAACCGGAAACAGGTCCTTGTCATTTCCATTTTATATTTCCTGTTCGTAGCTGCCTTGCTGGTACAGGCTTTGTCCGGTACCGCCTTATTTTTTTAGTCCTTATAAAAAAAGTCATCGCATAGGCTATGCGATGACTTCCAATTTGATTCACAGGGATTTTATTTCTTTTCTTGTTGTTTGATAGTCGATTGTTTGAATACTCTTGTTGCTCCCTTTCCATAAAGCGGGCAATAATAATCCATGGCATCCTGTGCTTCGGTATAGCTTAACCAGTAATCCGTAACCGTACCGGTAAACACGTAACCGGGTGAATAGTCATACATGTCCTTTGTCCCTTTGCTGCTGAAGTTCCCGTATACAATACTTCCTTCATAAGGTTTGTACGTTCCATAGGCCCGTACGACCGTATACCCGTAATAAGTTTCAACGACGAAGTAGTTACAATAACTATCGCTGTATACCACTTCACCTCTTTCCTTGGAAAGCCAGTAGTTTTCATTGTTCGGGGGAACGCTGCTCTTTACGCAACTGCTGAGAAAAAGTGCAACGGTGAGAACAACGGCCGATAAAGTAAATATTCTTTTCATGACTTTACATTTAATTGTTTAAAAAATTATTGGACAAACAACCAGTGATAAGATTGTGCCAGATTGTGCTAACGTTGATGAGGGTTTGTTAAAATCATTTGAAAAAAGGATATTCACTTTCTAAAACAAGCCGATGCGACTCTCCCTTAGTTTGATTTCCTCCTTTTTTTTCCTGGCAACTGCTGCCCAGGAGCATTACATGATCGTTGGGACCTACGATTCGCCTAAAAGCGAGGGCGTTTATGTGTACCGGTTTAACAGCGCCGACGGAACAGCCCGTGAAATGAGCCATATACAATCCCCGAATCCCTCTTTTGTTGCTGTTTCACCCAATGGTCGATTCGTATACGCGGTGAGTGAAATAGCTCCCCAGGATGGTAAGGGAGGTGATGTAGCTGCTTTTGCCTTTAATAAAAAGACCGGAACGTTAACGCTTATTAACAAACAACCATCGGGTGGCGATCATCCCTGTCACGTGGAAGTAGATAAGACAGGTAAATGGTTATTCATTTCCAATTACAGCAGCGGTAGTTTGTCCGTGCTACCCATTAATACGGATGGCAGCCTTGGTATAGCTTATACTATCCAGCATACAGGTTCGGGAAAAGATCCCCAGCGGCAAAAAGGACCGCATACACATGGGGCCATCATCTCGTCAGATAATCACTGGTTGTTGGTGACAGATCTTGGTATCGACAAAGTGCTGCTGTATTCTTTCGATGCGGCAACAGGAAAACTCCAACCTGCAAAGGAACCGTTTGCAGCATCGGTACCCGGATCAGGCCCGAGGCTTATTACTTTTCACCCGAATAACCGATTTGCTTACCTCGTGGAGGAATTAAGCGGAACTGTTGTTGTATTCAATTACAAAAAAGGAGAGCTAAAAAAGAAACAACGCATCAGCACCCTCCCGGCAGGCGATACCAGTTTTGCCGGAAGCGCCGATATACATGTATCACCGGATGGAAAATTTCTTTATGCTTCCAACCGCGGCAATGTGAATACGATCGCTATCTACAGGATCAGCGAAAAGGACGGGACCCTTACCCTGGCCGGTCACCAGTCTACCTTAGGTAAAACACCCCGCAATTTCAGCATCGATCCCAGTGGAAAATTCTTATTGGCCGAGAACCAGAACAGCGATGAGATCGTGATCTTCAAAAGGGACGAGAAGAGCGGGGTTCTTTCTGACTCCGGTAAACGGATAGCGATTGGTAAACCTGTTTGTATCAAATGGGTCCCTGCAGATTAGATATAATTCCCATAATCCCCGAACATAAAATAAGGCCGGATGAGAACAACCGGCCTGTTTGTTAACCAACTGACTGTATTTACTCAACGATCAGGTTTTTTATAGCTTCTCAGTTATATACGATAAGCGGGTTCCCCGAAACAGGATTATTGATGATCGTAGTTTTTACATCAAAGACTTTCCTGATCAGTTCTTCCGTAAGAATTTCTTTAGGCTTTCCTTTTGCGACGAGCTCCCCTTCTTTTAAAAAGAAAAGTTTATCCGCATACTGGGTGGCCAGGTTGATATCGTGCATCACGGCGACCAAAATGGTATCTTCTTTTGCAAATTCCCTGGCTATTTGCAGGAATTCCTGCTGGTAATTAATATCAAGACTGGTGAGTGGTTCATCGAGAAATAAATAGCGGCAACCCGTAGCAGGTTTTTCCCAGATCTGCGCCAGTACCCGGGCGTATTGCACCCGTTGCTTTTCGCCGCCGCTAAGCGTCAGGTAATTTCTTTCTTTAAAAGACTCAAGATTCATTCGTTTCATCACTGCTTCACAAATGGCTTCATCTTTTTTCCCGGGGTTAAAAGCAAAATGAGGATACCGGCCCATCATCACCACTTCATCAACGGTCAGCGGGAAGCTTAATTCCGGCTGCTGGCTCATCACGGCTCTTTCCCTCGCCAGTTCCTCTTTTTTTATGGTTTCCAATTTTTTACCCGCGTATTGTACGGTACCATCATAGCCATGGAGTTCGCCGCTGAATATTTTCAGGAAAGTAGATTTCCCAGATCCATTTGGTCCCAGGATCATATTGAACTCACCAGGCTGAAAATCCATACTCACATCGCCCAGGATCAGTTTTTTCCCAACGCTGTAATGTATACCGGTAGCTTTAAGCATTGTACCCTCCTTTCTGCTGTAACACGTTGAACTTTTTCAGGAGGATGATAAATACAGGCGCTCCTACCAGGGAAGTGATGATACCGATCGGTATTTCGGCTGGCGCTAGTAATAACCGGGCACCCATATCCGCCAGTACAAGCAATAAAGCACCGGTGATCATGGAAGCAGGTAATAATCGTTTGTTATCACTTCCGATCAGCAATCTTAATACATGCGGTACAATGAGACCCATAAAACTGATCACACCCACGAAGGCGGTGGCAACAGAGACCATCGCTGTATTGAGGATCATGATCCTCCGTTTGAGTTTATTGGTATCTACGCCGAGGTAAGAAGCTTCTTCTTCTCCAAGGAGTAAAGCGTTCAACTGTTTTGAATAACGCAGCGAGACCGTGAATATAAGCGCCGCTACAGCGCCTACGATAAAAACCTGTAACCAGGAAGCACCGGAAAAAGTTCCGAGGTTCCAGAAAGTGATACTTCTTGCCTGCGGGTCTCTTGCGATATAACTCATAAAACCGGTGCCACTCAACCCCACTGCATTGACAGCGATCCCGATCAGCAATAAGGACATGATCGATACTCTTTTTGCATTCTTTGCAAGGGAGTATACCACGAAAGTGGCGAGCAATCCACCGGCAAAAGCAAACAGCGGTACCAGCAGTGGTCCCACGTAAGCTTTCATTTCAGGACTGAATTTTGCTCCAAGCACAAAAATGACGGATGCACCGAAAGCAGCGCCGGCACTGGTACCTACCAGGCCCGGTTCAACGATCGGGTTCCTGAAAAGCCCCTGCATCAATACCCCGCTCACCGCTAATATCGCCCCGGTGATGGCACAAAGCAATACCCTTGGCAAACGCAACTGGAGAAAGACACCCTCATGAATATTCGCCGGTTGCTGCCCTGAAAAAAAATGTTGCAGGGAGGAGAACATATCGGCTACACCGATGTGTACCGCGCCAAAGGCAATGGCGAGTAACAGTACCAGGATCATCAGCACAATCAATAACGGGAAAAAAAATTTATTTTTTCGCAGCATCAGCAGCAGGATGAATCAGGTTCATTAATTTAATTACATTCTCTCCTGTACGCGGACCGAAATAAACGAGGTCATGTTCTTCAAAGCGAACGATACGTTTATTCTTCGCGGCATTGGTCAATGAGACACCGGGAACATCCGTGATAAATTTATCCATGCTGCCCATCTGGTCGTAACCAAAATCGGTCGCAATAATAATGTCAGGATTGGCTTCCGCCACGGCTTCCGCGCTGATCTGTCTTGCGCCTTTAGCATCGTATTTGACTGAACGGCCACCAGCCAGCCTGATCATCCTGTCACCTGTACCACCCCGGCCACTCATAACAAAATAAACATTATTGGCTCTCCCGAAATGAATGATCATGACGTTGGGAGTATCTTTCAGGTTAATATCCTTTAATGCTTCGGCAGCACGGGCCATATCCACGTCCATCTTTTGAATGATCGAGTCGGCCTTATGCTGTACACCAAAGAATTCTCCCAGTTCCTTCAATACGATCTTAGCGCTATCATAGGTATTGGCGGCACCAAATACTTTGATGTTCAATCCCGCTTTGGTGATCTGTGGCAATACATTGGCCGGCCCGATATCATTACTATGAATGACCAGGTCAGGATCCATCGCGATAATACTTTCAGGACTCAGTGCCCGGTGGTAGCCCACGGTCTTTAATAATTTGGCACTGTCGGGATAGGTACTGCTGAGATCACAAGCAACGATATCATGCCCTTTTCCCAGTGCGAATACCATTTCGGTAAGATGCTTGGAAAGACAAACGATCCGCATATCCCTTGTCCCGTCTGTTTCTTTGTTACTGAAACGGCCACAGGCAGCCAGAAACAGGATAGCCGGCAGCGCCAGCCAGTTGATCTTTTTCATGTTTAGGAATTTAAAACAAGGGCAGTAGTTGTCTACTGCCCCTGAACAGACTTATTTTCTGAAAATATTGTACTTAATGTTAACCCCGCCATATACAACTGCTTTTGAAGGAGCAGGTATATAAGCATCAGGCAACTGGTTTACAAAGATCATGATCGGGTATTTCACTGCTGTGATATTATTCACTCCAAAAAATACATCGAGATCGAAGTGTGAGGTGAGATTGCCTCTCCAGCCGATCTTAGTGTTCAGCAGGTTATAGCTGGTAGCCCTGCGCATTACATATGTTTCAGGATTTTGTGTTACCCTGTCTAAAGAAATGTTTACAGGGTCTTTATATAAATGTGAGAAATTAGCATAAACACCATATTTCGTCATAGCATCAATTCCCCAGGCTGCCATTATTTTAGGAACGCCAAAAACAGGCAATCCGCTGTAATTAAGTGTATCTATATTATTGGCAGAAGTAGCAGAAGCATTCGTTCCTGTTTTATAAATAAAATTATCGCCATAGTTGAAGTCAGAATAAGTAAAGTTTACAAATGGAGTCACATTTGTAAATATTCCTTTCCCATCTTTTACAATGGAATATTTTACTAAAGCTTCCAGGCCTTTATGATCCTGCTTTCCACCATTGACCATATAACTATATGCAGTAGTAGTGCTGTTGAAAGGAACTGCTACCGCGGTCATTTTATTTTCAAAATTAATGTGGAAGAATGCTACCTGGTAGTTTAACTTATTATTCAAAACAACTCCCTTTGTACCTATTTCAAACTGGTTTCCTTTTTCAGGCTTTAATGTATGATTAATATAAGCGGTTACTGGTGCAACGGGTGTTACTACAAAGAAATAAGAACTTACAGGGGCTTTATAACCTACACTGTAAGATGCATAGGCAGAAAATCCTTTATTGAATACTTTGTTGATCGCAATATGGGGAGAAACCATTCCTTTGTAGCTGGTATCAAAATGCGCAGGTCTTGTCGTGGTAGCTGCATTAAACCTGTCATTCAGGACGATCCTTTGTGTACTTAAACCTACACCTGCAGTGAAAGAAAGATCCTGAGGCAACGCCAGTGTCCATTCCGTAAAATAAGAAGTAGGAGTTGTAACATAAGCCGTATTAGAGGTATTTGCATTAATTACCCAGTAAGGACTCACACCATACGTATAAGTTAAGGGGGTAGGATCATTCGGATCCGCCTTCATATTATAACCTACTACTTGCGCATCCTGGCGTTGTACCTCAATACCTGTAATTCCACTCAGAGTTGTTCCCATTCCTACAGTAAACTTAGTATCAAAAGAAGTTCGGAACCCATAGTTCACGGTTGATTTATCGGTCCAGCCACCAGCAGAACTTGCATCGCTCCTGAAACCGGCACCAAAAACGGATGTTGTATTGGAGAAATTCTTACTAAAACGGAAACCGTGCGAAACACCAGCCCTGAAAGTACTGACATGACTATGCCCGTTTCTCTTGATATACTCGGGGTTACCGGAATAATCTTTATTGTCCCATTGCTGTAATGTTAATTCACCAAGCCGCTCATCATAACTATCTGTATAGCCAACGTATGTTGTCACAGATTGTCTTTCATTGGGCTGGAATTCTCCAACAAAATTTACAAAATCCTTGTGTGAAGCATTGTGGATGGAAAAACCATCCGATTTCTGTTTGCCATAGGTCAGCAACAACGAACTGCGTTCACCACTTGTCTGGAGTGAAGTAGTATAACGCTGCAATCCATAATTGCCAAACATAACATTCTGCCCAATCGATGTTTTCCCTTTTTCAGGAGCAACGATCTTTAAGAGAACAGCGCCCGAAATGGCCTGGCCATAAAGTGTTCCTGCAGGCCCTTTAACTATTTCTACATTCGCGACAGAACCATAATCGATATCATCAAGTGTGGTGATACCTTCTGCATCAGTAACAGGGATACCATTCAGGTAAACCTTGTAACCCTGCCCGTCAAAATTGCTGCTAACTCCTCTTGTACCTCTTGATCCATTACCATATCCGCGGATATTGAATTGCTGTCCGCCGGATACTGACCTCCTGTTCATCTGTACACCTGGTACACTTGTCTGGATGGCATCATCAAGGAAAACACCCTGCCCCCTTTTTAATTCTGTATTGCTCAGTTTAGTGATGGATACGGGCTGGTATAAGAGAGATTTATTCTGGGCAGATGTTGCCGTAAGGTCTACATTGTCCAATGTATTGCCGGAAGAAATAAGGTTAATCGTCAGGTCATCATTACAATTGGCGGTGACTTTCTGTGTCTCGTAACCCACAAAAGAAACGGTCAGCGTTACAGATTTAGAGCAGGTAAAAGAGAAAGAACCATCATTATTGGAAGTAGCGATATTTTTCCCGCTTATGGTAATCGTTGCACCTGATAAAGCAGTCTTTTTGGAAGCGTCAAGGATTTTCCCTTTAATGGCCTGTGCCCGGGAAAGTATAACAAATGCCGAACAAACGGCGAATAATAGAATTCGTTTCATGATCTTATGATTTGAAAATAATTGACTAATAATACAGCACTGCAACATCATTGCAGGCGTTGGTTAAAGGAATTGAAATAAGATCACATGAACTGTGGCGGAGGAGTGAGTATCTCCGATATGCTGGAGGCGAGCGGGCTTTGGTAAGTGGCCCAGCTTATTTCCCCTGGTATTGGGCGGGTTTCCATACAGGTAGTAACTGCAGGAGTATAAAAAGTTGCAATAAGCTTGAGTAAAAGGGAGGTTCGTTTTTTAGAAGACCCGCCGAAATCATCATTGGTCATTTTCCGGTAATTCTTGACCAGGCCTGTCTCTTTCTTGTCGCTGATACAGCGGATATATATTTTCCCGTTCTCTATTTTTTTGTCCACCAGGTCATACATTTCTCCCTGGTAACGGAATTCACCATCCTCTTCCCATTGCAGGAGGGTCGCGGCTTCCTGGAGTGTAAACACAAAATGATCGGTCCGCCCTTCTTCCACCGCACGCTGGATCCGGCTATTCGCCGTTTTCTTGATAGCAGCCTGCTTCATGTGAAAAAAGATATGGTACCCTGTGACCTGTACAGAGAAACTGGCTAATAACAGTATGGCGAAAAATTTCTTCACAGCAGTTAAAAAACAGTCGCTAAAGTAATGAAAATTTCAGACCAGGCAACATTTAGCCCTTTTAATCAGCTGTGGGGGGTGAACCAAGCCGCGGTCTGAGTCTTGATTTTGACTTATTAAATACATTTCTTCCCTTATCTGTCCCTTCCCTTGTCTTCTTCTGCTCATCTTCAGGAAGGTGGGTAATAGCCTGGCATTCATCGCTGCAGCAGCCCTCGTATTTTTCCCCGCAGGCATCACATTGTATAAAAAGCAGGTGACAGCCATTATTCTTACAGTTAGTATGAAGGTCAGCCGGTTTCCCGCACTGATGACATTTTGCTATAATATCTTCCGTGATCCTCTCCCCAAGGCGTTCATCAAAAACAAAGTTCTTGCCGATGAATTTGCTTTCGAGTCCTTTCTCTTTTACCTGCTGTGCATAGTTGATGATCCCGCCCTCCAGGTGAAAAACATTTTTAAACCCATGATGAAGCATAAAAGCGGAAGCCTTCTCGCAACGGATACCACCAGTGCAATACATGATAATGGTATTCTCCTTTTTATCCTTCATCATTTCCACCGCCATGGGCAATTGTTCGCGGAAAGTATCGCTGGGTATTTCGAGCGCCTGGACAAAATGACCCACTTCATATTCATAGTGGTTGCGCATATCGATCAGGATCGTACCCGGGTCGTTCGTCAGCTGGTTAAATTGTTCGGCATTTACATAGCCTCCTTTATTCGCCATGTCAAAAGAGGGATCATCGATCCCATCCGCCACGATCTTGCTTCTCACTTTTACGTCCAGTACATAGAAGCTTTTACCATCATCATCCACGGCGATATTTAACCGTGTCCCGTCCAAAGGTTCTATTGAATACAAATAAGAACGAAAGGCTTCCAAATTTTCAGCCGGCACGCTGACCTGCGCATTGATCCCTTCACTGGCGAGGTAGATCCTTCCCATTACGCCCAGTTCCTTCAGTTGTTTATAAAGTTCATCACGGAAAACGGCCGGGTCCCCTATTTTAAAATAACGATAAAAAGAAAGGGTAGTCCGTGGAGTGGGATCGTTTTGAATACGCTCTTTTAGCTCCTTGCGGGAAATACGATTGTGTAATGTTGCCATATTATTTAAGTTCCCAATTGTCCCGATAGAAATCGGGAGGTAAAATTTTTAAGCAACGCAAAGCTAAAGAATTATGAACAATAGAATAAGGAAAGAAGAATGTTGGTAGTGTCTCAGTTTGAACCACAATAGGCACATAGAGACATAGGATTCACATAGACTATGTGTTATTCTACTGTGCCCTATGTTCTTATGTGGTTCACTTCTACCCCCCAATTTTAATTGTCAATCAAACTGAGACACTACCAGAATGTTGAATCTACCCTTCATTTGTTCATCTGTTCATTCGTTCACCTGTTCAATATTCGTTACGGCCAGTCGTCTCCCCTTCGTACAGCGAGTTTGCTGAAGCCAATCCGGAAAGCGTGTTGCCATGGTTTACCGTCTAAATAGGATTGTACAAAATCGATCCGCAGTTGTTTGAATATATTATCAAACCCAACAAAGACTTCATAATAGTTCTTATTGTGGTTTATATAGAATCCGTTGGCACCGGCTACCAGGTAAAGATTCAATTTCCGGAAACCGGGGATCTTGTTGGTAAGAAACCCGTTGAAGTTATGTTCGACATGGGCAAGCGCATAAAATCTCGAAACATTGCTGAACCGGTAAATAGGCAATAGCTGGAAACTATTCAGGTACTCGGTTGCCAGCGTAGAAATATTCCCGTTGAAATGATCATAGTCCGGTACCTGCACATTCCTCCCCGTATCAATAAAGCCGCCGATACCGAGCCGGTAGCGGAACTTTCCCTGCAATTTGAAGTTGATGTCATCCTTGATACCGAGTTTCCATTTACTAAATCGTTCATCGCTGCCCAGTATATTTTCAAACCCCTGTGTAAACTGCGCTGAAAAAACGGGGTACTTTGAACCGATATTGATCTTCCTGCCGGGCAATTCAATATAACGGGCTCCCGGTTGCCAGGTAAAACCGATCATGGCCATAAAGACCTGGTGACGCAGTATGTTAGAGGGAATCAGTTCATCCGGGTAATTGGGGGTGTATTCCCTGCCGGCTTTGTCATTCCAGGTATAATCGGTCCTGTTCTCCAGCGGCATCCTGTCCTGGTATTGAAATCCTGTAACAAAAGAAAATCCGCTTCCCACTCCTTTACGGAAACTGCCGCGAAAATAAATGGCTTCATAAGTTTTAAAACGGTTCTTCTCGCTCAGCAGGCAGGAGAAAGTACTGCCCCGCTCCCCGATCGGGCTGTTATTATTAAATTGGAAAACTCTTTTACCTCCTGAGAAACTGATGGTGCTCGCATACTTCTTTCCATAGGTATAACCAACGGTGAGATGCGCATTGAAATGTTTATTGACAAATCCATACCGCAAGGATGGGGAAATGGCGATGCTCCTCCTCCCCGAAGAAGTAGTATCCAGTCTTTTTATCCAGGAAAAAGAAGGATTGACCACCAATCCTTCCGCCGGGTTAAAGCTTACCATCTCGAGCAGGGAAGGAAAATTGAGCGAGGTCCTTTTTCGTTCGGATTGAAAGGATTGACCGGTCAATAAAATACCCGTCACCGTTATTTTGTTACGGAGTTTTTCCAGGGAGTCAAGATATTTTGGATCCTTTTTCGCCAGTTCCAGGCTGTCTTTCCGGCGATAATCTTTTTCTTCATCTGCCATCAGTGGAACAGGTCTTGTTTTCTCCCAGTATTCCGGTGTCTTTTTATTGGCACTGTCCGTATATTTCATGATCGTATGATCGAAGGTCTTCTTATCAAAGTGCGGATCAATATTAAAATTGGAATAGATATTTACAAATGAACCGTAAATATCAAAGCCCAGGATCTTAGCGGCGGGGTATATGACCTGGCTGGAGATATACCAAACGTCTTTATTCAACGGGCGATAGAGTTGTTCGATACGAAGCGTATCCATCAGTTCCATCTGGGACGCTTTGGTCAGTAACAAATTGGCAGAATGTATCCTCCATTCATCTGCCACGATATCAATATACCCGCTAAAAAGCGGTTCAAATTTTCTTTTGGGGGTCACTTTGATATGCGAGATCTCCCGGCCATCCTCGAAATAGGTTCCTTCCAGTTTGTACTTGTAAAAATTCAGGGCGGAAGCCGCGATCGGTGAAACAAAACCCCGGGGATTTAAATTATTCCCGATGAATACGTTGTTTTTATACAGCGAAAAGAAACGCGGGGCGCTGAGACCAAAGCCATCGCTCTGACCGCTTACTTTCGAGGAGATAACTTCTATCTTTTCCTTATTGGGTTTGTCAACAGCATACGTGGAAATGGTCTCGGACAGGTAAAGCATCTTTTGCTTGCTGGTATCTCCGTCTTCGAAATCCACTTTCTTCCCCAGGAATTTTTGCGGATAGCTTCTTATCCGCATCTGTCCCTTGGTGTACACTTCGCACTGGAACTTGTCCAGCTGGGCATCATAATAAGTCCTTTTCCTTATTGCATTGCGGATGATCGCATAGGCCGGGTCCTCCCCGTTCTTAATGATCACTTCGCCGAGTGTCATCTCCTGCAGGCTCAAGACAAAGTTCATTTCAAGGTCAGCATCGGCGACCGTGATCTTTCTTTCTTCTTTTTTGTAACCCACATACTGGCAAACCAGTGTATACACACCCCGATCCAGTTTAAGGGAATACTTCCCTTCGCTGTTCGCATTCGTACCTTTATTGTTCTCTTTGATAAAAACAGAAGCAAAGGGCAATACTTTCCCGGTATTATCAGTAACAAGACCTTTGATCTTTTGGGAATAGACTGCCTGCGAACAAAAGAAGATGATAAGAAGAGGAAGTAGCAGTCTCATAATACAGTGATACAAGATAAGTTCAGTCAGCAGTTTTTTGCATCACCCGCATCACCTATTTGGAAAGATTTAACATCATTTGCCGGAAGAACGCAGGAAGCTGCCACTCATGGCGGCCATACCGGCTACAAGCCCTCCTATGAAACCTGTAACCAAAATGAGCAGGATAGCATTACCACCCAGTGGTAATATCGAAGCGATCTTCTTCGACAGCACGCCATCATTCTTTGAATCGATCCAGAAGGCAAGTGCTCCCCATAAAAGAAAAACACCCAGCAATCCTGCAAGAAATGCTTTCCCTGCTTTCTGGTGCACGAGTATCGCTACCAGTAGAGAAGTAACGGCGATCCCCCACCAGGGAAGGAACAACCCGCTGATAAAAGCCAGTAAGGCTGTTAAGATGACTGCTACCAAAAATTTCATTTATTTCTATTTTATATCTTAGAAGGTGCTATTGTCCATTGTCCATTGCCGATCGGCGAACGTCGATGGACTATGGACTATCAACTTTTCTTAAACTTCATCGTCCATTTAATATTCTTATCCGTCCTGTCCCCATCCCGCATAAACCATAGTTTATTATACTTGCCGGCTACCCAATTGTCAATATAATCGTCGTAATATTTACTACCGGGATTACCACTCTGCCCGCCCGGATAAACACCATAGGCTTCCGTAGGTGTAGACAATTGCACGATCATCCGCCAGCTGGGACCATGACTTTTTGTTACCGCGTTTATAATATTATCGTCACCTCCAACATCCAGGTGAGTACGGTCTAAAGGGAGAAGAGCTGTTTTCCCCGGATCCAGGAGATGATAAACACCGGGTGATTTGAATTTAGCCCACGTTAATCTTCCACTGGTCTCAGCAGCAGAAAGTGTCGTGGTTGCTTTTTTCAAAGCACCCGTAACTACATCGTATAAGGTCTCTGTTTGTGAGGTATTGATGTTATCAATAAATTTAAACGCGGAATCCTTTAGTAATGCTTCGATCAATGTTTGATCCCTTGGCCAGTCTGGCGATGGCCTTACCCTCGAAAGTTCATCATACCAGATATCCTTTCGGAGACTATCGAGCCAGGTACGATAAACCGTCTGCCCCTTCGAAGCCGGGTCTGCGTTAAGATCCCAGTTCTTAAGGATGTCAAAATACTTTTTACTATCACCGGTTAATTCATTTTCTCTTGTATATTTTATAAGCAGGGGTCGCAGGTAAGAAGCCTGTACATTGAAATAATCATTCTGAAGCTTCATCATATCAGCTGTTGTGATACTGTTCATAGCCGAAAGATGGTTTTCAATACTGATTCCCCTTGGTGTAATATAACTGCCGGGAATAAAATAAGGATAGGTAGAATCTGCCGGGCGTTGATTAGCGCTTTCCAGGAACCCTCTTCCAGGGTTTTTAGCATGAGGGTTTTCTGTTTGTGGAATAAATCCCTGCCACATATAACTACTGTCTGTGCCGGGCATTACGTATAAACCCTGCCTGTTCCATCGTGCCGGGAATTTTCCCTGTTGCCAGATAGCGATATCACCTGTTTTGGAAGCAAAGACAAAATTCTGGCCCGGGCATTCAAACGTTTTTATGGCGGCTGCATAATCATCATAATTCTTTGCCCGGTTCAGGTGATAGAAGGTTATGCCTTCATTGCTGGGATCATGTGCCACCCAGCGTACAGCCAGGTTTCTTTTAATTTTTGATGTTGTATCAGGATTGCTTTCATCAAACATCACCGGGCCAAAAATGGTGTAAGCAACCGTATCGTACACAGTTGCCCCGCCTTTTACCTTTATATTCTCCACCCTGAGAGAATCCTGGACCCACTGGCCGTTAAACCAGTACTCTTTTTTTGTCCTGTCCCTGAATTTAATTTCATAATAATCCTTTACATCCCGCTGGGCGTTGGTTACGCCCCAGGCAATGCTGTCATTAAACCCGATAATAATAAAAGGGCTGCCCGGCAATGAGACACCGTAGGCATTGCTCGCTGGCGTTTCCAGTTGCATTTCGTACCAGATAGAAGGCAACGACAATTCGAGATGCGGATCGTTGCATAAAATGGGAGAGCCACTTTTTGTTTTGCTACCGGCCACCACCCAGTTATTGCTTCCATTATCAATATCAGGCTTAGCTATTTCGTTTTCTGCCACAGTTCCTGTTTGCGAAAAATATAAAGAATCGGCCGTAGCAGGTGCTACCGGAACAATCCCGGGTTTCTCAAACACGGTTCCTTTGGGGACGATGGGCAGCAAAGAATCAGGGACCTGGGGATAGATCATTTTTAATTCATCCGGCAGGAAAATAGATTTTGCATTCGTATTAGCGAGATCACTCTCTGTTCCCGAGGAAAGATTTTTGGCCATCATCTTTAATAATAATGCGCTGCGGAGGTTAGACCATTTTTCAGGTTTAACATTAAGGAGTTTGTATTCAAGCGGCAATTTTGCTTCTGTCAATGAATTTATGTAGGCATTCACTCCATTTGTATAAGCATCAAAGATGGCCTGGGAAGCGGGATCTTTATTGATCTCCTTCAACGCATTTTCTGCAGCGAACACCATTCCAAGTCTTCGTTGCTCCCTGTCGAACTTAATGGCTTTGCTGCCGGCTATTTCGCTGGCCCTTCCTGCAGCAGCTCTTGTCTGCAGGTCCATCTGGAAGAGGCGGAATTTCGCATGGAGATATCCCTGTATAAAATAAAGATCTTCGTCGTTCTCGGCAAATACATGCGGAACCAGTCGTTCATCAAAATAGACATCTGCTTTTCCTTTTAATCCCGGGAAACTCAGATCCGCATTAAAATCCTCCCCCGATGGTTCGGCATTCTGCCAGAAGCCATGCTGGGGGCTTACAAATTTTCCCAGGGGCGGGACTTTCCCCCATTGTTTATTTAAAGCGAATACGAGTCCGGCTGTAATAATAGTGGAGACAGCAAAAGGAATGATACGCATAAGCAGGTTATGATGAGGAAAGATAAGAAGAATCGCGGATTAACGGATTTGAATGGATTTTACGGATTTTTACCCTCGCTTGGATAGGAACCTGTTACCAAAGAAAACGTCGCTGTAAGAAGTAAGAAGCCATTAAATCCATTATCATCCGTGTAATCCGTGCTTATTTTCGTTACTTTCAATACCTAAACAAAACAACCATGGCAGTTTTAATCGTAGTCGGTATTCTTGTCCTTATCGCTCTTTGGATGAGCAGTCTTTACAACGGGCTGGTACGTTTGCGGAACAGGCGGCAAAACGCTTTTGCCGATATTGATGTACAGCTCCGGCAGCGGCACGACCTTGTCCCGCAGTTGGTGGAAACCGTGAAAGGTTACGCCTCTCATGAAAAAGAATTGTTGCTGAAAGTAACAGAAGCAAGGACCGCGGCCATGGGAGCAACGACCATTGATGGCAAGATAGCCGCTGAACAGCAGTTGTCGTCCGCACTGCAGGGATTGAAGGTACAGGTGGAAGCTTACCCCGACCTGAAAGCCAACCAGAATTTTTTACAATTACAGGAAGAACTGAGTGATATCGAGAACAAGCTCGCGGCTTCCCGTCGTTTCTTCAATGGGGCTACTACGGAATACAACAATTCCGTGGAATCATTCCCGGGCAACCTCGTCGCGAGGAATTTTGGTTTCAAGAGAGAGATCATGTTTGACCTGGGAACCGACAGCCGTAAACAAATGGAAGAGCCGCCCAAAATTCAATTCTAAAGCCCTCCAAACCCAGCCCATAAAGTAATGAGCCTGCTCATTATTTGTGGAAACCAATTGTAATGCATTACACCGGGTTAGATAAACAGATCAGGAAAAATAATTTCAACTCTTTATTGCTGCTGATCGCATTCCCTGCTCTATTGCTCGCGATGCTTTATGCGCTGATCTATTTTATCCAAAAGGATCCTGCGGCAGATCCGAACCTGTTATTCCTCCGGGCAATGCCCTTTGTACTTGCGGCGGTCGGTATCTGGTTCCTCATTGCCTGGGCAGGTCATTCAGCTTTTATCCGCATGGCCACGGGCAGCAAACCGCTGGACAGGATCGAAAACAAAAGGGTTTATAATCTTGTCGAGAATCTTTGCATTTCGCAGGGTATGACCATACCGAAGATCTATATCATCGACGATGATTCCCTCAATGCTTTTGCCAGCGGTATCAATAACGGGAGTTATTCCATTTCCTTGTCCAAAGGCATTATCAATAAACTGGATGATGATGAACTCGAAGGGGTACTGGCGCATGAACTGACGCATATCCGCAACCGCGATGT
>JANMKG010000238.1:0-11765 GCA_031371915.1 Chitinophagaceae bacterium | reverse complement strand
CCAGTGATGCGGCACAAATAAAAGCGGTAGGCGGTTATTTTGATTTTATACTCGATACTGTTTCTGCCGATCATGATTATAATTTTTACCTCGGACTGCTCCGCACCAGCGGTGTAATGGTTTGTGTGGGTGCCCCGCCTTCACCGGCTACTGTACCGGCTTTTAATTTAATTTTTGGCCGCAAGAGTATTGCCGGTTCCCTGATCGGTGGTATCCCGGAAACACAGGAGATGCTCGACTTTTGTGCCGAACACAATATTGTATCCGACATTGAATTGATCCGGATGGATGAAATCAATGAAGCGTATGAAAGGATGCTGAAGGGTGATGTGCGGTACAGGTTCGTGATCGATATGGCGACGTTGTGAGTCGGGATTGGCGAGTGGCAAGTGGGAGGAAGAACAGTTTATTATTTGCCAGGGTTTTTATTCTATTTAAAGTTTGATCCAGCGCCTTGTTCCGTCCTGCTATCAGAAATTTACTTCTCTAAGATTGCCAGGCGGAACACAGTGCCTCCCGCGCCGACGATCAATTCTTCCAGCCCATAATTTATCGATGGCGGTGGCTTTGCTGAATATCCATTGATGAAGCAGCAGACCATTCTCTGCCCTGGGTTGTTCTTTTAAACGTGGTTTTTTTTATTTAAGATAATGATGATCGGGGAAAGGAGTTAAACACAGATTACACGGATTAGACCACAGATAACACTGTGAAATCTGTGCCTATTTTATCTGTGTTATCTGTGGTTAAAAAAACTTCTTTTTACTTGCGCTATAAAATGTTAATTGACCCCAAAAAGACAGGTGTTAACAAGCTAATTTCCAGCACTAAAAATCATCCTGGCGTATTAACGTTCCATATGTAAACAATGGTACCCCGTTTGCATTCTATGGTACATTATCAATCACAATTAAAAATTTAAACTCATGAAAAAGATCTTTACCCTATTATTCGCTCTTGGTTCATTCGCCCTTGTACAGGCACAGCCCGGCAACCGCGACCGTGACCAGCGTCAACCCCAGTCACCCGTTACCCGTCCATACGATCAGCGGGATGCTGATAACGGTTATCAAAACCAGCGTGACATTGTTATCAATACCAACAATGGCTATGGCAACGATGACCGTTATGATAACCGCAACGATAGCCGTTACGACAACCGTTACGATAACCGTTACGACAATCGTTACGATAGTCGCATCTCTAGAGAAAGAAGAAAAGATATGGAGATCGCGAGGGTCAACCGGATCTATGATTACAAAATGCAGCAGGTGAGTAACAGTTTCTATATGGGACGTTTTGAAAAAACAAGACAGATCCGCTTCTTAGAGGAACAACGCCAGCAGGATATCCGGATGATCTGGATGAAGTACAGGAACAACCGTGGCGGTTATGATAATCGCCGGGATGATGACCGTGGTTACAATGACCGCGACAATTCCAGGAATCATTATTAAAAGAAGAAAAGCCGATTTTTATACAGCCCCGCAGGAGCGGGGCTTTTTTATTGAAAATTGAGTGTTGAGTGTTGTGTATTGAGTGTTTTTGAATAATCATTATACAATGCTCAATTTTCAATGATCAGAAAGGAACACAAAGAAAAACGGCTTCGTTGTGTTCTTTGTGTACCCTTTGTGTTCTTTGTGCTCCCAAAAATGCCGCCTTCTATTTTATAGGGTAAGCATGCAGGTCCCTTCGCTGGATATTCTCTTTCTTTCCCTGTTTTTTCTTCAATTGTATCAACTCGTAAATAATAAGGATGACCAATAACCCGAACAGGATCAGCGATGACCCTTTTGTTCCGTAAGCCATTCCTCCTTTTTCTTTTGATTTGGTAAGCAGGTCGCCAAACGTGGCGCCGAAAGGCCGTGTCAGGATAAAAGCTATCCAAAAAAGAAGTATCCTTGAAATATGTGTAAAGTAATAAGCCAGGATCACAAGCGCCAGTACTCCGGATATTAAAAGCGCACTGCCCCCAAAACCAAGACCCGAATCATCCGCTAAAAAATCGCCGAGCGCGGTACCCAATGTATTCGAGAATAAAATGGCCATCCAGTAGAATATCTCACCCCGCCGCGAATTCACCTGTGTAACAGATAATGTTTTTTCTGTCATCCGCCATATAATTAAAATAAGCACAAGGATCGATACGAGGATCAATGAACCCAATGCATAACCAAGCCCCAGGGTCCGGTCCATATAATCGGACATCGTGGTGCCTGCCGTACTTGTAGCAACGATCACCGCCCAATAGACCGGTGGGATATACCGCTTTGCCATTAACTGGCAGGTAAGCATGATGACAAAAAAAGCAAAGAATATTAGTGTGCTGGTAGCATATCCCACATTCAGTGTTTGGGCAAGAAGGTCGCCGCCGGTTTCACCAAGGGTGGTCGCAGTAATTTTCATGATCCAGAATAATAAGGTCAGTTCAGGGATCTTATTCCAAATATGTTCCTGGCGGTCATTTAACGTTTCCATCTTTTTAGCTTTAGCTGGTTAATACAACGATAATGCCATGAAACTATGCTCATGAAATTCAAGCATTAAGGCTGTCCCTGCTGACTATTTTCCCCGGCATTTTCCGGCAGGTCTTCTATCCTGGATACTATTAAGATTGGTTCCATATTAAAACAATCCCGCACCTGCCCCTGCAGCCCTTCTCTTACGACGAACAGGATTTTGTCTTTCCTGTCTCTTATTATTTCTTTTACAAGTTTATTAAAGCCTTCACCCCTTAATTCCAACGGTCCGATTTCGTCCAGTATAAGCCAGCCTTTTTTATTCTTATCATCCCGGACCATCTTTATTGCTTTTTCAAAATTTGTTTTGCTGAAAACAAATCTTCCGACAGATAAGGTCTCCTGCTCTCCCGGCATAGCTTCCATCGGGAATTGTTCTTTGCTGTGCGCATTCATGAAAACTCTTTTCCCGTTTATCACCGGTGTAAGTATTCCATAGACATCCTCTCTTTCCGCCGCCCATTTTATCAGTGAACTCGTCTTCCCTGTTTGAATGGGCGCCGTCAAAATAAAAATGTTGGGCCTGTCACTTGTAGTGAGGGGTATACCATCAGCAAGGGCATTGACCAGCACTATCCGGCTCCAGTTGCTTATTCTTTTCCATCCCTTATTCCCTGCTGATCGTTTCCAGCTTTGAACTACCAGCTGTTCCGTTGCTGGAAGTAACCGCAGCACTTCGGCTACCTCCTGTTGTGATCCTGTTTGTTTCTTTTGTAACCATCTATGCAAGGCTTTTCTCAGCAAGGGTCCAATGATGAATATCCAGCTCAATACAATGATGAGAGACCGTAACAGGATCTTAAGTGAAATATTTGAGGGTAATATAGGAGTGCCTATCTTAAACCAGGATTGTACATATAACCCTATCAATAGCAACCATATTATAAATAATCCCTTTTTAAGTCTTTTCCTTTTTTTAGAAACAGCAGGTACCAATATCCCTGCTGGCGCAGTCGCTTCTAATACATACTGCTTACTTTCCTTCCAGCGATCAATTCGTTTGGGTAACCCGGATGTACAGGCGCCGACAAATATCCCGGCAATAAGATGAAGCAACACATATCCACTCCCGATCAGCAGGCTGTAGTTCGTAGTTTGTTTTTGCCTGGTCAGGCCATTGATAAAATCATTGATCACTTTCCAGAATTCATTCCCATAGACAATGGTAAGCACCAGTATCCGTTGTAATCCTGATTCCAGTAACCCAAGCACAGCGAGCAACAGGCACGATATCCTGAAAAATTTCCGGTTCCAGAACAACAGTTCGCCCATTGATCCCTGGAAGAACACCGCGATATAGGCCGGTGGTGGCGCCTGCGGGCTAAGCATCATTTTAAAAATGGCCACGATGATGGTGGCTTTAATGATTGACCCTTTGCCAGGGACATACCAGGCGATCAAACAAATACAAACAATGGCGGCGCTGCCCACGATCAACCCCGATACGGGTAGTTTCAATCCATGTATCATTCCTCCAAGCATGGCTTCGCATAAGGCCCATAACGCGATAAGCCTGTAATAAGGCCCACGTACCCAAGGGGAATTCCTACTAATGTCAATATCACTCACTGATTTCAAATGGTTTATTGCGCGACAATTGTTGCAGTTTGCGTTAACTTTATTGGTCTATTATAAAGATAACTTGATACGTTTTATACTTAACGAAAAGACGATCGATACTGATCTGCCGCCGGGGATGGTCCTGCTGGATCTTATCCGTTACGGGGAGCATCTCACCGGAACCAAGATCGGTTGCCGCGAAGGTGATTGCGGCGCTTGCACGGTATTGGTGGGAGAGCTCATCGGGGAAGACCTCCGGTATGAGTCAATGACCAGTTGTTTGTTGCCGCTTGGGAATGTAGCTGGTAAACATATTGTGACCATTGAGGGTACGAATATGGAAGGACTCAATCCTATGCAACAGGCCATGGCCGATGAAGGTGCTACACAATGCGGTTTCTGCACACCCGGTTTCGTGGTATCACTCGCCGGGTTTTGTTTAAGTGATAAAGAAGCCACCCATCCCAATGCCATTGCCGCGATGGATGGAAATATCTGCCGCTGCACCGGTTATAAATCAATTGAAAGAGCTGCAGCCCGGGTAACGGAACTGCTGAAAGAAAGAAGCAAAGAGGATCCCATCAGTTTTGCCGTAAGAAAAAAATTGCTGCCAGATTACTTTGCTACAATAAAGGAAAGACTTTCCGCACTTGAAACGACCCCACTCACGACTCACCACTCACGACTCACCATTGTCGGCGGCGGTACCGATCTCTATGTACAAAAGCATGAAGAAATAGTGAATGCTCCCATCCATTTTGTTTTTGATGATCCGGCCTGGAACGGGATCCGGAAAGAAGGGAACACCTGTATCATCGGGGCCTCGGCAACCGTTACCGACCTGTTGGATTCTTCTGTCATCAATGAAGTCTTCCCTGCTTTCAGGCGATATGCCAAACTTATATCTTCTACGCCTATCCGGAATATGGCAACTATCGCGGGTAATTTTATCAATGCTTCACCTATCGGTGATCTCACGATCTTTTTCCTGGCGTTGAATGCGCAATTAGTATTGAGTGACGGCAAAATAAAAAGAGAATTGCCTTTACGAAAATTATATAAAGGTTATAAAACACTGGACAAACAGCCTGCTGAATACATTGAACAAATCCATTTTGAATTACCGGGAAAGGATTCGTTCTTTCATTTCGAAAAAGTTAGCAAGCGTACACACCTGGATATCGCGAGTGTGAACTCGGCGATCTGTTTAGAATTAAAAGACGGGATGATCACAAGTGCCGGTCTCTCTGCCGGTGGAGTGGGCCCGGTGCCGCTTTTCCTCGCAAAGACATCTGCTTTTGTAGCCGGTAAAGAGATAATTGATGAAACAATTAAGGGAGCTATTGAAGTAATGAAAACAGAAATATCCCCGATCAGTGATGCAAGGGGAACTAAACAATATAAGACACTATTGCTGGGCCAATTGATAAAAGCGCATTTTATGGAGCTATTCCCGGCGATAGCCACAGAAAAATTATTGAAATGAAATACAGGCCATAGATTTCACAGATGAACACGGATTTCAATCACTAATCTGTGAAAATCCGTGTAATCTGTGGCTAACTCGAAAATGAAGAACATCGATTCATACACCCATTTACGCGGCGAATCCATCTACCTGGATGATATCCCGGTATTGAACGGAACCCTGTATGCCTCAGTCTTTGATTCACCCGTAGCACATGGAAAATTAATTTCCGTGGATAGTGCTGAAGCCATGGCCATGCCCGGTGTAGTAAGGATCTTTACCGCGAAAGATATTCCCGGTGAGAACCAGATTGGGGGCATTGTACCCGATGAAGAATTACTGGCCAGCACCCACGTTCATTTCTGCGGTATGCCTGTCGCATTGGTCATTGCCATCTCCGATGAGGTTGCCAAAGCCGCGGTAAAGAAAATAAAAGCTGTCATTGAGCCATTGCCTGTCATTACCGATCCCCGGGTAGCCAAAGAAAAAGGAGAGCTGATCATTCCTCCCCGGACATTTAAACTCGGCGATACATCAACCAGCTGGTCGCAATGTGAACATATCTTCGAAGGGAGAACCGAAACTAACGGGCAGGAACACCTTTATATCGAAACACAAGGGGCTTATGCGATCCCACAGGAAAATGGCGCCATACGCATCTATTCCTCAACCCAGGGACCAACAGCGGTGCAGCGAACGGCCGCAAGGATTTTGGGTATGTCGATGAATTTGATCGAAGTAGATACGACCCGTCTTGGTGGCGGTTTTGGCGGCAAAGAGGACCAGGCGACCACCTGGGGTGTTCTTTGTGCACTCGCCTGCTTTCATTTAAAGAAGCCGGTTAAATACTCTTTGCACCGGATGGAGGATATGCGGATGACAGGAAAACGCCACCCATACTCCTCTGATTTTAAAATAGGATTGACCAAAGAACTAAAGATCATTGCCTACGAAGCTACTTTCTACCAAAATGCAGGAGCTGCCGCTGATCTTTCGCCCGCAGTCATGGAAAGAACACTTTTCCATTGCAACAATTCCTATTTTATTCCGAATGTTACCGCGACGGCGTATAGTTGCCGTACCCATCTTCCTCCCAATACAGCCTTCCGTGGTTTTGGTGGTCCGCAGGGTATGTTCGTGATCGAGGCAGCTATCGCGAAAGCAGCCGAACAACTGGGTATTCCTGCAAGTATCATTCAGCAAAAAAACCTGTTGCAGACCGGTGATGAATTTCCTTACGGGCAAAAAGCAGAAAGTGAAGCCAATGAATGCTGGAATAAAACAGATGAGCTGTACAATATTGAGCAATTACAAAAAGAAGTGGCGGACTTCAACGCCGCGAATAAATTATATAAAAAGGGGATTGCCCTGATGCCCATTTGTTTTGGCATCTCCTTTACCAAGACCCTGATGAACCAGGCAAGATCGTTGGTGCATGTATACACTGACGGAAGTGTTGGGATTAGTACCGGTGCCGTAGAGATGGGACAGGGAGTGAATACCAAGATGGTGCAGGTGGCGGCCCGGGTTTTTTCAATCGATCCTTCCCGGATAAAGATAAATTCCACCAATACCTATCGTATCGCTAATACATCTCCCACTGCAGCCAGCGCTGCCGCCGACCTTAATGGTAAGGCAACGGAAATCGCCTGCCGGGCGATCCTGGAAAGATTGCGACAGGTGGCCGTGGAGGAAAAGATCCTTGTCACCGATATCGGGAAGACAGAGATCCCTCCTTTAGAAATAAAAGAAGAATGGATCTGTGTTAACGGGAAAAAAACGGAATGGACCTGGAATAAACTGGTGATGGCCGCTTATACCAAAAGAGTGAGTCTTTCAGAACTGTCTCATTACACACCGCCCGGTATTCATTTTGATGCCACTAAAGAAAAAGGACATCCTTTTGCCTATCATGTATATGGAACTGCTGTAACTACGGTTACAGTCGATTGCCTGCGCGGGATCTATGAAGTCAATTCCGTGAAGGCCGTGCATGATTTTGGCAGCAGTATGAATACCCTGATCGATATGGGGCAATGTGAGGGTGGGATCGTACAGGGTATCGGCTGGATGACGATGGAAGAGATCGTTTACGATAAAGAGGGAAAGCTGCGGAGCAATGCCTTGAGTACTTATAAAGTGCCGGATATATATTGTGTTCCGAAAGAGATAACGATCCACCCCCTGGAAACACAGAAAGACAATCTTGCCATCTTCCGTAGCAAAGCCGTAGGTGAGCCTCCCCTGATGTATGGCTTGGGCGCCTATTTTGCGTTGCGTAATGCTGTAAAAGCTTTTAATCCTTCCGCAGCTATTCCTTATGATGCTCCCATGACGCCCGAAAAAGTTTTAATCAGTTTATACCAAACTCCCAACGTTTAACCCTCTTCTTTATTTATGTCCAGCTACTTACCTGTATGGCATCTCGTTTTGAAAAGCCTGCAGGATAATATTCCTGTGATGTTGTTATATGTATTGGAAAGTAAAGGCAGTAGTCCGGGTCGCCAGGGATTCTGTATGGGAGTTACAGCAAAAGGAGAGATGGAAGGATCGATCGGTGGTGGGATCATGGAACACAAGTTTGTGGAAATGGCGAAGGAAAAGATGAAGATCGGTAATCCAAAGACCGAAACCAGGAAACAAATTCACGATAAGACAGCGGCTACCGACCAGAGCGGGATGATATGTTCGGGAGAACAAACGATCTTTTTATATCCTGTAAAGCCCACAGATAAAAAGATAATAGAAGCCCTCCTGTTGTCGCTGGAGCAGGATAAGAACGGTACCCTTATGCTTACACCGGCGGGTATACAGTTTGATGCCAGCATCCCGGCTATTGATCATGATTACCAGTTTCAATCAGCAACTGACTGGCACTATAAAGAAAAAACGGGTTATAAGAATAAGTTGTTCATTATCGGCGGCGGCCATTGTGCGCTGGCTTTTTCTAAGTTGATGCGTGAAATGGATTTTTATATTACGTTGTTTGAAGAACGGCAGGGATTGAACACCCTGGAAAAAAATGTATTTGCGCACGAAATAATGATCGTTGATGATTTTACAGCGCTGTCCAATCTTATTCCCGCGGGGCCGCATCAATACGTAGTCATCATGACCATGGGTTACCGTACGGATGATATAGCATTAAGAGCTTTACTGGATAAGGCGTTTACTTATATCGGCGTACTGGGCAGCAAAAAGAAAATGGAAAAATTATTTGATGATTACCGTAAAGAGGGAATGGCAGACCTTGTTTTGCAGCGGGTCCGTACGCCTGTCGGACTCGCTATCGGCAGCCAGACCCCGGAAGAGATCGCCATCAGTATAGCTGCTGAGATTATCCGGGTAAAAAATCAACAGCAATGACAAAATTCATTTTCTTGTTGCTACTGTTCCCGTTTTCGGGGATTACCCAGGAACCATATTCTACCCGTGAGCTTAAGAATGGGAAATTCAAATACGATAACAGCTACATTTATACATTGCCTTTTGAAGACCGGAAAAAAGTATTCCTGGTACAGGGATATGAAAGCATGTTCAGCCATTGGGGAGAAAAAGCGCTTGACTTTAAAGTAAAGACCGGTACCAAAGTTTGTGCGGCCAGAGGAGGGATTGTTATCTCCATTCGAAAAGATTCTAACCGCCATGGATTAAAGCAGGAAAATCTTTCGGATGGTAATTATATTTTTATCCGGCATGATGATGGTTCGGTGGCCAACTACTGGCATTTTGAACAAAACGGTGTACTCGTGAAGGTGGGTGATACAGTACTGACCGGGCAACCCATCGGGCTCAGTGGAAATACAGGTTATTCCGCCTTCCCGCATTTACATTTTGAAGTAAGAGCATATGATGCCGAAGGTGATCATCTACAAATTGCCACTCGTTTCTATACACGCCAGGGTGTTATCTACCTGAGACCAGGGAAATTCTACCGGACTATCCATCAATGACAGGAGTTTTAACCACAGATAACACAGTGTTATCTGTGAAAACATACTCCGTGTAATCTGTGGTAAAAAAATAAACCTGATTCAATACCCAGTGATAAGCGGTTTGCCCTTCCCGCTCTAAATCGTTACCTTAACTCTCTTAAATCTTCCACCATGATCTTTGTTTATATTTTTGCTGGTCTTATCATTGCTCTCCTGGTGATCTCGGCGCTGATGCCCAAATCATTCAATGTAGAAAAAACCATTGTGATCGCCCGGCCGGTGACAGAAGTAATGAACCGGATCAGTGACCTGAATTATTACAGCAAGTGGAATCCCTGGCAGCAGTCTGATCCCACTGCAAAGAGCACGGTTACCGGTTCGGCAAAAATTCCGGGACACCGCTATGCCTGGGAAGGTAAAAAAGTAGGAGTGGGAAGTTTAACGCTGAAGAATCTTGATGATAAACATATCCATTTCGACCTGGAATTCCTGAAACCCTTTAAAAGCAAGGCCAAAGACAACTGGATGTTTGAACCCTGGGGAGAGGGAGAGACTAAAGTTACCTGGCAGAACAGCGGCCAGCTTCCCTGGCCCATCGCCAGCCTGATGGGACCCGTGATCAACAAGACCCTGAACAAGCAATTTGAACAGGGATTGACTAACCTGAAAAAAATGTGCGAAGGCAGTTAATGTACGATGTTAGATGTACGGTGTACGACTTTCCTAAAGTCGCACCATCTTCTAATTATGGAGTGGCGTACATCGTACTTCGTACATCGGACATGTGGCGTACATCGTACATCTGACACCGTACATCAAATGGCTGGACTTTTTATTGAATCGTTATCTGGTCTGCCGCTTTCTTTGCTTTTTTTCTTAGTGTATCCATATCAGCTCCAACAGTATCGTACACCAAGGCGACTGCCATCCGGCGATAAGGTCTTATCGTTGGTTTACCAAAGATCCTGATATCAGTATTGGTTTGTTCCAATGCTTTTTCAATACCGGTGATAGAAAATTGCTCCGCTGTTTTTCCTGCCAATACTACGGCACTTGCGCCAGCTCTTTCCAGTTTTATTTCGGGAATGGGTAAGCCGAGGATCGTCCGTGCATGCAATTCAAATTCGGAGAGATTTTGTGTTCCGGCCAGGGTAACCATCCCTGTATCATGGGGCCTGGGACTGAGTTCAGAAAAATAAACCCCTTTATCAGTCAGGAAAAATTCAACGCCCCATAAACCAGCACCCGTCAGCACCCTGGTCACTTTTTCCGCCATGGCACAGGCTTCTGTATAATCTTTTTCTCTGATGGCTACAGGTTGCCAGCTTTCCTGGTAGTCGCCTCTTTCCTGGCGATGCCCAATTGGCGGGCAAAATAAAGTAATACCGTCTTTTTGCGTGACGGTCAGTAGCGTGATCTCGGTATGAAAAGAAATAAATTCTTCGATGATCACTTCTTTGATATCTCCCCTGGAATTATTGATGGCATAGTCCCAGGCTTTTTGCTTACTGGTTTCTTCTTTTAAAACCATTTGCCCTTTCCCGGAGGAAGACATCAGTGGTTTTACTACGCAGGGCAACCCAATTTTATTTACGGCTTCATCAAATTGTTCGAAGGAGGTAGCATAAAAATACCTGGCGGTTTTTAGCCCAAGTTCTTTGCTGGCCAAGTCCCGTATCAGTTTACGGTTCATGGTAAAGTTGGCGGCTTTGGCGCTGGGTACTACCTGGATGCCCTGCTTCTCATATTCATAAAAGCGTTCGGTTCGTATAGCTTCAATCTCGGGAACAACCAGGTCGGGTTTATGTTTGTCAACCACTGCGTCGAGTTGTTCGCCGTTCAGCATATCGATCACTTCCGAGGCATCAGCCACCTGCATCGCAGGCGCTCCTGCATAACTATCTACTGCTACCACGGTTTGCCCCAATCTTTTTAACGCGATCACCAGTTCCTTTCCTAATTCGCCGCTGCCAAGCAGGAGTATTTTCTTATGCATGACACAAAGTAAAATAAAAAAGCGATCTCCCTTTTAAGACAGATCGCTTACTAACCCGTTAGTTGTTTTTAAAAGAAGAATTGTTCTTTGACGATCTTCCCTTCCTTTACTTCATACACGGCGATCTCGTCCATTTTAGTACGACCGGCTCCTTTCATGGTGCAATCCATCCCCATGCCAACGGCGAAATAGTTGCCGGCGACAACGGGTGGAGAAGAATATCCGCCATGCATTTCCTCGACCATCTGGTTAAAGGCTTCTCCTTTTTTCCTGATCGCATCGAT
>JANMKG010000162.1:0-2236 GCA_031371915.1 Chitinophagaceae bacterium | reverse complement strand
CCGATTTGAACTTGCGGTTTTCTTCTCTTGTCAGCTCCCCACCTGAACGGATCTTGGCAAAGATCCCGGCAATCTCTGTTTGTGTATAGTCTTCCGCGTAGATCTCTTCGAGTCCATGATCGCTGACACTGCAATTATTGGTGGCAAAATAAGTATGCCGTTTCTTTAGGGCCGCCAGGTAATCATTGTAGGTGCTGATGGAAACATCGGATGCTTTTTCCAGCTGGGTAAGATAATTATTGAATACCGTTACATCATCTACGTTCATTGCCTTATCCGGGCGGAAAGCCGGTAAAACTTTCACGGACCAATTATCATTCTGGATCTGCTGGTGGTAGTGCAGGTTGTCCACCGGGTCGTCAGTAGTGCAGATCAGTTTCACCTTCATTTTCTCGAGGAGGCTCCTGACGCTGAAATCACTACCCTGGAGTTTGGCGTTTGTTTCTTCGTAGATATTTTTCGCTGAATCAGCATTCAGAATATCATGGATATCAAAATAGCGCTGTAATTCCAGGTGTGTCCAGTGATACAAGGGATTGCGCAGGGTATACGGAACCGTGGCCGCCCAGGCCCTGAATTTTTCCCAATCCGGTTTATCGCCCGTGATATAGTCTTCCTCTACGCCATTGATGCGCATGGCCCTCCATTTATAATGATCCCCGTTTAACCATACCCGGGTGATATTCTCAAAACTTTTATCTTCCGCCACTTCGTTAGGCGGGAGGTGGTTGTGGTAATCAATGATGGGCATGTCTTTGGCATACTCATGGTACAAACGTTCCGCGGTCGCGTTCGACAGCAAAAAATTTTGGTCAAGGAATTTTTTCATAAATCACGTTTAGATAAATACTGTCCGGAAGTCCGCAAGACGGGAAGTCCGGAAGAATCTTCAAATTATCAGTCTGTTTCTTTCTGACTTTCGGTCTTTCGGTCTTTCGGACTTTCGGTCTATAAAGAAACTCCTCTCTTCCACGGAATAAAATCATCCTGGTTCAGCAACACCGCTTTTGGTATTACTTCACCACTGGCGGCTTTGATACAATATTCAAGTATCGCTTCGCCCATCTGCTCAATGGTCTTTTCACCTTCAATCACGGGGCCGCAGTCAATATCGATGATATCATTCATTCTTTTCGTGAGGTTGCTGTTCGTCGAAACCTTGATCGTTGGACAAACAGGATTGCCGGTCGGGGTGCCCAGGCCGGTTGTAAATAAGATCAGCGTAGCGCCGCTGGCCGCTTTGCCGGTTGTGGCTTCCACATCATTACCGGGGGTACATACCAGGCTGAGACCGGGTTTGGTGGCCGGCTCGGTATAATCAAGCACATCCACTACCGGGGAAGTACCCCCTTTTTTTGCCGCACCGGCGCTTTTGATTGCATCGGTGATCAGCCCGTCTTTAATATTTCCAGGTGAAGGATTCATAGAGAAACTGGAACCTGCATTGGTAACGATCTCATCATAACTCTTCATCAGGTGCATGAATTTTTTCGCGGTTTGTTCATTTACCGAACGATCCACTATTTCCTGCTCAACGCCACAGAGTTCGGGGAACTCTGCCAGCAATATTTTTCCACCGAGGGCTACTACCAGGTCGGAGCAATAACCAACAGAAGGATTGGCAGAGATACCGCTAAAGCCGTCACTGCCGCCGCATTTTACGCCAATACATAATTTATCAAGCGATGCCGGTTTTCTTTCCTGTTTATTTATTTGCACAAGCCCTTCGAATGTTTTCCTGATCGCTTCGGTGATCAGTTGCTCCTCGCTTTGTGATTGCTGCTGTTCAAAAATATATAGGGGCTTGTCGAAATGTGGATTGTGTATCGCAAGGTCCCTTTTAAAATCATCTACCTGTAAATTCTGGCAACCCAGGCTCAATACCGTCACACCACCTACATTGGGATGATCGGCATAAGCCGCTAGCAGTTTACTCAGTATCGCCGCGTCCTGCCTTATACCGCCGCAACCGCCCTGGTGATTTAAAAATTTTATTCCGTCCACATTTTTGAAAGGACGGGAATGACCATTTGTGGAAGGAGAGAGGTCGATGTTCTCCAATGATTCCCCCTTTTTATAAGCATCTACCAGGTGGTGGGTGTATTGTTTGTATTTATCAGTTACCGCGTAGCCCAGCTCATTGTGCATCGCCTCCCGTATCACATCCAGGTTGCGGTTCTCGCAAAAAACGGTGGGAATGAATAACCAGTAATTGGCGGTACCGACTCTTCCGTCA
>JANMKG010000157.1:0-3448 GCA_031371915.1 Chitinophagaceae bacterium | reverse complement strand
GAATATTGATTTGATACGATGACACTGTAAGTCGTCGTAACCGGGGGAGAAGCATTGGGATTCGCGATCACAGCGTTAGACAATCCCGTGGAAGGGATCCACTGGAAAGAAATTCCTCCGCCTGCCGTTAACCGGGTACTGTCCTTTGCGCAAATCGTATCACTTACAAAAATTGTTGTAGCAATAGGAGTAGGATTCACAATGACTGTAGTTGAGTCAAGGTGAGTACACCCTGCAGCAGAAGAAACCGTTACATAATATTTACCAGCATCGCTTAACTGGACCCCGCTTATGCTAACAGGATTATTTATTGATGTAAACCCATTGGGGCCCGTCCATGCATAGCCTGCTCCACCGCTAGCGGATAAGGTCACTGAACTATTCTCGCAGGCGGGACCATTGCTGCTGGCAGTGGTGACCGGGTTGGCATTAACACTGATGGTCAAAACTTGTGAATAGACACGGCAGAAAGCGGAATTGATATTACCCGATTCGGCAATGGCCAGCCTGTACTCGTAAACACCCGGGGAACCATTTAAAGGGAAAATAGCCTGGTAAGTATTGGATGTTGCCCCGGGAATATCTGTCCAGTTTGAATTGGGAATTACTCGTTGCTGCCATTGAAAAACCGGATTCGCAAAGCCACCTGAAATAGCACAGTCTAATATGAATTGCTTTGCCGGTCCTTCACAATAGCTCACGGAGTTTTGCGGAATACCATCAATAGTTGAACTGATCAGCGGGCCACAGGCCCGGAAAGTAATATCATCCAGTGCAAGATCATTTCCACATCCTCCTGGCGCATTGTTTACGATCCGCAACACAATATTCCCGACACCCGGCGGTGTAGTGAAGAAAGATCCATACTGCTTCCATAATGGACTTGACGCGGAAGGTATATTTCCCGTATTATAGGTTTGCAATATGGTTCCATCCGTTTTTTCAACGGTCATGGTAAGATTGGGCTGTATACCACTTCCGCTGCAGGCAGAAGGCAGCAGCACATTGATCACCCAGGCGGCAAATTCGTAAGTAGTGTTCCCACAAAGCCCTTTTACTGTATCAATATAAAAGGCGCCGGGCTGAAAGGAGGCATTCACGAGCATTAAATAACCACCCGGGTTACCTGTGTGATCGGCATTCAGCGTATGCCAGGTATTATTGAAACAACCGATTGTATTGGTCCTGACTGTATAAAAACCATCTCCCGGGCAATCATTGGTCACATATTGGTAACTGGTGGTAGCTGCTGATAAAGGACTCCCGGGATTGGAGCCCTGGCCAAAAGTTATATTAATAATAGGATCACCAAGACTACCCACACATAACTGGGCATAAACACTCCCCGTTATCAGCTGAAAGAATAAGAGTATCCGGAAGAGTTTAAGGGTCATTCACTTTTCGATTACATATGCAAGGTAAATCATTCGGTTCTTTAGATTTGAAGATTAAAGATGCGACTTCGAACATGGTGGTAATTTTCAAATCTTCAAATTTTCAAATCACTGGTACACCCTGACATAGTCAACTATCAGCCATTGCGGGTAGTAACTGGTCGCATCAGGATTACCCGGCCAGTTACCTCCTGTCGCCATATTAAAGATCAAAAAGAAATCTTCGTTGAAGGGATAATTATTCGCGCCAAAATCGGCATTGGTAAAAGTCGAATAAAGATTACCGTCGATCAGCCACTGGAGCTGGTTTTGTTTCCATACCAGTGAAAATACATGGAACTCGTCATTGAATATCCCGGATGGCAGAGCGTAATTCCTTCCCAATTGTGTACTCCCGGGACCCGGGCCAAAATGAAGCGTACCATAGGATTTATTGGGTTCGTTGCCGATCATTTCCATCAGGTCGATCTCCCCGCTCTTTGGCCAACCGCCAAATATATTGTTCTGGGGCAATAACCAGAATGCCGGCCAGATACCTTTTCCTTTGGGAAGTTTTGCACGGATATCGATCCTTCCATATTTGAATATTTTTTTCCCACGGGTCAGGATCTTGGACGAGGTATAACTTTTGCCTGAATAATTTTCTTTCCTGGCTTCAATGATCATCTTCCCGTCCTGGAAGAAAAGATTTTCCGGCCGGCCCGTATAATATTCTAGTTCATTATTACCCCAGCCACAGTTACCCGGGCACCCATCCCCGTTCTCAAAACTCCAGTCGGATAAATTGAGAGTGGTTCCGTTGAATTCATCTGCCCAGGCAAGCGCATAACCGGGATAAGAAGTGGGCGCATCATAACCTGTCTTAGTAAAATCGACGCGGCTGTCATCATTCTCGATCACGGCCTTCCCGGTTCCTTTATATATTACGCCATTGACCGCCCCTGAAAGCACTACGTTGAAATCATCATCACCTTCTTTTATATCATCCCCGATCACCGTGATGGAAATTGTTTTCTGCACTTCATTCGGCAGGAAAGTGACTGTCTGGGTGGAGGATACAAAATCAGTATTGACCCTGGCAAACCCTTCTGTCGTTGCATAAGTAACCGAAACATTCTGCGCCGAAGCGTGGTCAAGGGAAATAGTAAAAGTAAAAAGTACGGTTGCCGCATTGCCTTCAGGATGTGATATATCATCAATCGATATTTTGGGCAAGACGGGTACTGGCGCAGGCGAACTGCCGCTCTTGTTACAATTGCTGAAAACTGTCAGCAAAAGGAAAATCATGGCTGGTAACATACTCTTCATTTTTTCACATTTTAAATTCACCATATATAAGTTGCAACGGCCTTACCCGGCAAGGTACTGGTCAGCATCTTATTTTTAAATTTTATATTAAATACAAACGCGGATGCATCATCGTTCAGCACAATCAGTACCTTTTTCCCATCCGGCCGCAAAAAAGCGGCCGAATATAAATTGCCATAATCATCGCTGGCGATCCTTACTGACCCCGCAGGGATAAACTTAGAAGCCTGTGCGATGATATAATAAGATACGTTACGGGTTATGTTACCTGAACCGATCGTCAGGGCGCCGAGACAGGTAGTGCAACCCCCGTTTGTATGAGGACCATAAAAAGGGTCCGTAGCAAGGTTCCATTCGAGTGCAATACGGCTGTAATTACGCATAGAACCAATGATCACGTTCCTTAAATGCCAGACGATATCACCAGCAAAACTTCCTGTGCTGGGGGTATATTGCTCGGTGAAATAGATATTCTTGCCGGGGTAGGCGGCATATACCTGAGATAAGGCGGTAATATTGCCCGCGTACAAATGAAAAGCCGATCCGTCAATATAAGGCCGCGCTGCTGCATCATTTAAAATATCAAGCGGGTAATCCGGCCTGTCGCAATTATGATCATAGATAATAATCTTTGTTGTGATGCCTGCCGCGTTGAACGCCGGGCCCAGGTTATTCTTGATAAATGAAGCCTGTTGCACCGCCGTCATAAGCATGCTCGGGTTATTTCCCGGGTGAAGGGGTTCATT
>JANMKG010000122.1:0-3411 GCA_031371915.1 Chitinophagaceae bacterium | reverse complement strand
TGGCGATGCCACTTATTATTGCCGGGAACTGGATACACAGGGCAGGGCCTGGGTAGCCGCTACCGAACTGGAAGATCTTGCTGAAATTGATATTGGTATCATGCCCCTGCCCGATGATGAATGGGCAAAAGGGAAATGTGGTTTGAAAGGGCTGCAGTATATGGCGCTGGGGATACCTACATTGATGTCACCTGTTGGTGTGAATACACAAATAATCAGTCCCGGGGTGAACGGGTATCTTCCTTCTACTGAGGAGGAATGGGTAAATGACCTGTCGCGGCTAGTGGAAAGTGAAGAAGAAAGAAAAAGAATAGGTATTGCCGGGCGGAAAACGGTGGAAGATCATTACTCGGTAGCGGCCTGGAAGAATAAGTATGTAGAATATTTTGACGGGCTTACAAAAGAAAGACATTCATAATGTCCACCGCTCAAGACATAGCTATCACCCACAAGACAAAGATCTTTTTCCCTAACCTGGACGGGCTTCGTTTTTTTTCTTTCTTAATTGTTTTTCTTTCCCATATTTTTTCAACAGATAATGAAGGAATTAAAAATACGGGATGGTATAAGTTTTTTAAAGGAAGGTTATTTAGTGATGGGGACCTTGGGGTGAGCTTTTTTTTTGTTTTAAGCGGGTTCCTGATAACTTATTTACTAATTAAAGAAAAGCAATTAACAGGCACGGTAAGTATTTTCTCTTTTTATATACGACGGGCTTTAAGGATCTGGCCCTTGTATTATTTTTGTGTTTTATTTGGCTTCTTTTTATTCCCGTTGTTGAAAACATATTTTGGCCAACAACCTAATGAAACTGCCGACCCGGTGTTGTGCTCTCTTTTCCTGAATAATTTTAACCAGGTTTTTAATGGCCCGCCCGATTCCTCCGTGTTAACAGTTTTATGGAGTGTAGCCATTGAAGAGCAGTTTTATTTGCTTTGGCCAATTCTTTTTTTCCTGGTTAAATCCAAAAATTATATCCATATATTTATTTCGGTCATCCTGATATCAACGATCTACCGGTTTGTGTACTATTCGGGCGATATTGATATATATACATTAGGAGTTATCTCCGACATGGCTATAGGTGGACTCGGCGCCTATCTCGTTATATCCAATAAAGTGTTTTTGGGAAGAATGGAGAATAGCAGCCGGTTCCTTAATTTGATCCCCTATTTAGCGGCCCTTGTTTTTATTTTTTTTAAATACGAGCTCTTTGATTCATTTGTATTAATCTGTTTAAAACGACTCATCATCGCTTTCTTTTTTATTTGGATAATCCTGGAGCAGAATTTTGCCAGGAAATCCCTGTTTAAAATAGCTAACCTGAGGAGAATTTCAGTGTTGGGTAAGTACACCTATGGGTTATATTGCTTACACGGGATTGCCTGCCTGGTCATTTTAATAATATTATCTAAACTGGGATGGGACAAACATTCCTGGCAATTATGGCTGATCGAACTCCCGGCCTCCCTTCTTCTCAGCATCGCGATGAGTTATTTTAGTTATCATTATTTTGAAAAAAAATTCCTCAGGTTAAAAGACCGTTTTGCATTTATAGTTAAGGAATAATCACCTGGTGGAAATTAATCCTGCCTATTTGTTTGATACCATCTTAGTAAAGCTAAACAACACCTGATGAAAGGAATTATACTCGCCGGGGGTAGCGGGACAAGGCTTTACCCGATTACCAAAGCTATTTCGAAGCAACTGATGCCGGTGTATGATAAGCCGATGATCTATTACCCGCTATCTACCCTGATGATGGCCGGGATAAACGAGATATTGATCATCACCACACCCGAAGACAATCCTTCTTTCAGGCGGTTATTGGGAGACGGCCACCAGGTAGGGTGCCGCTTTGAATACGCTGTACAGGAAGTACCCAACGGGCTGGCGCAGGCTTTCGTGATCGGCGCTGATTTTATCGGCCGTGATAAAGTGGCGCTGGTACTGGGGGATAATATTTTTTACGGCACCGGGCTTGATAAGCAATTACAAAGATTGGAAAATGTAGAGGGCGGCTATGTATTTGCTTACCATGTAAGTGACCCTGAGCGTTACGGGGTAGTAGAATTTGATGCGGATATGAAAGCGGTGAGCATTGAAGAAAAACCAGCAAAACCCAAATCAACTTATGCTGTGCCGGGTCTATATTTTTATGATAACGAGGTTGTCAGGATCGCGAAAGAACTGAAGCCCTCTAACCGGGGAGAATACGAAATAACTGATGTAAATAAAGTTTACCTCGGTAATAATAAACTAAAAGTCGCCGTACTGGATAAGGGAACGGCCTGGCTGGATACAGGTACCTTCGATTCACTCAGTGATGCCAGTGAATTTGTCCGCGTAATAGAAAAAAGACAGGGCACCAAGATCGGGTGTATCGAAGAAGTTGCTTACCGCAATGGTTTTATCCAGAAAGACCAGTTACTGCAATTGGCCAACGAGCTGGCAAAAAGCGGGTATGGGGAATACTTGAAAAAGTTGTTAAAGCAGTAAAAGTCCGTATAAGAATAAGAAATAAGAAATGAGCCTGCCTGCCGGCAGGCAGGGAATAAGTAATAAGGAAGTAGTGTCTCTGAATTGAGTTGGACTAATAGCCCCGGACCGATAGCCCCGGACTTTAGTCCGGGGAGAATTGGAAATATTTAAATGGGCTTTAGCCCAATTCAAAATGAATTTTTTTTCACATCCTACCGCTGTCATTGATGAAGGATGCAGGATCGGCCCTGGTACTAAAATCTGGCATTTTTCTCACCTGATGCCCGGATGCGAGATCGGTGAAAATTGCACGATTGGACAGAATGTAATGATTGCCTCAAGGGTAAAGCTTGGTAATAATGTTAAAGTGCAGAACAATGTATCTGTTTACGAAGGTGTAACCTGCGAAGACGATGTTTTCCTGGGTCCTTCCATGGTATTCACCAATATTTTAAATCCACGCAGTGCAGTCACCAGGAAGGAAAAATTTATTCCAACCCTGGTAAGAAAAGGAGCGAGCATCGGCGCGAATGCAACGATACTTTGTGGAAACGAGATCGGGGAATACGCGATGATCGGTGCTGCTGCTGTGATCACTAAGCCTGTACCTGCTTACGCATTGGTGATGGGTAATCCTGCCAGGCAAACAGGATGGGTTAGCGAATATGGACATAAACTGGTTTTTGAGAAGGGGAAGGCTGTTTGCCCCGAAAGCGGGCAGGAATATCATTTGGAAGACAACAGGGTTTATCGTCACGGATAAGCCCCACCCATCAAATGACTTTCCCGGGTAAAAGCTGACTACCTCCCCTTAAGGGGAGGAGAAAATAAAGTTGATAATAATATTTGATTGATGAAGGGAGGGAAGCACCTCCCCTTAAGGGGAGGAGAAAACAAAGTTGATAATAATAATTGAATGATGAAGGGAGG
>JANMKG010000121.1:0-4281 GCA_031371915.1 Chitinophagaceae bacterium | reverse complement strand
CCGCGCCCGCTGCGTGACATGTATTTTTTATTTCTCGCGGCGAACGCAAAGGGGCGGCGACGCGGCGTTTGTAAAGTTAATACAGATCGCAAGGAAATTCTTCTCTGCGCTCGCTGCTCCTCCGCGCCCGCTGCGTGACATGTATTTTTTATTTCTCGCGGCGAACGCAAAGGGGCGGCGACGCGGCGTTTGTAAAGGCAATACAGATCTCAAGGAAATTCTTCTCCGCGCCCCGCTGCGTGAAATGTATTTTATCCCTGCTGCGTGAAACAACCTAACTCTGTGATTCCTTCTCCGACATAAGGTACGCCTTAATAAATCCATCCAGTTCTCCATCCATCACCGGCTGTATATTTCCCACTTCGTAATCCGTACGATGATCTTTGATCATTTTATAGGGATGGAAAACATAAGAACGTATCTGGCTGCCCCATTCGATCTTCTTCTTCTTGGCATTGCTGGCATCCTTCAATGCATTTCTTTTCTGTAATTCCATTTCATACAACCGGCTTCTCAGCATCTGCATGGCCAGTTCACGGTTGCCCAACTGGCTCCTGTCCTGCTGGCACACTACTACGATCCCAGTTGGAATATGGGTAAGCTGGACCTTTGTTTCTACTTTATTTACATTTTGTCCGCCGGCACCACCACTCCTGGATGTTTCCATTTTTACATCCGCGGGGTTGATCTCGATATGGATCGTATCATCCACCAACGGGTAGGCATACACACTCACAAAGGAGGTATGCCGCCGGGCATTACTGTCAAAGGGAGAAATACGAACGAGGCGGTGTACACCGCTTTCGGCTTTCAGGAAACCATAGGCAAAGGGCCCATCAAATTGCAGGGTACAGGTCTTAATGCCTGCGCCATCACCCCATTGCCAGTCGAGTTCGGTCACTTTCCAGCCCTGTTTCTCGCCATACATGCGGTACATCCGGGCCAGCATTTCTGCCCAGTCCTGGCTTTCAGTACCACCGGCCCCGGAATTGATCTGTAAAACAGCGGTTAATTCATCTTCAGGCTCATTGAGCGTGGCCTTGAATTCGGCTTCATCGAGAAGGGTAATGCCATGCTCGTAGGCCTGTTTGGTCTCCTCTTCCGTAGCATCTCCCCCTTTCCAGAATTCAAACAGTACGGCAAAATCCTCTACAGACGCGTCAGCCGTCTCATAGAGTTTTACCCAATACTCATTCAGCTTGATGTTCTTGAGAATTTCGGTAGCTCTTTTGTTGTCGTCCCAGAACCCCGGGCTTAGTGAAAGTTGTTTGTCTTCGGCGATTTTTTGTTGTCGGTTAGCGACGTCAAAGAAACCTCCTTACCCCGGCAATGCGGGACCGCATATCATTCAATTTTTCGATTGTCATAAGGCAAAGATAGGCGAAGTTTATGGTTTATAGTTTTTGGTTTAGGGTTGGGAGTATCAAAGCAGTTAGTATTCCTTTTCCTTCGGAACGTTTTGTTCAATTACGCCACGCCATGGTTCATGTCTCCACGAACCATAACATTCTCTTATTACCGCAACAATCGGGTTTTCCATCCCTGAAGAGTGATTTACTTTTGTGCTATCATGACAGACTTTGAACGTATCACGAAAGCCATTCATTTTATCAAAGACAACTTTAAACAACAGCCCGGGCTGGAGGAAGTGGCAGCGCATATCCATTTAAGCCCTTTTCATTTCCAGCGCCTGTTCAAAGAGTGGGCAGGTGTAAGTCCCAAGAAATTCCTGCAGTATATAAGCATTGAATATTCCAAGCAATTACTGGATAAAAAACTATCCCTGGCGGACGTTAGTTTTGAAACTGGTCTTTCCGGCACCAGCCGCCTGCATGACCTGTTCCTTACTATCGAAGGCATGACACCCGGTGAATATAAAAAGGAGGGTGAGAATCTCGTGATCAATTACAGTCATGCGGAGACAGCTTTTGGTGATGTGCTGATCGGTTCTACTCCAAAAGGTATCTGCCATCTTTCTTTTATGGATGCTACCGCGGCAGCAATAAAAGAATTAAAAGAATCTTTCCCGCAAGCCAGGTTTGTGCAAAAAACGGATATGCTTCAACAGGATGCCTTAAAGATATTCGGCCAGGACTGGAGCGACTTGTCAAAAATAAAATTACATCTAAAAGGAACCGAGTTTCAATTGAAGGTCTGGCAGGCGCTCCTGCAGATCCCTTCCGGCGGGGCGGATACTTACAGTGGCATTGCCCGTAAGATCAGCCTGCCCAAAGCGGCAAGAGCTGTTGGTACCGCCATTGGCAATAACCCGGTTGCCTTTTTAATTCCCTGTCACCGGGTGATCCGCTCTACCGGCATTACCGGTGAATATCGCTGGCATAGTGACAGGAAAACAGCGATACTGGGATGGGAAGCAGCGCAATTATCGGGAGAATAAAAATTGGTAGCGGGTATGTTTAAATTAGCCTCAGAGAAGCGAAATGTCAGTAGTAGGTTTTTAATGCCTGCAATAGCCCCAGCGGGGCGATACATTCATGTCACCCTTATGGGGTTTTGTCGCAGCAATTATTATTTTATTTTCTACTTCGATATTTAACCCCTTCGGGGTAGTCCCGATTCAAAACTTTCAATTCTATATTATTCTCATCCCTTCGGGATTTATGTAGACCAGGAAACAACCAGGATCCAAAATCCCGAAGGGATGGAATTACTATAATAACAAGAATGATGTAGAATAAAACCCCGAAGGGGTGACATTACCTCGCAGAATAGGGCTTTATAAAATGATCCCTGTAATAAGAGCAGTGTGTTACAAATATCGCAAGTATCGGGTTAAAAGAATCTCCCTATTAATTGACATTTGCATCCTAAAACTTGCACCGTGAACAATTTCAGGATCATTCCTCTTTCAAAAGCATATGCCCGTTCAATCCGCGATAAAATGACCGATGATTTTAACCACGAAGTACTCGAACAGGTAGCTACGGGCAAAGGCCCCTGCAGGATTTCGCTGCAGCCATTTGTACCCGGAGCAGATAAGCGTTTATTATTTACACATTCCCCGTTCAGCATTGATAATGCTTTTAACCAGCCCGGGCCCATCTTTATCAACCTGGAGGAAGTGGAAGAATATTCGGATGTACACAACTTCCCTCCTGCTATCAAAGCCGATAAAAAAAACTTTCCCCTTACACTGATCGGCTATGATAATAAGCAGGTGATGCTGTATACAAAACTGGTGGGTGATCATGATATTGACGAACTGATCAAGAAAATATTTAATAAACATCCCGAAATAGATTTCCTGCATGCGCGGAATGCGGAGGCGGGTTGTTATATATGTAAAATTGAAAGAAGTTGAAATATTGAAGCGTAAATAAATACTGCTTAACAGAAACATAGTCTATCTTACCCCTATATTCAACTTATCAACCCATGTGCTTTTCCGCCACTGCCAGTTTTGGAGCCAGTGCCATTTTAGGTGCGGTCGGCGTGATCGCAGTATCGAAAGCAAGGACCCGGCCACAACGGGTATTTGCCAGTATCCCGTTGATCTTCGCGGTGCAGCAATTAACAGAAGGGCTACTGTGGTTATCGCTGAAAAATGAATCCCTGCATTCCTGGCAATCTTCAATCACCTATATCTATCTCGTATTCGCCATGGCCGTATGGCCTTTCTGGATATCCTTCTCGGTATGGGGATTGGAGAAAGACGCCCGGCGGAAAAAAATAATGAGGGGACTGGTTGTTATCGGGACGCTGGTCGCGGTGCTGGTGGGATTTGTCCTGTTCTTTTACCCGGTGGAAGTCATGACGCCTTTATGCAGTACCTGCCCCTTCTCTTCTACGGCAACGCTGAACCAGCATCTTCATTATGAATTTACGTTCCCCCGTGTTGCCAAGAACCTGGTGGGAACCTTTACGGTATTGTATATTATAGCGACGATTGTCACGCCTTTTGTGTCGAGTATCCGGAAAATGAAATGGATGGGGATCGTCTTTCTTGCCTCCTACCTGTTCGCAGTCATCTTTTATAACGGGTTTGTTGTCTCTATCTGGTGCTTCTTTGCAGCTTTACTCAGTTTCGTAGTACTGTGGATCACGCTTGATTTACGTAAGTATAAAGATTGAGGGAGCGATTATCTGTACAGGTTTAAACCCTACTCTATTCCAACAATTGAACCACATAGAAGCATAGGTAAATAGAAATACACACATAGGTTAGTCTATGGGAAACCTATGTTTCTTATGTGTCTATGTGGTGAGAAAATAATAGCATTATTCCAGCTCCACATTACTGCTCATATTGATCTTATTGAT
>JANMKG010000107.1:0-21695 GCA_031371915.1 Chitinophagaceae bacterium | reverse complement strand
CAGGTTACTGACCATGGCGGCCTTTTTTTCTTCATCAAGGTTTACGATCTGTTTTTTACTGAGCATTTCGAGTGCCAGTTCTACCATGCCTACAGCACCTTCTACAATTTTAAACCGGGCAGCAACGATAGCGGTAGCCTGCTGTCTTCTCAGCATGTCACCTGCAATCTCCGGCGCATAGGAAAGGTGAGTGATCCTTGCTTCTTTAACGACGATACCCGCCTCTACAAGGCGCTCACTGAGTTCTTGCTCCAGCATCGCGATGACTTTTTCACCGCCGCTGCGAAGTGTTACGGTTGCGCCGGTGTCCTCCATTTCATCATATGGACAGGTAGTTGCGAGATGCCTGATGGCAGATTCGCTCTGGGTCCGCACATACTGGTCGTAGTTGGATACTTCAAAGGCAGCTTTATACGTGTTCTCAACCTGCCATACGATCACCGCGGCGATCTCAACGGGGTTACCGAGTTTATCGTTCACCTTTAAACGGGCGCTCTCAAAATTATTTTTTCGAAGCGAAAGCCGTTGCTTCCCATATAACGGGTTTACAAAAACGAGCCCGTTATCTTTTATACTTCCAACATACTTACCAAAGAAAGTACAGATACAGGACTGGTTGGGGGCGATGACGGTGAGTCCTTTGATAAAAAAAATGGAGAGACCCACCAGCCCGATCCCCAGCCAGAATTGAGGAGTGGGCCGCTCACCAGGCCCTGCAGCGTTCGCCATAAAATAAATACCTGTTCCGATGCCCACGAGGGCCAATAAGAGGACAAGAAAGCCCGATACCGGTTTTATGATCTTTTCCATATGTTTTGATTTATGATATCAATTTGATATCAAATTAATACAATTTACCGGATTGGCAAATTTATTTTTTGTTCTTTCCCCCGATTTCTGCCTGCAACCGTTACAAAGCATTTAATATCTTTAGTCTATGAATTTCTTGTTCAAATCATTGGTTGCTCTTTTCTTTATCGTATTGCTCTCCCCTGTAGAAGCAGCCACCGTCGATACCGTCAGTATTTACAGCAATGCCATGCAGAAAGAGTTCAAATGCGTGGTGATAAAACCCGAAACGGGAATGGAAAAGATCGCCCCGCTACCTGTTGTTTATCTCTTACATGGGTATGGAGGCTGGTACAGCAACTGGCTGATCCGGGTGCCACAACTAAAAGAATATGCTGATCAATACCAGCTGATGATCGTTTGCCCCGATGGCGGTAACAGCAGCTGGTACATTGACAGCCCCGTTGACCCCACGATGAAATACGAGACTTATATCGGCAAGGAAGTACCGGAATATATCGATGCACACTATGCCACGATCAAAGACCGGAAAGGCAGAGCCATTACAGGTTTAAGTATGGGAGGCCATGGAGGATTGTTCCTTGGATTTCGTCATGCCGATTTTTTTGGCGCTTGTGGAAGTATGAGCGGCGGGGTTGACCTGAACTATTCCCGCAATAAATTCGATGTGGCAAAACGTATCGGTGATACCATTACCTATGCGGAGAACTGGAAAAATTATTCCGTGATCAATATTGTCGAACATTATCCTAAAGATTCCCTTGCCATTATCATTGATATCGGTACCGAAGATTTTTTTTACAAGGATAACCATGCCATGCATGAAAAAATGGTCCGGCTAAAGATCCCGCATGAATATATTGAACGACCCGGGAAGCATGAATGGGCTTACTGGAGGAATGCTGTGCAATACCAGATGTTGTTCTTTAGTAATTATTTCAGAAGAAAATAAGAGTTAATTATCCATGGTCATAGATTGCGACCAACATCCCCTTTAGGTGCTGGGGCCTACGGCTCCGGCAAATATCCGGTCTGCCCATCCCTTGATTTGATCTTCTTCTTACCTGCATTCTTTTTCTCGTAATCGAGAATGGCCTGGGGCTTGGTCACTTTTGCTTTCCCGACAGTATCCGATTTGGCCTTAGCGCTGCTCACATCAATCGGCCTGATATCGTCACCATCCATCATGCTGCCATCATTGGTCTGCAGTTTATTCATTACATACATTTCTGTCGCTTCAATAGTACCCTCTCTTGGTTCATAATAGGTCCATTTCCCGTGTTTCATGGCGAAACCTTCGTTCTTTACCACTACCCAGTTCACGATCTTCGAAGCATCTTTGATATCATACACGGCCACGGTATCATATGCGATCTTGGGATCGATGGCTCTCCAGCTTTCTTCGCGCATCAGCCCTCCATTATATGTGTAATACCTGGATTTGCCATCCTGTTTTCCCCAGCGGTAATTCTCTTCCGCGATCTTCACCCCCTCCAGCGAATATTTTTTCCAGGTGCCATCCTTCATGTCATTCTCAAAATAACCTTCCTCCTCGTACCCTCTTTCACCGCGAAGATCAGGTACATGGACGGACCAGGGACCCTGCTTTTTCCCCGCCATATCCACCCGGTTCAGGGTATCTCCTCTTGGACTCAGGATAAAGCTTTTCCACTGGCCAAAGCCGTTTATGGAAATAAGTAAGAGTAAGGTAACAATCAATCGCATAGTTTAGTAAGTTTGAGAGAAGCTTTTAGCTTTTAGCTTTTAGCTGTCAGCCATTAGTTGTTTAACCACTGCAATTTACTAACGAAATTTAACTGCTTTTATGCTCTTCCTGTTAAAAAAAGCTGGCTGGCGTAAGCCGCTGTCTATAAACGCCATTTTCACATTTACATATTTACTAATTACCTCATTTGCATTCTCCCAGGTCAATCCAACCGCTGCCGGGGAAAGGATGCAGGGGCTTGACCAGCGCCGCAAACTGGAAGCCCGTTCCCTCCTGAACGAAGTGGCTTTCCGCAATATCGGCCCCAGTATCATGAGCGGGCGGGTAGTGGATATTGATGCCAATCCTGAAGATCCTACGGAATTCTACGTGGCCTATGCAAGCGGCGGTCTCTGGCATACGACCAATAACGGGCAGAGCTTCACCCCTGTCATGGACAGCCTTGACCTTCTTTTTATCGGGGATGTAGCAGTGAACTGGAAGACAAGAACGATCTGGGTAGGAACAGGAGAAGTGAACAGCAGTCGCTCTTCTTATTCGGGAGTGGGTATTTATAAAAGCAGCAATGATGGCAAGACCTGGGAATATCTTGGCTTGCCGGAATCACATCATATTGGTAAAATTCAATTACATCCTACCGATAATAATACGGCATGGGTGGCCGTGCTTGGGCATTTATATTCCGCCAATAAAGAAAGAGGTGTTTATAAGACCACGGATGGTGGCAAGACCTGGAAACAAACGCTTTTCGTTGATGAGAATACTGGTTGTGTTGATCTTGATATCAACCCGTCCAACCCCAACGAAGTATATGCAGGTATGTGGTACCGTGTAAGACGTGCCTGGAAATTTGAAGAAAGTGGTAAGACCAGCGGTATCTATAAAAGCAATGACGGTGGTGATACCTGGAAATTGATCTCGGGTCCCGGTTCTGGTTTTATGACGGGTGATAAGATAGGCCGTATCGGAATCGCTGTTTTTCCAAAGAATCCAAATATTGTCTGGGCGGTTGTCGATAATAATACACCCAAACCCGATACCGCGAAGAAAGTTGATTCATTTTATACAAAGAGTGATTTTAAAAACCTCAGTAAGGAACAGTTTGAACAGTTAAAAACCAATTTGCTGGATAGTTTTTTACGTAAGAATGGTTTTCCAAGGAAATACACCGGCAAGAATGTAAAAGAAATGGTGGCTACGGATAAAGTAAAACCTACGGCGGTCTGGGATTTTCTCGACAGCGATGATGGATTCCAGAACACAGGGATCGTTGGCTGCGAGATCTACCGGAGTGAAGATGGCGGACAAACCTGGAAACGTACACATGATAAACCGAACCCGAACTTCAACACTTATGGCTATTATTTTGCCAAAATATATCCTTCCGCTTACAATCCTGACAAAATATTCTCCATAGGATTTATCGCACAGGTATCCACGGATGGAGGCAAGACCTTTAAAACAATTGATAAAGGCAATGTTCATGCTGACCATCATGCTTTATGGGTGGATCCCAAAAGAGATTCCCATATCATTAATGGTAATGATGGCGGTTGTAATATCAGTTATGATGATGGCGCCAACTGGTTTAAGGCCAATACACCTGCCGTAGGTCAATATTACGCGATCGCGGTGGATGATGCCAAACCATATAACGTGTATGGAGGATTACAGGATAATGGATCCTGGTGGGGCCCTTCCAACAATAAAGAAGATATCGGGTGGATCGATAACGGGCAGTATGCTTTTCGTGCAATCAATGGCGGAGATGGGATGCAGGTACAGGTGGATACCAGGGATAATGCCACCATGTATTCAGGTTCACAATTTGGATTCTACGGCCGGTATATCAAAGAGAGAAGGGGCTCACAAAAATTCCTACACCCCCAACATGAGCTGGGAGAAAAACCTTTGCGTTTTAACTGGCAGACACCCATCCTGCTGAGCAAACACAACCAGGATGTTTTGTATTATGGAAGTAATCGCTTGTACCGCTCCCTGAATAAAGGCGATACCCTTATTGCCATGAGTAATGACCTGACAAACGGGAGAGTGACAGGGAATGTTCCCTACGGCACCCTGACCACTATCGCGGAATCCCCGCTGCGTTTTGGATTGCTTTATACAGGCTCTGATGACGGCAATATCAATATTTCAAAAGACGGTGGCTATAGCTGGGAACAACTCAATCAAGCGGCACCTGCAACTCCTGTAAAGAAGGGTAACAAACCTCAAACTTCAAACCTCAAATTTCAAACCAATAATCTTTGGGTCAGTCGTATCACCGCTTCCCAGCACAAAGAAGCAAGGGTATATGTTTCACTGAGTGGTTATCGTTTTGACAATTTCGCTCCTTACCTCTACATGAGCGACGATTATGGTATGAGCTGGAAAAACATTGGTAAAGACCTGCCTTATGAGCCGATCAATGTAATAAGAGAAGATCCGAAGAATGACAGTATTCTTTATGTGGGGACTGACGGCGGGCTCTATGTAAGTTTTGACCAGGGAAACAGTTTCATGGCCTGGCGCGGTGGACTTCCCAAGGGAGTGGCCGTGCATGATATTGCCATCCAGCAAAGGGACAACGAGATTGTACTTGGCACACATGGCCGCAGTTTATACGTCGCCAAACTGGATGATGTACAAAAACTGAAACAGGACCCGGATTGGATGAAGAAGAAGCCGAAGGAAAAAACGACTGAGATAAGAAGAAACGATAATGAAACAGGGAAACCTGGAGAGTCGGAAGAAGAAAGTGACTGACCTATGATGTACGATATCAGGTGTACGATGTACGCCAGTCTGATAAAATGGAGGGGTTTCAAATTGTTTGACTGGCGTACATCGTACATCTAACATCTTACATTGTCAGGGCTTTTTCTTCCTGCGTAAGACCAGGAACAGGATGAGGATCAGCAACACCGCTCCACCGCCGATATAATAATACATCGTCATATCCTTCGGCTCTTTGTCAAGTCCTTTTGCAAGATTGGTCTTGGTATCGTCAATATATTTATCAATAAAAGGAAAAGAAGGGTTCATTCGCTTAACGTCATCGAATTTTTCCAGCGCTTTCCTGTACCGGGATTTATCAAAGAAGTTCATAGCGTCCTCATAAGCCAGCGAGATATCACTCATCTTGGGTTCAACTTTTCCTTTATCAAGAAACTCATCCACGATCGTGGCAGGTACAATAAAATTCATACCCTGTACTTCCTGCCCTTTTTGCTGGTCGATACTCCCAAAAGTGGCCAGCCCGATCACTTCTCCTTTATCATTCATTACAGGTCCCCCACTGTTGCCATGTGTAATGGCCGCGTCAATCTGCAGCACTTCCCATCCATCTTTCATATTCCTTTTCGCACTTACGATCCCTCTTGTCAGTGAAGCCTCTGAAATAGATTCCTCCGAGATGAGCGGGTGAAAAGTAGCCACGGCAGGATACCCAAGCACATAGACCTGGTCGCCGACCCGCATAGCTTTATCATCCCCGATACGTATGGTAGGATAAACATGTTTCTCTTTTAATTTCAGGATCGCCACATCTTTCCCGGGAATAGGATTTCCCTGGGTCACCAGCGTTGCCCCTATCGTCATTGGAACGATCTTTCCCTTGCTACCGGAAATACCAAAGATGACATTGAATTCTTTTTGGATATTCCCCACTTGCATTGTTTGTGAAAAATACCAGCTGTTAGCTTCTGTCAGCGCTTTGGACTCATCATCGGTAAGTTTTCTTCCCATAGAACCTTCCAGTTCCTTTTCATCGTTGTCCAGTATCTCCTGGAAAGCCTGTTGCACAAAACTCTTCTTGGTATCATCATCATTCTCATCTACGACGTGGGCATTGGTGATCACGTATCCATCCGGGGTAATGATAAAACCCGAACCGACCATCGTAGTATTGAGATCTTTGGTTACGGTCCTGGTGCCGCGCATCATATACTTGCTGATATCGGCACAGAATGTCCTGATATAAACATTCCAGAAAAGATCCTTGGTAAACTTTCCTTCGTCTTCAAGTTGCTGTTTTACCTGCCGGGCCAGGTCTTCCAGGGCGGAGTCGTCAAACTCCGGTTCGATAGCGCTGACTGTTCCTTTATACGTCGCCGTGATCATGACCGTTCCCGGTTTATTTCGTTCGGCGATCTGGACCGGGGTCATCGCATCCTGGGCATAAATGGAGACACTAAAAAAAAGTAGGAAAGAGAAGAAAATTTTCTTCATAGCAAAGGTTTTGGTTATTTAAGATAAGTAGCAGTTCTTATTTAGAAACAAGGTAGTCCAAGGCTAGTTCATACCCCTTCAATCCCAGTCCGAAAATGCTCCCTACGGCTTTGCCGCTCAGGTGCGATAATTTCCTGAAATCTTCCCTTGCATGCACATTCGAGATATGAACCTCTACTACCGGGGTCTTAATAGCGGCCACAGCATCCCCAATTGCGACGGAAGTATGCGTATAGCCACCCGCGTTTAAAATAATACCGTCATGATCAAACCCGACCCGCTGCAATTCATTGACGATCTCTCCTTCCACATTACTCTGGAAATAAGAGATCTCCTGGCTTGGATATTTTTTCTTTAATTGTTCGAGGAATTGTTCAAAGGGAATATTACCATAGATATCGGTTTCCCTTTTACCCAGCAGGTTCAGGTTTGGTCCATTGATGATGGCGATCTTCATAAACCGAAGATAAATTAAAAACCAGTCAAATCAAGCCCCGGGGAATGTCGAATAAAGAACAAGGAATGATAAACTTTGAATTACTTCGCCGTTCTACATTCCTTGTTCATCTGTTCATCATTCGCAGGATTAATATACGCTGACGATCGGAACTGTTCTGACCAGCATATTATCGTGGTAAAAATTCACTTTCTTCACCGAAGGGTCTTTGGGATACCTAGTGACCAGCGCATCTCCCTGGTTAGTCTTTCCCCGTTGAATACCAAAATAAAAATTAAGTGCATCCCCTTTCCGTACTATTCTCTTCACGATCACTTTGTAAGAATTAGACCAGGTCTCTACTTTTGCGGCCAAAACAAATTCATCTTCAAAGCTGGGCGGCTTTACCGAATCGTTTTCGCGGATAAAGGTCTTGTCAAACGCATCTGCATTGGTGATCACCCACAGGTTATAATCACTAAGGGTGAAACTGTTTTCCCTTAAGCGGTAACCGGATAATTCTTTGGCAGTAACGGGATCTTCTGCTGAATCCTTGTTCGTTGTAAAGGCTGTCAACACTCCGAAGAGCAGCGCCATAAATACTATCTTTTTCATAACCGTTAATTTATACCTCAAAGTAACGGTGGGTTTTAGCCCGGGAAAAGGGTAGTATGTATCAATTGTTGTTTTGATGGATAGACTGTAAACGTGTACAAGCCAGGCTTTGGGCTTTGGCTATGGGCTAAATAGCTATAAGCTAAAGGCTTTCTTTTACCAGGTCGAGGAATTCATCAAAAAGATAACGGCTGTCATGCGGTCCGGGGGTGGCTTCAGGGTGATACTGGACGGAAAAAGCAGGTTTCCCTTTGACCCGGATCCCCTCGATGGACTGGTCATTCAGGTTCACATGAGTAATCTCGATATGAGGGGCTTTTTTCACCGCTTCCGGGTCCACTCCAAAACCATGATTCTGGGTGGTGATCTCACTCCTCCCGGAAATAACGTTCTTGACCGGGTGGTTCAACCCGCGATGACCATGGTGCATTTTAAATGTAGGTATATCATTGGCTAGTGCCAGTAACTGGTGACCAAGACAGATACCGAATACCGGTTTTTCTTCTTTTAGTATTTGTTTCAGTGTAGCTATCGCGTAATCCATGGGAGCCGGGTCGCCCGGGCCATTGGAAATAAAATAGCCATGGGGTTGGAATTTTTTTACTTCTTCCAGGCTTGTTTTTGCAGGGAAGACCTTAACATAAGCCCCGCGTTCTACCATGCAATGCAGGATATTTCTTTTCACCCCATAATCCATCACCGCGATACGGACGCTTGCATTCTTATCTCCCACTTCATAGCTTTGTTTGGTGCTTACTTTAGAAGCGAGTTCGAGGCCATCCATGTTGGGTACTTCTGCCAATTGCTTTTTGAGTACTTCGAGGTCGGTGGTTTCAGACGATATGATACAGTTCATGGCCCCCTTTGTCCGGATATGCGCCACCAGTGCCCTGGTATCCACCCCTTCGATAGAAACGATATTATTTTTTTTCAGGTAATCATTTAACGAGCCTTCCGCGAGCTTGCGGGAATAACCTTCTTCAAGATTCCGGCCGATCAGGCCGTTGATCTTTACACCATCTGACTCCACATCCTCTTCCTTGACGCCGTAATTACCAATATGCGCACTGTTCATGATCAGTATCTGGCCGAAATAACTGGGATCGGTAAAGACCTCCTGGTATCCCGTCATCCCGGTGTTGAAACATATCTCACCGGTAGTGGTTCCAATAGCGCCAAATGACTGTCCATGGGCAACAGTACCATCAGCTAATAATAAAACAGCAGGGATCAGGGTTGAAGACATACTTGATTAGTTTTACTGAAAAACAAATTGCGCAAATGTAGCAAGTAAACAGGGACCGGGACGGGTAATTTTGCAACAATTATTAACAACTGGTCGTAAGGCATGAGAAAAAGACTTCATTTCTGTCCCAGGGACATTGTATACTGCTCCCGGATCGATATTTTTATAACCTATGAAAAAAACGACCGGGGCCGCACCTTTTATCGTATTGGGGATCATTGCGCTTATTGCCTTGTTCATACCGCTTTCACCCGATTTTAATGGTTCAACAGTTTATAACAACGCTGATATCGGCTGGATGCTAATTGCCTCGGCGCTGGTATTGCTGATGACGCCGGGTCTCTCCTTTTTTTATGGCGGTATGGTGAGCAAGAAAAATGTGATCTCTACCATGCTGCAGAGTTTTATTGCCACGGGACTGATCAGTATCTTATGGATCGTCGTTGGTTTCAGTCTTGCCTTTGGCAAATCGATACACGGCATTATTGGTAACCCGGCAGATTTCTTTATGATGCGGGGCATTAATTCGCATGCACCCTGGCCCCTGGCACCTACTATTCCTTTATTGCTTTTTGCTTTGTTCCAGATGAAGTTCGCGATCATCACACCGGCCCTGGTAGTGGGTGGTACGGCTGAGCGGATCCGCTTTACTTCCTATGTATTGTTCATGGTTTTGTTCAGCCTGTTCGTCTACGCACCCCTCGCTCACTGGACCTGGCACCCGGAAGGAATATTATATAAAATGGGGGTACTGGATTTCGCCGGGGGAACGGTGGTACATATTTCTGCCGGTTGTGCCGCGCTGGCCGGTGCGATTGTTTTAAAAAGAAGGAAGACGCATCTTTTAAATGAAGAAGTGAAACCCGCCCGTATACCTTATGTGTTATTAGGAACAGGATTATTATGGTTTGGATGGTTTGGTTTTAATGCAGGATCTGCCCTGGGTGTTAATAGTCTTGCTGTGTCTGCTTTTGCCACTACCAATATAGCTTCCGCGGCCGCAGGTATCACCTGGATATTCTTTGATTCCATGCGGGGACGTAAACCTTCGGCGCTGGGATTTTGCATCGGCGCGGTAGTGGGACTGGTAGCGATTACACCAGGGGCCGGTTATGTAGGACTGCCGCAAAGTATTTTTATCGGGTTCCTGGCTGCTATCGCCTCTAATGTTGCGATCTACTGGAAAGGAAAAACGACGATCGATGATACGCTGGATGTATTCCCTTGTCACGGTATTGGCGGAATAGTAGGCATGCTCCTGACAGGCGTCTTCGCTTCCAAAAAGATCAACCCTGCCGGGAATGACGGCTTATGGTACGGGAATACGGATTTTTTTATCCGGCAGTTACTCGGTTGCCTCATCGTTATCGTTTTTGCTTTCGTAGTTAGTTTTATTCTTTTCAAATTTGTTGATCTTGTTCACCCGCTGCGAGTCTCCGTCGAGGAGGAAGAGAAGGGTCTTGATATAACCCAGCACGACGAAAAATTATAGTTGCAAGGCCGACGATCCTTCTGACCACAAAAAAGGCCCCGGTTAAACCAGGGCCTGTTATAGAAAGATAATTTTACTTATTCTCCTGTCTTTGTTTCTTCAGTAGTTTCAGCGCTGTCGGCTGTTTTCTTTTTTGTACTACCGGCCCGACGGGTTTTCTTAGTAGCTGTTTTAGCTTCGCCTTTACCCTTCCCGTAGATATCATTGAAATCCACCAGTTCGATCATGGCTGTTTCAGCATTATCACCAGGACGGGCTCCCAACTTGATGACCCTTGTGTAACCACCCGGGCGACCGGCAACTTTCTCAGCCACTGCACCAAATAATTCCTTGATGGCTTCTTTATCCTGCAGATAACTAAAGACCACCCGGCGCTGATGCGTGGTGTTCTCTTTTCCCTTCGTAATCAGGGGTTCTACATACACCCGTAATGCTTTTGCCTTAGCGGTTGTTGTTACGATCCTTTTGTACTGGATCAGCTGGCAGGCGAGGTTGCTGAGCAACGCATCCCTGTGGGCTTTTTTTCTGCCTAAATTTTTTACTTTGTCTCCGTGACGCATGACGTTTAGTTTTTAGAACCTTGTACCGTGTCAGGAATTACAAGGTTTTGTTCCCTTTTACTGATATGAAAAAGAGAGACGATTATTAATAATAGATATTTAAAGAACATATCTCCCTCCCCTTTAGGGGCTGGGGGCTTAGAATTCGCTTAAATCGATCCCCAGTTTCACCAGGTCCATTCCGAAATGAAGACCTCTTTCTGTCAGTACCTGCTCGATCTCTGCCAGTGATTTCTGGCCGAAATTCCGGAATTTCATCAGGTCTTCCTGCTCGTATTGTACCAGTTCGCTCAATGAATTGATCTTCGCTGCTTTCAGGCAATTAAAGGCTCTTACAGAAAGATCGAGGTCTTCCAGTGGTGTCTTCAATACTTTACGCAATTGCAACGTTTGTTCGTCCACCAGGTCTTCTTTCTTCTCTTCTTTATTGTCGAACGTGATATTCTCATCGGTGATGATCATCAGGTGCTGGATCAATATCCGGGATGCCTGCTTTACAGCTTCTTCAGGATGAATAGTACCATCGGTAGAAACTTCCATGATCAGTTTTTCAAAGTCAGTCCTTTGTTCCACACGGGTGTTCTCGATAGTGTACTTCACATTCTTGATCGGGGTGAAGATCGAATCGATCGGGATATAACCCAGTGGCGCATCTTTTGGTTTGTTATCCTCGGCAGGAACATAACCACGGCCTTTGCCGATCGTCAGTTCCACATCCATCCTTGCAGAAGAATCCAGCGTGCAGATCAGCAGGTCAGGATTCATGATCTGGAAAGAATGAGTGGCTTCGCCGATCATACCGGCTGTAAACTCGGTCTTATTTTTAATGGACAAGATGATCTTCTCATTTGCCACTTCGTGATCAACTGATTTTTTAAAACGAACCTGTTTGAGGTTCAGGAAAATTTCTACCACGTCCTCGCTGATGCCTTTCATAGTAGCAAATTCATGCTCCACACCTTCGATCTTCACACCTACGATAGCATAGCCTTCCAGTGAATTCAGCAATACACGGCGGAGTGCATTACCAATAGTTACCCCGTAACCAGGTTCCAACGGGCGAAACTCGAACTGAGCTTCAAAATCTGTTGCTTTCTGCAGGATGATCTTGTCGGGTTTCTGGAAATTTAAGATGGCCATATTTTAATTTTAGATTTAGACATTTATTATTGAATAGCGGCAAGCTAACAGCTAATAGCTATTAGCTAACAGCTTATTTGCTATAAAGCTCCACGATCAACTGCTCTTTAATATTCTCGGGAACACTTTCCCTTTCAGGGTAAGTGATGAACGTACCTTTCATCTCCGTTTCGTTCCAGTCAAGCCAGCTGAATTTCGGGTTCTTACCACGAACGACACTGGTAATAGTAGTTCTTCCTTTGCTGCCTTCTTTGATCGTGATCACATCACCGGGCGTGAGCTGGTAAGAAGGAACATTGGCCACATCACCGTTCACTTCGATATGCTTGTGACTAACGAGTTGACGGGCTGCAGGACGTGAAGGAGCGATACCCATACGGAATACCGTATTGTCCAAACGTGCTTCGCACAATTTGATCAGGTTCTCACCGGTAACCCCTTTACGGCGGGCGGCTTCTTCAAATGTTTTACGGAATTGTTTTTCCAGGATGCCATACGTATACTTCGCCTTTTGTTTTTCGCGAAGCTGTAAAGCATATTCACCTAATGTCTTGCGTTTCTTGGACGGACCATGCTGCCCGGGAGGGTTGCTGTTCTTATCCAGCCACTTACCATTACCTAAAATGGGTTCACCGAAACGACGGGAAATCTTGGTCTTTGGACCAGTGTACCTTGCCATAGTTTTTATTCATTTACGCTTTTTTGTAACGGTGCTTTGATCAGTAAAAGCGTTAAAAAATCAATCAGGCACCCTTTTTTAAAATGAATTGCTCTGATCCTTTCAAAACAACTATTATGTTATAAGTCCGGAAGACCGGAAGTCTGAAAAGACCGAAAGACGTTTCAAAATAATTTGAGGTTTCTTTCGGACTTGCGGACTTTCCGACTTCTTTTAAACTCTTCTTTTCTTCGGCGGACGGCAACCATTGTGCGGCAGCGGGGTCACGTCCTTGATCATTACCACCTCAATACCTGACTGTGATAAAGAACGGATAGAACTCTCTCTTCCCGCACCGGGACCCTTTACATACACATCCACTCTTTTCAGACCTGCATCGAAAGCTGTTTTAGCAGCATCGGCGGCAGCCATCTGCGCGGCATAAGGTGTGTTCTTTTTAGAACCCTTGAACCCCATTTTCCCGGCACTGCTCCAGGCAATGACCTGGCCGTTCTTGTTGGTAAGACTGATGATGATGTTGTTGAAGGTGGCGGAAATGTGAGCATCACCGTATGAATCCACTTTTACTACTCTCTTCTTGGCGGCCGCTTTTGCGCTGACCGGCTGCTGTGCTTGTGCTTTTGCCATAATTTTTGTACCGAGGTAATCTTTTAATTTTTAATAATCATCTCGCCCCAGGCGAGACCCGAACTAACCCTCCTCCTGCACCGGGGTATCCGTAATTAGTTCAGTGTAATTGGTGCTTCCCTCACTTTGTTCGGAATGACGGCAGCGTCATTGCGAGCGCAGCGAAGCAATTATTTCTTAGCCGCTTTCTTCTTACCGGCAACTGTCTTCCTCTTTCCTTTTCTTGTACGGCTGTTTGTTTTTGTACGCTGGCCACGAACCGGGAGACCCTTACGATGACGGAGACCACGGTAACAGGCGATATCCAGCAAACGCTTGATACTCATCTGCACTTCTGAACGAAGCTGGCCTTCCACTTTCAGTTCTTCGGTAATAACGTTACGGATAGCATTCAATTCATCATCATTCCACTCATTCACTTTCTTGCTGCGATCAATATTGTTCTTGTCAAGAATGTACTTGGCAGTAGAGGGGCCGATACCATAGATATAGGTAAGACCGATTTCTCCTCTTTTGTTTTTTGGTAAGTCAACACCGGCAATACGAGCCATATTCTGAGTTTATTGTTTATCGTTTTTTGTTTTTTATGTCCGAAAGTCGGCAAGTCAGAAAGACCGGAAGACATTTCGAATTCCAGGAAGATTCTTTCGGACTTGCCGACTTCCTGACTTTTGTTTATCCCTGTCTTTGCTTGAAACGGGGATTCTTTTTGTTGATCACATACAGCTTGCCTTTCCGGCGAACGATCTTGCAATCAACACTGCGCTTCTTAATGGATGCTCTTACTTTCATTTCTTTTAGCTTTTAGCTATCAGCCTTTAGCTGTTAGCGGTTCGAAACTTTTTTCATTCTCCTTCTGTTTTGACTAATAGCTAACAGCTAATAGCTAACAGCTTATTTATACCTGAAATTGATTCTTCCTCTTGTCAAATCATATGGCGACAATTCAACTCCTACTTTATCTCCCGGCAGAATACGGATATAGTGCATTCTCATTTTCCCTGAGATGGTAGCCAGTATTTCATGCCCGTTCTCGAGTTTTACCCTGAACATAGCATTTGATAAGGCCTCTATGATTGTACCATCTTGTTTAATAAGGGGTTGTTTCGACATAATTTTTTCGGAACGCAAAGGTAGGAGTATCAGGCCTAAAAAAGAAATAACCCCGCTTATTTTTGGAGGTTATATGGAAAAACCGGGCCGGGGGTTCTAAAATGGAGCCAAAACCCGCCCTCAGGGCTTGTCCAGGTGCACTTTGGTCATATCGAGGTGGAGGTTCTGGAGCTCATGCACCCCCAACGGAAAGCTGAAATGACGCCTGTCCTCCCGCCACCACATCTCGATATTGGAAAAATCGCCTTTTTTGGGGGTGACCAGCCGGAAAGAATCCCGCTTGTATTTAACCGCCCCGTCATTCTCCTCCCGGGTGAATCCCAGCCTCATGAGCTGGTTCTCATCCAGGGGAATTGAATGCATCTCTTCCGGGGTGTACCAGAATTCCTGTACACCATTATTGACGAGGGCCTGGTTTTCTTCCTGGCTAACGCTCACCACTGTCCCTTCTCTCATTATACCCTCATCATTGATACTAATAATATCCCCCGATTTAAGATTCCCGATTTTCAGCATGGCAATTGTTTTATTAGCCGAATATAAAAAAATATCAACAAAATGAAATGACTTTCCTGAAACTATCTGGTTATTAGTTGCTCGTTACTGGTTGCTGGTTGGTTTCTTAACTCTGAAAATTGTTTAAAGGATCTCGACAGAAAGACAAGATATTACTTCCGAGCCATGATCAAGAGCCATTACAAATCATTAAACAGCTTCAATCTAAAGAACCAGAAACCAGCAACTAGTAACCAGCAACCTATTCTGCCCAGCTCATCACATAATCCTCATTCTCTATATCCAGTGCTTCTTTTGTCAGCATCAGCGGGTGGAAAGTATCCACCATCACGGCGAGTTCTTTAGTTTCCTTTGCACCGATACTTTTTTTCACGGCCCCGGGATGTGGTCCATGCGGGATTCCAGCCGGGTGAAGCGTGATCATACCTCTTGTTACATGCTTGCGGCTCATAAAATCCCCGTCCACGTAATACAATACTTCATCACTATCAATATTGCTGTGATTATAAGGAGCCGGGATCGCCTGGGGATGATAGTCGAATAATCTTGGGCAAAATGAACACACAACAAAATTATGCGCCTCGAATGTCTGGTGCACTGGCGGTGGCTGGTGTACACGGCCAGTGATAGGCTCAAAATCGTGGATAGAAAAGACAAACGGATAACAAGTGCCATCCCAACCGATCACATCAAAGGGATGAGTGCCATAGTGAAGACCATAAAGCATCCCTTTCTTTTTTGCCCGGATCAGGAAATCCCCTTTCTCGTCGAAGGTCTGCAGGTTCTGCGGTCCGCGGATATCCCTTTCACAATAAGGAGAATGCTCCATCAACTGCCCATATTTGCTCAGGTATTTTTTGGGGTAGCGGATCGGGCTAAAAGATTCCACGATGAATAAGCGATTTTTCTCGTTGGCGAATTCCATTTGATGGATCGTTCCTCTTGGTATCACCAGGTAATCCCCGTATCCAAACGGCAATTCACCGTAGATAGTTTTTAAAATACCGCTTCCTTCGTGTACAAAGATCATTTCATCGGCGTCGGTATTCTTGTAGAAATAATCCTTCATGCTTTCCTGCGGCGCCGCCAGTACAATATGGCAATCATTGTTTACAAGCACAGGTTTGCGGCTTTCCAGGTAATCCTTTACCGGTTTGATCTTAAATCCTTCAAAACTCCGGTGTTTGAGCATTTTCTCTTCAGCCACCGTAGGAGCCACACTTACGTGGGGTTCTGTTTTGATGATCTGCGTCGGCGGGTGAACATGGTACATCAGCGAGTAATCATTGGAAAAGCCCTCGGTGGAAAATAATTGTTCTGAATACAATTCACCGTCAGGTTTGCGGAATTGGGTATGACGTTTATGCGGAATGGTTCCGAGTTTATAATAGTGAGGCATGATTTAAAATTAGAAATAAGAAATAATTAATTAGAAATAAGAAAGTATGAGCAGTTCTATGCTTGTTGCTTACCCAATTCAAGGGCGACAACGAGGAAATAGTATTTCCATTTCCGTTTGTCGATCCAATAGGTAAAATTTCTATGGTAAAGCATAATCCTGCTGATATCCAAAGTTATTAAATTGTATCTTTAAATCCTTCGTCCAAAATACAATTGCATCTCTTAATTTACAATCAAAATTCCGGATGCTACTAATTGATTTTTTAAAAACTGTTAAAAAAAAATCTGCAGTCTTGTTTTGGAGTTTTCTCACTATTATTTTTTTCCAGCTTGCCTGTACTTTTTTGAAAATGGAAGTCACCCCGTTCCTGCTCTATGGGATGTACTCAGAAAAAATCCCCGTACAAAATGAGTTCAGGATCGTAGAAATTGAAGTAAACGATGTTCCTGCCAGCTCCCTTAATCTTAGTGGCTGGCACTCCGATATTTTGTATACCGGCTACGAGAATTATAATAATATGCTCCGAAATAACGGGACGGATATTGTAAAAACCAGGGTGGAAGAGCGGTATCATTTCCTCACCCGTTCTTTTTTATACCCTTTTCTTAAAAATAAGATTTATAACAGCAAATCCGGCCTTGCTAATTTTAGCAAATGGTATTCTGATAAGTTTTCTCAATTCGCACATATCGATGTGAGAACAATCCGTGTTTATTCAACTATTATAGAATTCGATCCGGCTTCTTTTACATTTATAAAACAACCACGAAAGCTGATTGCAACCTTCTGATATATACTATGACCAACTCGTAAAAAACCGGGGCAGGCTACAACGATTCTATTTTGGTGCCTTCTTTCTTATTTTATTGTATAAATTGTTCTCGGCACTTCTTATCAGCCAGGTAGGAATGAACCCGATCGAATACCAGGAAATTGATCCAACTTACTGGGTGTTCATGATAACAGGTATTCCTGGTTTTATGAAGGGCGGCATCGCTGTGATCTTTGATATTGTCCTGTTGACATCCTGCTTGCTCAGCTGTATTTTGCCCAGGCAGCGGGTTTCTGCTATCATCTTTTTCTGCTGCTACTTCTTATATTTTGTTCTGTTTAATATGACAGCAGGGCATCACTATGCCAATATTGCCATTTTAGTAATAAGTTTTGCATTTGTTTTTTCCGATAAGTTGTTTGGGTTTTCACTACAATTCTCCAGGTTTGCCTTCCTGTTTATCATGTGCAGTGCCGCTTGCTGGAAGATCGCAAGGGGAAACCTTTTCTATCCGCATCAACTGGACAGGATCATGCTTTCGCACAACTTAGGCTATTTGATGGCTGGTTATAAAACGACAAAGTATCAACTATTAAAATGGTTTATACAACATCCCCGGATGACGCATTGTATCTGGGTAACCATGATCATAATGGAGTTTTCGTTTATCATCGGTTTTTTTACAATGAAGAAAGACAAACTTTTACTGATCATTTATATCCTGTTTGTTATTGGGGGGTATTTTTTGACAGGCATCTTTGCGCTGGAAAATTTATTATTCCTATTTATTTTATACCCTTCTTTTAACTTCATTTCCGGGCTACCTGTTTTCAATAATGAAAAAATATACCGGCTGCAATTTCTCAATAACTGATGACAAGAATCGGCCTGATATCAGATACCCATGGCTTCCTGGATGAAGCGGTTTTCAAACATTTTGCAAACTGCCACGAGACCTGGCATGCCGGGGATTTTGGTTCACTGGAGCTGGCCACTAAACTGGCTGAGCAAAGCGGGATACCCGTCAGGGGAGTATATGGTAATATTGATGGGAATGATATCCGGGCGATTTATCCTGAGCAACTCGTATTCGAATGTGAACAGGTAAAAGTGATGATGCGGCATATCGGTGGTTCACCTCCCCGGTACAACCCTGCCACAAGAAAAGAACTGGCAATTCACCAGCCGCAATTATTCGTCAGCGGTCATTCGCATATTTTAAAAGTGATGTATGATCCCGCAATCAACTGCCTGCATATGAACCCCGGGGCCGCGGGCAAACACGGCTGGCATAAAATAAGGACCATCATCCGCTTCGTCATTGACGGGAAGGAAATAAAGGACTGCGAGGTCATTGAGTTGGGAAAGCGGTAGCGCGAAGACTCTGGGCTCCTGGCTAAAGGCTATGGGCTAACGGCTAATCGCTAACAGCTTTCTCTACATTCCCGGGAACCATGTTCGTCCTGCACCAACTGCCCGGAATGGCCAGGGGATCATAATAAGGATGATGAGTAACGCGAGGCCATAAAACAAGACCGCTCTTTTATGCCTGACACTGTCTGGCACATCTTTCTTTGCGTAGGAATAACCAACATGGATAAGTATGATGGCGATCAGCATTCCCACCAAATGTTCGATAGCAAAAAAACGAAACGAGGCATTCTTCATCACAACGCTCATACCATTAGTTTGAATACTCTTTAATCCCCAGGGACCAGTAACCCATTGGTAAAGGCCCAGTAATAACATGATATCTGCACAGATCATCAGGAAAAGCCCTGTCTTTCTATGACCGGCAGTAAACGCTTTATTCCTGTCCGCGAAACTTTTGTAAATAGCTACTAATAATAAGATCAGTATAACCCAGCGCAATACGCTGTGAAGATGAAGTAAACCCGTGTACATAGCAGAAATTTTGTACATCAAATCTACAACAGCGCCTCTTCAACTTCAAATTTGTTATTAGAATCAATTAAAGAGGACCCAACTTTCTGATTCCTTATTCCCCATTTCTTATTTCTTATTCTATTTACCCCCATTCCCCGTCAGGTCCGCCCTGCAGTTGGCATCCAGTGAAGGAATATTACCCGTAATAAGAAAGCCAAAGATATCACTGGTCTCCGAGGCATAATACATCAGGCAACTGCTGTTATTGCAATGATTCCCGTGCGCCACATCTTTATGCGCTGTTTGCATGGGTGACCCGATATCAACCAATCCCAGCAGGTGACCTACTTCGTGTTCGGCAACCGTTGCGACCAGCTTGGTACGGCTGGCCTGTCCTAACCCGCCGGAATTATCATTGATCTTTTTACCAAACAAAACAGTGGAGGTATTCTTATAGGCAATACCGAGCACGTTATTATCCGTGTAATTTCCATTGGTATATAAAATATAGATCGCCAGTTCACTACCGCTGGTGAAAGCGGTCCGGTTATTTCTTTCGATCGTGATCACATCGTTCTGGTTTAGAGTAAGATTGGCAGAAGCAGGTATTTCTTTGGTAACGATTGTGATACCACCGGGTTTGTTAAGCAATGTGTTCAATGTTGCCTGTAAATGATTCAACGCCGCCGCATCCGGCTGGAAGCCTGTCATGTACTGGACCTCGATCTTCAGCGAACTATATTTTGAAGAGGCCAGTAATTCATTCGCAGAAGCTCCTACCGGTCTGTTATGTAAATAATCGGGTGCGTTGGGATTGTTAACGTAAGAAGTGCCTGATTTGCTGCATCCTGCAAAAAGGATAAAAGTTACAAGGATTACGGGAAGGGTTTTCATGACTGAAATACGTTTGATTTACGTTTCCAGATCTATCCAAATACCATTCCAGTTGTACTTATTCTACCCAGTCTGCTATGAAAACATTGGTATCCCGGGTTCCGCCATTGTTGCGGTTACTGCAGAAAACGATCTTTTTACCATCGGGAGAGAACATGGGAAAGGCATCAAATCCTTTATCCCGGCTGATCTTTTGCAGGTTGGTCCCATCTTCGTTGATCGTATAAAGATTGAAGGGGAAACCTCTTTTATACTCATGGTTAGAGGCAAAAATGATCCGTTTGCTATCCGGCAGGTAAGCAGGCGCCCAGTTGGCTTGTCCATACGAAGTGACCTGGTGTGCATTAGTACCATCGGCATTCGCCACCCATACTTCCATATTAACAGGGGCTACCAGGTTCTCTGCCAGCAGGTCCTTGTACTCTTTTATTTCCGCTTCTGTTTTGGGGCGGCTGGCTCTCCAGATCAGTTTTGTTCCATCAGGACTGAACCACGCACCGCCATCATAACCCAGCATATTTGTTACCCTTCTTTCCGTTCCGGTTTCAAGGTTCATGATATAAAGATCGATATCGCCATCTTTATCACTGGTATATAACATTTGTTTACCATCGGGTGATAAGGTCGCTTCGGCGTCGTATCCTTTTGAATGTGTCAATTGCTTTACGATCTTACCATCCAGGTCGGCCATGAAAATATCATAGCTGTCATACAAAGGCCAGATATATTTATTGCCATATTTTGAACGATCGGGAACGGGCGGGCACTCATTGCCGCTAAGATGAGTGGAGGCATAAATAATATGTTTGCCGTCTTTGGTAAAAAAGGGACAGGTGGTCCGGCCTTTCCCGTTACTGATCATTTTATACGTAAAGGGGTCTCCTGGTTTCCGCGGCGCTTTTCCTATAAAGATCTGGTCACAGTTCAATCCTTCCTTTGGATTGGTACGCTGGAAGACCAGCCACTTGCTGTCAAAACTCCAGTAAGCTTCGGCGTTATCACCCCCGAAAGTGAGTTGCTGTATATTTTTGAAATGAGTTTCCTCCGGGTAATGTAAGGTGTCGGTTCCTGGAGTGCTGGTGGAAGTGACTTTAGCAGCATTGTTACAGCTTAAGAATATAAAGAGCACAGGAAAAAAAATAAACCCGGTAATTTTCTTCATTTTAATACGTTTTATTCAGCCTTGCCGGCCATTTAGGCGGGGTCGGCAAAGGTATTTTTCCTGTTTTCTTCCTTTGTCAGGCGAATGTCATACTCTCTTTAAAATTGATTTAGTTTTGACCCATGAACCGGAACACCAGGATAATATCTTTCTTCATAGTGATGCTGATACTGGCCGCCTGTGCGAATAAAAAAGAGTCCTCACCCTATTCTGAGATACTTAGCCAGCCACCTTTTGCAGGCATCACGGACAGCATACAACGGGAACCTGGGAATGATGAATTGTATTTCCGGAGGGCGGTATTATTAAATAGTAATAATCTTCCTGAGCCTGCGCTGGCAGATTTTAAAAAAGCCTGGTCCATAAAGAAAGATGAACGCTATGCCTA
>JANMKG010000105.1:0-17312 GCA_031371915.1 Chitinophagaceae bacterium | reverse complement strand
ATTAATTCTGTAACAGGGAAATTTCTTTCTGCCAGTACCTGGAGCATTTTCGTTCCTACGAGTCCTGTGGCGCCTACAACTGCAACTTTCATTTTATTCTTTGTTTTGATAATGGTCTGACGGTCTCCTCAACTTTTTTGTCAGACGGAGACCGTCAGACAAAAAAACCTCCCGTTTGGGAGGCTTGCTAAACTGTTATGTTGTTACATACATAGTGCTGCAAACCTCTTCAAGAATGTTTCTTGCCGCGCTTTGTATGTTTCATTTTTATCATGCCCACAAAAATAACCGCTGAACACCTGATGCCCAAAAAAACACCATAATATTTTGTTTTTTTCACGGTAACGTTCCCGCTACCCTTCTTACCTTTTTCGGGTGATTAAGATCTTAGTGTGGCTGATATATATTATTGTACTGCCTGCCAGCCTTCGCGGGCAGAACAGGTATGATGTGGTGATCGACGAGATCATGGCTGACCCGAGCCCGCTGGTTGGCTTACCTAATAATGAATGGCTGGAATTAAAAAATGTAAGCACCCTTCCCGTCAACCTGCAGAACTGGAGAGTGGGTGATGCAACCGGTCAAAGTGGCCCAATGCCCAATTTCATTTTACAGCCCGATAGTTTTGTGATCATTTGCACCGCGAGTGCCTCGGCGGTAATGTCAACCTTTGGTACTACGATCTCCGTTACCAGTTTTCCTTCACTTGATAATGATGGCGATCAGTTATTTATTAAAGCGGCTAACGGAAGAACCATTCATGCGGTCAGTTATTCATCGGCGTGGTATGAAAATGAAGTGAAAAAAGACGGAGGCTGGACCCTGGAAATGATCGATACCAAAAGCCCCTGTGCCGGGAGTAGCAACTGGAAAGCCAGTGTAAGTTTAACAGGTGGCACACCGGGGAAAAAGAATTCTGTCGGTGCAATTAATATAGATGCTATACCCCCACAACTAAAAAGAGCGTATACTACGGATAGCATAACGATCATGTTAGTGTATGATGAACCGGTTGACAGTTTATCCGGGGCCGCATTGGCTAATTATTCCATTGATGGCGGGCTGACAATCCTCAACGTCACTGCAATCGCCCCTTTATTCAATCTTGTGCAGCTAAAAGTAAGTACAGCGATGACCACCAATACAATTTATACAGTAAAGGCAAACAACGTAAAGGATTGTGTAAACAATATGGTTGGTTCATTAAATACCGCAAGAGTGGGATTACCCGTGGATGCAGCACCAGGCGAATGGATCATCAATGAAATATTATTTAATCCCAGGCCTGCCGGATCTGATTTTGTAGAATTTTATAACACCAGTCATAAAATATTCGATGCATCGAAATTATTTATCGCCAACCGCAACAGCAGTGGTGTGATCAGCTCTGTCAAAGCACTGAGTCCAGTTCCTTTCTATATTTTCCCCGGTGATTATATTGTAGAAACAGATGATCCCGGTAATCTTGCCCTGCAATATCTTGTCAAAAATCCTGATAATGTATTAATGGTTACCTCGCCGCCGTCTTTTCCTGATGATGAAGGAGATGTGGTGGCGGTGAATTTCCAGGGTATTGTCATTGACGAAGTAAGATACCGGGACGACTGGCATTTCAAACTAATTGATAATGCCGAAGGCGTTTCACTGGAAAGAATCGACCCGGCAGGACCCTCGCAGGATGCGACCAACTGGCATAGCGCCGCTTCCACCGCGGGGTATGGGACGCCAACCTATAAAAATTCCCAGTATAAAATGTTGAGTGCCGTTAATGCAAGTATTGAAGTAAGCCCGAAAGTTTTTTCCCCCGATAATGATGGCCGCGACGATATTGCAACAATACAGTATGCAGTAACAGAACCGGGTTATGTAGCCAATATGGTAATATTTGATGCGGCTGGAAGACCCGTTCGCAATCTTGTACGTAACGCAACCATGGGACTGATAGGTTACTGGAATTGGGATGGGCTGGATGATAAAGGGAATAAATTACCAGTGGGTATCTATATAATTTTTACTGATATCTTTAACCTGCAGGGAAAGAAATCTCATTTTAAAAATACAGTGGTGCTTGCGAGAAAATTATAATCCTATGTGTAACCTTATGTTTTCTACTGTGTCTATGTGGTAAAGAATTTGAACCACATAGACACATAGCTACATAGATAACACATAGCTTTATACAAGTTCTATTTCAAAACTCACCAGGTCCTTAAACTGCTGTATTCTTCCCGAAATATCTTTTGCATTGATCTCTTTCAATCTTGTCGGCCCAAACTTCTCCACGCAAAAACTCGCCATCGCCGAACCCACGATGATCCCTCTTTTCATATTCTCAAATCCTATATCGCCGGTTTTGGCCAGGTGACCGATAAAGCCACCCGCGAATGTATCGCCGGCGCCGGTTGGATCAAATACATCTTCCAGTGGCAATGCAGGGGCGAAAAATACATTTTCGCCGTGGAACAATAAAGCGCCGTGTTCTCCTTTTTTAATGATAATATATTTCGGACCCATGGCCATGATGGTCTTGGCCGCTTTCACCAGCGAGAATTGCCCGCTTAATTGTCTTGCTTCTGCATCGTTCACCATCAGCAGGTCCACCTCTTTTAATACTTTTTGAAGATCGGGCATGGCGATCTCCATCCAGAAATTCATCGTATCCATCACGATCAGCTTGGGTCTTTTCTTCAGTTGCTTTATCACATCCAGCTGCGTGGCGGGCGCCAGGTTACCCAGCATCAAAAATTCTGCGCCCTGGTAACTATCGGGCACTTTTGGATTGAAATCAGCCAATACATTCAGGTCGGTGACCAGGGTATCACGGCTGTTCATGTCCTCGTGGTAACGGCCGCTCCAGAAAAATGATTTTTTATCGGGTACAATTTCAACCCCTTCGAGTTGTACGCCTCTTTTTTTCAGCTCTTCCATTTCCTCCTTCGGGAAATCATACCCCACGATAGAGATCTGCTGGATAGGTTTTACAAAATTGCTGGCTGCATAGGCCACGTACATGGCGGAACCGCCAATGATCTTATCCGTTTTTCCAAAAGGAGTTTCGATCGCATCAAAAGCCATGGTACCGACAGTAATTAGAGACATTGTCCTGATAGTTGAAGTTAATAATAGCCCGGAGCCGTGAGCTATTAGCCGTTAGCCTTTGGCCGGGTTCCGGGCTATTGGCTCTTGGCTATCGGCTGGCTTCCAAAGGCGTGCAAACCTAGCTAAAATTTGACTACCCTGTTTGAAGATTTTAACCACAGATTACACAGATTTAATTTTCACGGATTACACCGTGTTATCTGTGCCTAAATCAGTGTAATCTGTGGTAACACAATAGGAAGCACTTCCTTTTGGATCCTTCATTATCTTTGAGCATGGCTAAAGCACAGCGGAAAAAAGCATCCAAAAAAGATTTTATCCTGCTCCGGGCATCGGCAATGTTCCGGGAGAAAGGCTTTCCCGCCACTTCCATGCGTGACCTCGCCGAAGCGGTAGGGATCGAGGCGGCCAGTCTTTATAATCATATCCAGTCCAAATCGGAGATCCTGCAGGAGATCGTTTTCCGTACCGCGAACGACTGTAATATTCACCTCGACAGTCTCGAGGGAAGCCATACTCCCGCGATAAAAAAAATAGAATCGCTGATCCGTTTCCATGTACAGATGATGCTAAACCGGTTTGATGATTACTGCGTGATGATCAATGAATGGATCCATCTTTCCGAACCTTACCTGACCAATTTCACTACCCAGCGCCGCAGTTATGTTCAGCGGATGGAAGCTATCATCGAGGAAGGAGTTCGTACGAAAGAAATGAAACCCGTACTGCCGTATGTGGCCATGCTGACGATCCTCTCTTCTGTACGCGGGCTTGAATTCTGGCACCGCAGCGGGAAAAAGATCACGCCCCAGACCATGGAAGATAATATGGTCAGCTACCTGATAAACGGATTAAAAAAGAACTGATTCAACATGTCGATCCATTTTCATTCGCTGCGGGTAAAAGAAATAAGAAAAGAAACTCCCGATTGTGTTTCCGTACAATTCGATATCCCCGATACATTAAAAAAAGATTTCGCTTACAAACAGGGACAAAGCCTGACCATGCGAACGAACATCAATGGGGAAGAAGTCCGCCGTACCTATTCCATCTGCTCTTCACCGCTCGATAATGAATGGAGAGTAGCGATCAAGAAAGTGGACGGTGGCCTGTTCTCCGGTTTTGCCAACGGGCAATTAAAAGAAGGCGACCTGCTGGAAGTAATGGAGCCGGTAGGAAAATTTTACACGCATCTGGATCCTGCTAAAACCCGCCACTATCTTGCCTTTGCTGCCGGGAGCGGTATAACTCCTGTTCTCTCACTTGTTAAGACAACACTGGCTACTGAACCCCATAGCGATTTCACATTAGTATATGGCAACAAGAACCGTGGTTCCATCATTTTCTTTGAACAACTGGAAGGTTTAAAGAACAGGTACATGGAAAGATTTAACCTCATCCATGTATTGAGCAGGGAAAAAACTGATGCACCGGTAAATTTTGGAAGGATAACTACAGAAAAACTTAATGATCTCCATAGGTTGATCAACTACAACAGCATTGATGAATTCTTTATTTGCGGACCCGAAGAGATGATCTTTTGTGTGAAAGATTTCCTTGAAGCAAAAGAAATTGATAAAAAGAAGATCCATTTTGAACTGTTCACTTCACCAGGTCAGAAGAAACCAGCAACCAGTAACCAGCAACCAGGGGCCGATACAGGGGTTAAAAGCAATATCACCATTAAACTGGATGGCCGAAGTTTTGCTTTTGACCTGCCTCTCAGCAGTGACACAACGATACTGGATGCAGCATTACAGGAAGGAGCCGATCTTCCCTATGCCTGCAAAGGAGGTATGTGCTGTACCTGCAAGGCAAGGCTGCTGGAGGGTGAAGTGATGATGGATGTACACTGGGGACTGGAGGAAGAAGAAGTGGAGAAAGGCTTTATACTCACCTGCCAAAGCCATCCTAAGACAGAGAAAGTGGTAGTGGATTTTGATGTGAAATAACGGCTATTGGCCCTGTGCTACTGGCTATGGGTAGTGGGTCAGTTTGAAATTTATTCACCGCAGAGAACATGAGAAGCAGAGTTTACGCAGAGATTCTCTGCGAAACCTCTTTTTACTCTTGTTCTCTGCGATGAACAAACCCATCAAAATTTCAAACTGACCCATTACCTGGCTATGGGCTTGGGACTTTGCCACCATTAGTTTTTGTAAATTGCAGTTTAATTCATTTATGTATGCCTGTACAGAACCTTGAGAAAATATTCCAGGATAAAATTGACAAAGAGATCAAGATCGAACCCAAAGACTGGATGCCGGAAGCCTACCGGAAAACAAATATCCGCCAGGTAAGCCAGCATGCCCATAGTGAAATCGTTGGTATGTTACCTGAAGGTGCCTGGATAACAAGAGCTCCTTCGCTGAAAAGAAAAGCGATCCTGTTGGCCAAAGTACAGGATGAAGCCGGGCATGGTTTGTATTTGTATTCTGCTGCTGAAACGCTGGGCACTACCAGGGAACAAACTATTAATGACCTGCACAGCGGCAAAGCAAAATATTCTTCCATCTTTAATTATCCCACGCTGACATGGGCCGATATCGGCGCGATCGGCTGGCTGGTGGATGGCGCCGCGATCCTTAACCAGGTGATGCTTACCCGAACTTCTTATGGTCCTTATGCAAGAGCGATGGTAAGGATCTGCAAGGAAGAAAGTTTTCACCAGCGCCAGGGCTTTGAAATATTGCTGGTGTTAAGCAGGGGCACTGCTGAACAAAAAGCGATGTGCCAGGATTCGATCAACCGCTGGTGGTGGCCTTCGCTAATGATGTTCGGCCCCAAAGACAGCGAGAGTACCAACAGCGACCAGAGCATGAAATGGAAGATCAAAAGAAAAACAAATGATGAGCTGCGGCAGAATTTTGTCGACATGTGTGCCGAACAGGTTAAAGTGCTGGGGATGGTCCTGCCGGATGAGAAATTAAAATGGAACCCGGCGACAAAGCATTATGACTGGGGCGAGATCAACTGGGATGAATTCTGGCAGGTAGTAAAAGGAAACGGACCCTGTAATAAAGAGAGAATAGAAGCGAGAAGAAATGCGTGGGAAGAAGGCCAGTGGGTAAGGGAGGCAGCCAGTGCTTATGCAGAAAAAAGAAAATCAGCAAACACAAAAGCAGCCTGATGAAAAAACTTTCCGCATTTGGATTCATGGTCTTTATACTTGCCTGTTGTACCAATACAAAAAAGCAAGTAGTTGATGTAACAGATACAAAAATCCCTCTCCATACAGATACATTGAATGTGGTAAAACTTGCTGATACCTTAGTAATATACGAAAGCACTTGCCGGGGTTGTGCCTATGAAGCATCAACTCATTTTGATATTAGCGACAGCCTGGGAATTATTAAATTATTGCATGTAGAAACTACTGATAATAATTCAGAGGGGATAAATGGTGGAAGCATTAGTAAAGACCTGGTATTGGTTCCAATCAAAACAGGTTCTACCACTATCAAACTATATAAATTTTGGAAAACTGAGGCAACCGCAAAAGATTCAGCCGGGTTTACCTCATATAAAATTGAAGTACGAAACTGATAAATCATGAATAGTTTTTTCATCAGGAAATTTTATTACGGAGACATCCCTGAAGATAAATCCGGTAGTTCAACCCATGTTTCAAAAGAAACTAAAAATGACTGGCCACTCTGGGAAGTGTTTATTCGTAGTAAACAGGGACTTGATCACAAACATGCCGGAAGCCTGCATGCAGCGGATGCGCAGATGGCGATTGAAAACGCCCGGGATGTTTATACGAGAAGAATGGAAGGCGTGAGTATATGGGTGGTAGAATCAAAATTTATTCATGCCAGTAACCCTGATGATGCGGAAGAATTTTATGAACCATCCATGGATAAAGTTTACCGTCATCCTACTTTTTACGTACTTCCTGATGAAGTAAATCATATGTAGCCCTCCAAACCTCCCTAAAGGGAGGCTTAAGAACACCCCGATTATGGAAAAAAAATCACAACTAGAAGACTCTGAGAACCCCCCTTCGGGGGGCAGGGGGGCATATCTCTTACATCTCGCCGACAACGCGTTGATACTCGGTCATCGCAACAGCGAATGGTGTGGGCATGGGCCCGTCCTGGAACAGGATATCGCCATTACGAATATCTCGCTTGATCTTATCGGGCAGGCAAGGAATTTTTACCAATATGCAGCCCTTCTAAAAGCCGATGGTTCTACGGAAGATACCCTGGCTTACCTGAGAGATGCGCATGAATTCAAAAACTGCCTGCTTGTTGAATTACCAAAAGGAGACTGGGCCCTCACTATTTTACGCCAGTTTTTTTTCAGCAATTACCAGTTTTTATTATACCAGCAATTGCAAAACAGCCATCCCGATAGCTATCGGGACGAACAAATAGCCGCCATCGCCGCCAAGGCATTGAAAGAAGTCACTTACCACCTGCGCTGGAGCAGTGAGTGGGTAATCAGGCTTGGCGACGGAACAGAAGAAAGCCGGCGGCGGATAGAGAAAGCAGTGGATGAATTATGGCCTTATACGGATGAATTATTTCTGCCTGCCTCTTATGAAAAAGAAGCGGGAGTGGATCTTTCTTTATTAAAAGAGGAGTGGATGAAAAAAGTAAACCAAATTTTTGAGGAGGCCACCCTCCCCTCTCCTCAAGAAGAGGGGTTGGGGGTGAGGTCCGGTGGCAAGCAAGGAAACCACAGCGAACATCTTGACAACATATTAGCCGAACTGCAATTTTTACAAAGAGCCTATCCAAACAGTCAATGGTAACCGAAGCCAACATATCGGTGGCGAGAATTTGGTCATTACTGGAAAATGTGACCGATCCAGAAGTCCCCGCCCTTACGGTTATTGACCTCGGTATTGTCAGGGATGTAATTCTCAACTCTCCGCCAGCTGGCGGAGATGGGGGCGTTGAGATCATCATCACTCCTACCTATACGGGTTGCCCGGCTATGGATATGATCGCTACGAATATTAAAATGGAATTACTGGTGAATGGATTTGATAAAGTAAAAGTCACTTCTGTTCTCACCCCGGTGTGGACGACCGACTGGATGAGTGAAGCTGGCAAACAAAAATTAAAGGAATACGGGATAGCTCCGCCCAACCCACGGCAACAGGTATGCAATAACGACCTGTTCGCTCCTGGCGAAGCGGTACAATGCCCTCATTGCAATTCTTACCATACCCATCGCATCAGCGAGTTTGGTTCCACTGCGTGTAAATCATTATTTCAATGTGATGATTGCAAGGAGCCGTTTGATTATTTTAAATGTCATTAGGAAGGTCCGAAGTCCGGGGTCAGGAGTCCGAAGCCGGTCGTTCAAAGACCGAAGCATAATGATTTCTTCCGAAGCGTCTCTCACTTTCTTATTCCGTATCTATCATGTTGAACCCCTACGGGGTAATACTTTTCAATTCATCAGACTGCACAACTTTCTCATTCCTTATTCCTCATTTCTTATTCCTTATTTTCCAACCTTAGTATCTTCGTTTCAAATAACTCTCCATGCCTTCACTCCTTTTTGAAATAAAAGATGCAATAGGTTTTATCACGCTCAACCGTCCTGATAAACTGAATTCCTTTAACCGCGAAATGGCTTTCCTGATGCAGGATGCCCTTGACAAATGCAAGGAACCTGCTGTTCGTTGTGTTTATATTACCGGTACGGGCAAAGGTTTCAGCGCCGGGCAGGACCTCGCAGAAGTGGCAGACCCCAACGGACCCGGGATGGAAAAAATTCTTTCTGAACATTATAACCCTGTCATCAGCAGGATAAGACAATTAGAAAAGCCAGTGGTCGCGGCCGTTAACGGGGTGGCGGCGGGTGCCGGCGCTAATATCGCTTTGTGCTGTGATATCGTGATCGCTTCCCAATCCGCTTCTTTTATCCAGGCCTTTAGTAAAATTGGGCTGATCCCTGATAGTGGCGGGACCTTTACCTTACCGCGACTGATCGGCTGGCAAAAGGCTTCCGCGCTGATGATGCTCGGGGAAAAAGTGACTGCTCCTGATGCTGAACGAATGGGAATGGTCTATAAAGTTTTTGCAGATGATATTTTTGCGGAGAACGCCCTTCTGATCGCTCATTATCTTGCTAAAATGCCTACCAGAGGACTGGCCTATACTAAACAGGTCTTGAATCTTTCTTTTGGCAATTCATGGGAAGAGCAGTTGAAGACAGAAGACCTGTTCCAGCAAAAGGCAGCGGGGACAGCGGATTACAAAGAAGGGGTGCAGGCTTTTTTGGAGAAAAGACAGCCGGCGTTTAAGGGAAGTTAGAGGTTGATAGTAAAAAGGTACATAAGTATATAGAGTATATAAAGTACATAAAGTAATACATCGTATGAGTACAGATAAAGATCTCCTGGCAAAAAAAGTTGTGGGGCATATGATGGAACATGATCTTTTCAGTCAATGGCTGGGGATAGAAGTGATCGAGGTAAAAGAAGGCTACAGCAAAATAAAAATGACGGTACGAAAAGAAATGATCAATGGTTTTGGTATCGTACACGGCGGCATTGCTTTTTCTTTAGCCGACTCTGCTTTTGCCTTTGCCTGTAATAACAGGAATGTATTGTCCGTGGCGCTGGACACTTCTATCAATTTCATCAAACCTGTTCATGTGGATGATGTGTTGACAGCAGAAGCAACCGAAATTCACAATGGAAGATCTACAGGTTTATATCATATAATTATCACTAACCAGAAAGACCATGAAGTGGCGCTGTTCAAAGGCCTGTGCTACCGGACGGATAAATCATTAATTGGTGGAAAAAACGTTTAGGGCGTTGAAAAACACTTTGTTTCTCATAGGATGCAATGTATTTTTAGTTAGTAAATAACCATGTTTCATTGCAGAGAAATAAGGAAAAAGAGGTTTCGCAGAGTTTTATTAGCGCAGAGAAAATATAGCTCTGCGTAAACTCTATTTACTCATGTTCTCTGCGCTGAAATAATCGCAAAGAACCTGAGGTTATATAATAAAATTGAGGAGAATGGATCGTGATGGATTAAATAAAATTGGCGCAATCATTCTTGACGCAGCAATTACTGTTCATAGAGAATTGGGACCTGGCCTTTTAGAATCGGCCTATCAACTTGCTTTAAAAAGAGAACTTGAAATAAGAGGTCTTAGGGTAAGGTCAAAGGTTCCCGTGGAGTTGACGTATAAAGATACCTCGCTTGGCAAGGCCTATGAAATAGATTTGTTGGTAGAAGAAGAGATCGTCATAGAAAATAAATCAGTTGAGAGCTTTGCTCCTGTTTGTACTTTCCAGGTGATCACTTACCTGAAACTTTACAAGAAAAAACTCGGTTATTTGATAAATTTTAATGTCCCGTTGTTAAAAGAGGGCTTTAAGAGAATTGTTCATAATTTTTAAAGGCGCAGAGAATACATTCAGCGCAGAGAATACATTCAGCGCACAGAATACATTCAGCGCAGAGAACATGAGAAAATAGAGGTTTCGCGGAGATTTATTTAAAGTCAGGTCAAAATTGCTCTGCGTAAACTCTATTTACTCATGTTCTCTGCGCTGAAAAAAAATCCCAACCCTATAACGACTGCCTATATACTTTAGCTACTTTATATACTTCTTCTATGATCTACGAATACAAAAACCACATCCCCGTCATCCACGAATCCTCCTTCATCCATCCCCAGTCCGCTGTAACAGGCAACGTCATCATTGGAAAAAATTGCTATATCGGTCCGGGGGCTGCCTTAAGAGGCGACTGGGGCCAGATCATTTTGGAAGATGGTTGTAACGTTCAGGAGAACTGTACCATTCATATGTTTCCCGGTGTAACGGTATTGCTGAAAGAAGGTTCCCATATCGGTCATGGTGCTATCATTCACGGTGCTACGATCGGGAAGAACTGTTTGATCGGGATGAACAGTGTTCTACTGGATAATGTGCAACTGGGTGATGAAAGCATTGTAGGAGCTCTGACCCTAGTTAAAGAAGGAGAGATAATACCTGCCCGGAGTTTAGTCGTCGGAAATCCCGGCAGGATCATAAAAACAGTAAGTGATGAAATGATGTCCTGGAAAACAGCAGGAACAGAATTATACCGGCAATTACCCGAAACCATGCATACTAGTTTCCGAACCTGCGATCCGCTGAGGGAAATTCCCGGGCCATCGATCCCGCAACAGGGAGATTACAAGCCCTGGAAAGAAAAAAAATAGTGCTTCTCCTGTCTTCGGGCGAATAAAGTATTTCTCCAGGCTGCTGTACTTTACTCTTGCTGGCTGGTCAATCCCGGGCTTTCCCTTCGTAAAAATTTATTCTGCGGATTTACAAATTGTTGTAACTTAATACCTGCTCTTTATTATTGATCGTAACCCAAAAACCTTGTGTATGAAGAAAAGTTTACCCCTGCTTTCCCTTCTTGCGGGAACCGTTTTACTTACTAACCCTGTACATGCCCAGCAACCCGATCGTTTTGCTTATTCCATGACCGATGTGGCTCCCCAGGGATCCAACTGGAGTTTTTTGAGAAAACTCGACCTGCAAACCGGTCAGTACAGCCAGGTATTATTGAGCGGTAACGATGTTTCTCTCCTGGCTTATGATGCGGCAACTAAAAAACAATTTACCGCACCACTGAATGATGCGCGTTATGGCAATGCAGTCAACGCCGCTTTTGCTACCGGGGTGGCCGCCATGGCTTATGATAAAAAGAATGAGCGCCTTTATTATACGCCGATGTTCATCGACCAGCTTCGCTACGTGGATCTCCGGACCATGAAGGTCTTTTATGTGACCGACCAGGTATTTACCAAAATGCCGGACAAGTCTTCCGACCAGGGTAATATCATTACCCGTATGGTCATCGCTTCAGATGGTAATGGTTATGCCATGACCAACGATGGTATGCACCTGTTGCAATTCACGACCGGTAAAAAAACAAGGATCACCGACATGGGTTCCCTGGTGGATGGCCCTTCTATTAATGATGTATCGATCCATAGTTCCTGCAGCAGTTTTGGCGGTGATATGGTAGCCGATGATAATAATAACCTTTATGTATTCTCCGCCCGCAATCATGTTTTTAAAGTGAATGTTGAAACCAAGGTCTCTACGCATCTTGGTATTATCAATGGACTACCTGCCAGTTTTACTACTAACGGAGCTGCCGTGGTTGAAAATAATCGTGTCATCGTGAGCAGTGCTATGGATGCCAGTTCTTATTTTACCGTGGATATGCGATCACTCGCGGCCACGCCTTATACTATCACAGGTACTGTCTGGCATAGTTCCGACCTCGCTAACAGCAATCTTCTTATTTCCGGAACCCGTTCCGAAACAAAGAATATTGAATTGATGACAAGCAAATTGCCCGCTAACACAGGCGATGGCAAAGTGAATGTGTATCCCAACCCCGTTCTTAATAACCAGTTCGTGATACAGTTCAACCAGCTCGAAGCGGGTAGCTATAACTTACAGGTAACAGATGTAACGGGCCGCCAGGCTTTCCAACAGTCCATAACTGTGGGCGGGGAAAACCAGTCTCAAATGGTCAGGCTGAATCCTTCTTCTGCAAAAGGGGTATATCTTGTAAAACTGCTTGACCAGAATAATAAAGCTATCTACAGTACAAAGATTGTAGTTCAATAACAATGTCCCTGACGTGCAAAAGGAGTTCCCGTAAAAAGGAACTCTTTTTTTGTTTAACCAGGGCGATGGAGAGAAAAATTTTCAGCACAGAGAACATGAGTAAATAGAGGTTTCGCGGAGATTTATTAATAGAGGCTTATTATTGCTCTGCGTAAACTCTATTTACTCATGTTCTCTGCGCTGAAAAAAACTCTGCGCTTAAATTTAATTTTCTTTCTTCCACACCAGCTTTACAAATTTCGCCATCGCGGAAAAATCAGCACACTTTCCATCTCCTTTCCCAGCTAACCCGCCTGAAGGTGCACATATTGTTGTACAATTTTCATCATACAATATATTATACCGGTCACAACAGGGTGCTGTGACGAGGAAGACCCTTTTACCATTATAACTGTACTCATCTATTTGGGTAGCGGAGGGAGGATTGCTCCCACTGTTCTCACTGATCATTTTCTGAACACAGGCAGGAATGCCGTCATTATTTCCTGATTGACTTTTTTTTCCATTCCCGCAACCGCTAACCAGGAGCAGGAGTAGAAGAGAGGTGATCGTACTTTTCATATCAATAATTTTTTGTTTACTATCCAAGTCCGTGCCGATAAAGAGTAGTCGCTCAGTTTGTATATTTAAACCACAAAGCCTCTAAGGCCCGAAGTAACACAAAGTATTCTTCGTGAAACCTTTGTGGCTTGGTGCCTTTGTGGTTCAAAAGCTCCTGAACATAAATTGAGACACTAGCCGATAAAGACGGTGCATACAGGATAGAGTATATTTGCCTGCCCGCCAAAACTACGGCGGGTAAATAAAAATACAGTTTTGGAAAAAAGCAATTTTGTAGACCAGATACGCATTTTTTGCCGCAGTGGTCATGGCGGGGCGGGCAGCAGGCATTTCCGTCGTGATAAATTTACCGCCATGGGAGGCCCCGATGGCGGCGATGGCGGACGTGGCGCCCATATCATTCTGAAAGGGAACAGTAACCTGTGGACCTTATTGCACCTGCGTTATTTTAAGAACGTGCTGGCAGAGAACGGCGAAGGCGGCAGCAGCAATAACAGCAGTGGCAGGGCGGGGAAAGATGTCATCATTGAAGTCCCCCTTGGAACGATTGCCCGTGACGAAGAAACCGGGAACCAGGAAGCGGAGATACTGGAAGACGGGCAGGAAGTGATCTGGATCGCCGGTGGTCGCGGAGGTCTCGGCAATTCTCATTTTGCCACTCCCACCAACCAGGCACCCGAACATTCACAACCGGGTGAAGAAGGGCTGGAAGGCTGGAAGGTCCTCGAATTAAAAGTACTGGCGGATGTGGGGCTTGTTGGATTTCCCAATGCCGGTAAATCAACCCTGCTCTCCGTGATTACTGCTGCCAAACCCAAAATTGCCGATTACGCATTTACCACGATCACACCCAACCTGGGCATGGTAGAATACCGCGATGGAAAAAGCTTTTGTATTGCAGATCTGCCCGGTATCATCGAAGGTGCCGCGGAAGGAAAAGGTTTAGGACATCGCTTCCTTCGCCATATCGAACGCAACTCTGTTTTATTATTCCTGGTACCCGCCGACAGCGATAATCATAAAAAAGAATTCGAGATCCTGGTGAATGAATTACAGGAATACAACCCCGAATTACTGAACAAGCAATTCATCATTGCCATCAGTAAAAGCGATATGCTGGACAAGGAATTGAAAGAAGCGATCGAAAAAGAATTACCTCCTGATATCCCACATATTTTTATTTCTTCTGTAACCAATAAAGGGCTTACAGAATTGAAGGACCTGTTGTGGAAAACGCTGAATGAGCCGGTTGCCGGATAGATTTTTTTTAACAGGGGCCCGGGAGAAACGGCATAGGACAGGGATTCGATAAAACTTTTCTTTGTAACTACCTTCTTCTTTATCTAAAGGTTGAATCAACCGGTTAATTTAATAAGCCCTTCCCACGGTATCGCAGGCCGCTTTCAGTAACGAGTTATTATCCATCGCATCCTGCCATTTCTCCCACATCATTACCCCGTTGGCAATGTCTTTGGCTAGTTTGGCTTTTCTCTTTACTGTGTATTGGCCATTGTAGTAAATGGTATAGTTAGTAAAGGCTCCCGCGGTCACTACCGCTGAATCATATTGTGGATTTCCACCCTGGGCCAGGATAGCTTTATACGACAGGACAGTATTGCTTTGCGTGATACCCGATGGTCTCCCATAGGCCGGGAAACCCAGCACAGCTTTGCTGGCCGGCATTCCCCGTGTGGTCAGCCAGTAATTCAGGCAGGTTTGCGCAAGTAAATAATCGCTGTGGTGACGGTAAGGTACGGTGGTGCTGAAATCATCATAAGCCATAATACTGAAGATATCAATATAAGGAAAGACCTCGTTACGGATCGCATCCCGGATACCTCCGGCATATTTACCTGCTGTGATGGCGGCAGATAAATAATAACGGGCATCGCGATGAAGAGAATCGGAAAGTTCCTTCATCAATAAGGTAAAGCTCGCGTCCGTACCATCGCTCGTGGTCGGGTATTCCCAGTCCACATCTACCCCGTCAAAACCATATTGCCGGACTTTTTTCATCAGGTCTTTGATAAAATTATTTCTTCCGGCTGGCGAAGACGCCATGTTTTTAAAATTCGTTTTGCCATCACCGCTTCCATCATTGATACCCACAAAAACTTTGGCATTATTGAGCCGTGCTTTGGTGATGACCGATGCCAGCGTTGCCGGGCTGAGTACATCCGTGGTACCGGCACTGTTGACAGCAAAAAAAGCATAGACTACTACATTAGTCATCCTGAACTTGATATCGGGTACATCGGCAGGATCACGGTAAGATGGAAAATAACCGATCACGTAATAACCAAAGGGAGCAGGTGGTTGTATATTGATATAAGTAAAGGAACCGATCATGCCGCTGCAGCCGGTAGCACTGCCGGCAGCATTCTTTGGTTTCACATACCAGTAATAAGTGGTATTAGGAGTAGACGGTAGTGTATATGCAAGTGCGTTATTAGTTGTGCTGGCGATCAGCGTGGTCGGGTTAGGCGATGTGTCCAGGTAAACATCATAACTGGTGGCATGGGTATCTCCTATCCAGGTAAGTGTTATAGCGGGGTTGTTCGGGACAAACCCGCCCGGAAGCGGGGTAAGAAGAATTCCGCAGCCCGGTAGAACCGGCGCAGGTGGTGATGTTGTTTCTTTTTTGCAACCTGTAAAACTAATCGCTGCAAACAAAAGACCCGCAAGTGACCCGATATACCTCATAAGCAGTTTATATTTTTCATTAATATTACAAATTTTCAGTCAATTCCACTTTTGGCCACCCCTGTTTTTTACAGTAGGTTTGTCGCCTAAAAAATCATGTATGAAGAAGTTTTTTATTACGGCTGTCCTTGCCGTTGGACTTTTCTTTAAGTCCTTTGCCGATGAAGGCATGTGGCTGCCCCTCTTACTGGGCCAGCAAGTGTACAATGATATGGTGAAAAAAGGATTGAAGCTGACCAAAGAACAACTCTACAGTATCAACAAACCATCCCTGAAAGATGCTATCCTTATTTTTGGTGGCGGTTGCACCGGCGAGATCGTAAGCGCGGAAGGGTTGATCTTTACCAACCACCATTGCGGCTATGATGCCATCGCTTCGGCCAGTACCGTAGATCATAATTACCTGCAAAACGGTTTTTATGCAAAGAATAAAGCAGAAGAGATCCCGACCAGTCTTTCTGTGCAATTCTTATTACGTATTGATGATGTGACCACCGAAGTGCTTGATTCACTGAATGGATTAAGCGGTACCGAAAGAGTGCAACGGCAGGCTGCAGTACTGGCCGCTATCAATAAAAGAATGAGTGACGTGGCACAGAATATTGAAACAAGGGTAAGTTCCCTTTTCAAAGGAAACCAGTTCCTTGCTTTTGTTTACCAGCGTTACACCGATATCAGGTTAGTCGGTGCTCCTCCTGAAAGCGTAGGTAAATTCGGTGGCGATACCGACAACTGGGAATGGCCCCGCCACACCGGTGACTTCTCTGTTTTCCGTGTGTATGGAAGTCCCACTGGTAAACCCGCTAAATATGCTGCGGAAAATATTCCGTTGAAACCAAAATGGTATTTACCTGTTTCTATCAGGCCCTTGAAAGATGGTGACTTCTCCATGATCTGGGGCTATCCCGGCAGCACCAACCGGTATGAGAGTTCCTATGGTATTGCCCTCTCCACGGATATCAACAACCCTACCCTGGTAAAGCTCCGCGATGTACGGTTGAAATATATGTTCGAGGAAATGAAAAAAGATCCTGCCGTTAAATTACAACTGGCATCTTCCTATGCGGGTATCGCCAATTACTGGAAATTTTATGATGGTGAGACAAAACAACTATTGAAATACGATATCCTGGGACAAAAGAAAACAGCCGAAGCAAAATTCAATGCATGGGCCAATGGCAAGCCGGAATATGCAAACATTTTTGGCGAATGGGGCAAAGCTTACGAGGCCTGGAGACCCTATGCGAAACATCGCGTATATATCAATGAAGGTATCGCGGGTTCACCGCTGATCGCTTTTGCAGGTTCGCTACTGCAACTGGAAGCC
>JANMKG010000103.1:0-7633 GCA_031371915.1 Chitinophagaceae bacterium | reverse complement strand
CACTTTCAAAGATCTACGCTGTCAAAGCCAGGCGCCCCCGGTGAAGAATGAGAAATATGAAATTAGAAATAAGGAATAAGAAAGTTAAACAGTCTTATAACTTATACCATTTCTTCTTTTATCCTTCCTTTCTCATTACTTATTTTGTTTTCTTACTTCTTATTTACCTACCCATCCAAACCAGTCATTCCCGATGAGAATGAGCAACATAAAATTAGAAATAAGCCTGCCTGCCGGCAGGCATGGAATTAGAAAGTTATACAGCCTTACAACTTATAACATTTTTTATTTAATCCTTACTTTCTAATTCCTTATTTCTTATTTACTTAGCCCATCCAAACCAGTCATTCCCGTTCGCATACAGCATCAATCCTAATAAAAGAACCATGCCAACTACCTGGGCATACTCCAAAAATTTCTCATTGGGCTTTCTGCGGGTGATCATTTCATACAAGGTGAACATAACATGTCCCCCATCCAGCGCTGGTATCGGCAGCAGGTTCATAAAAGCCAGGATAATAGAAAGGAAGGCCGTGATATTCCAGAAAGCTTCCCAGCTCCAGGAAGTGGGAAAGATAGAGCCCATCGATTTGAATCCCCCGACACCTTTGTACGCGCCTGTCTTAGGATTGAGGATCAGTTTGAACTGGTCAATATAAGACCTCAGTTTCTCACCCGACTTACGAACTCCCGCCGGGAAAGCGGCAAAAAAACCATATTTCTTTGTGGTTATATGAAAAGCGCCAATGCTATCATATTGCTCTTCTTCAAGAAGAGGTATCCCGATCTTTCCTTCGGATGAAACTCCCGAGCTTAATTTTTGTAACTGCCCGTTTCTTTCTACTGTAAGTTCTACCCGGCCGTTTTTTTGGCCCGCTAATACGGTGGTCATTTCATCATAGAACCGTATCGGGATGGAGTCAATTGCCACGATCCTGTCCAGCTCTTTTAATCCTGCCTTATTACCATACGAAGTGTCATTTTCTTCATACTTTCCTACGTAGGCCGGCAATCTTTCTGTCATCAGTATCCTTCTCTTGTCTTTTCTTGTGATCAGTTTATCGATGAGATCAACAGGAACATCCAGCTCTTTGGTCTCCCCGTTCCTGTCAAGCACTACTTTCCGTCCTCCTATTAAAACCTTTGATTGTATCTCCTCGAAATATTTAATAGAATCGCCGTTAACTGAAATTATTTTGTCGCCATTCTGGAAACCAAGTTTGATCATCACTGAATCCGTCACCCATATCCCGTTCTTTACTGTAGCGATCGGTGTTTTCTTATCCCCCCATATCATCAGGATAAAAGCATAGATCACAAAAGCGGTGAGGATATTCATGATCACGCCTCCGAGCATTACGATCAATCGCTGCCAGGCCGGTTTGCTCCTGAACTCCCATTCCTTGGGAGGTTCTTTCATGGCCTCTTTGTCCATGCTCTCATCGATCATCCCGGATATTTTTACATAACCACCCAGGGGCAACCAGCCGATACCATAGACAGTATCGCCTATTTTCTTTTTTACGATTGCAAACCACGGATCAAAGAAGAGGAAAAATTTCTCTACCCGGCATTTGAACCATTTTGCAGTGATATAGTGGCCAAACTCATGCAAGACGACCAGCAGGGATAATGCCAGCAGCAATTGTCCAGCCTGCAATCCTACGTTTGACCAGTTAATAGCTAATAGATTCATAGTTAATAATAAAAAAGTCAGAAAGTCCGGAAGTCGGAAAGTCCGAAAGATTGTTCCTTTTCCAGGAGTAGTTTTTCGGACTTTCGGTCTTGCTGACTTTCCAACTATAGTTTAATTAAATCGGCAGCAAAGTTACGTGCCTCGCCATCGCTTTCAAAATATTCCTCCAGTGTGGGTTTCTCGATAAAAGGAATGTTCTGCATCGTCTTTTCGATGGCATCTGTCATATCGAGGAAGTTGATACGATTGCGGAGAAAGGCATACACGGCGATCTCGTTCGCGGCATTCATCACACAGGGCAGGTTCCCTCCCTTCTTTAAGGCCTCTTGTGCCAGGGCAAGATTTCTGAAGGTTTTAACATCGGGCTCTTCAAAACTGAGGTTGTTTACCTTTTTAAAATCATACCGCGGAAGTTCGTTCTTGATCCTTGTGGGAAACCCCAGGGCATATTGTATCGGCAGTTTCATATCCGGTAGTCCCATTTGCGCTTTAATGCTCCCATCTTCGAACTGTACCATGCTGTGAATGATGCTCTGCGGGTGAATGACGACCTGCACTTGTTCCGGTTTCAGGTTGAATAACCATTTAGCTTCGATCATCTCGAGTCCCTTATTCATCAGCGTGGCGGAATCGATCGTGATCTTGGCCCCCATGGTCCAGTTGGGATGCTGTAAAGCATGTTCCCTTTTTACATTAACAAGGTAATTCGGTTTGCGGCCCAGGAAAGGTCCGCCCGAAGCAGTGAGGATTATCTTTTCGATACGGTTCCTTGTTTCTCCCACCAGGCATTGAAAAATAGCAGAATGTTCTGAATCCACAGGAATGACAGGAACTCTTTTTTCCACCGCTCTTTGCATGATGATATCACCCGCAACAACTAAGGTTTCTTTATTGGCGAGGGCAATGGCCTTCCCATTGTCTATCGCTTTCAGGGTAGGTCTTAATCCTGCATAGCCAACGATCGCCGCCAGCATCAGGTCATAACAATCCATCGCGGCGACTTCTTCCAGTGCCTTCTCCCCGGTAAAAACCTTTACATCGGTGCCGGCAAGAGCTTCTTTTACTTTCTGGTATTTCTTTTCGTCACCTATGACCACCACGTTGGGATTGAATTTCAAGGCTTGTTGTACCAGCAGCTCATCATTATTGTGCGCCGTCAATACTTCCGCCGAGAATTTATCCTGGTTGGAAGCGATCACTTCCAGTGCCTGGGTGCCGATGGAACCGGTGGAGCCAAAAATGGCAATTCGTTTTATTGTTGCTTCTGAGCTCATGTGTTTTTGTTTTTAATTATTAATTAATAATTATTAATTAATAATTGCCTGCATAGTAAATGTCTGCAGGTCTTTGGCGATCTTCCGGTCATTGCTCAGCCGGGGAACTTTATTCTGTCCCCCCAATTTACCGATTGATTTCATGTAATCAATAAATCCATTCTTACGCACGGGAGTTATTTTCAGCGGGGAAAGAATATGACCGCCCACAAGGTCATCATAATAAACATTCTTTTGCCGCAGTTGCCTGTCCAGTTTGGCAGCAAAAGCAGGAAGGTCATGTGGCATGTTCTCAAACTCCACGAACCATTCATGGTAAGATCTTCCTTCATCACTGCTTACAAAAGGGGCCACGGTAAATTCGGTGATATGCAGGTTCTCTTCCTGTGCCGCTTTAAGCATGCTGGCCTCTACTTCTTCGCCGATCACGTGTTCGCCAAAGGCGGATATAAAATGTTTGGTCCTTCCCGTTACAGCGAGACGATAGGGCTCGGTGGAAAGAAATTTTACGGTATCGCCCAGGTTATATCCCCACAACCCGGCATTGCTGCTGATGATCATCGCATAATTCTCTCCCACTTTCACATCCTCCAGGGATAGCCGGGTGGGATTATCATTGAAGATCTCGGCGGCAGGAACGAATTCATAAAAGATACCGCTGTTGGTATTCAATAAAAGGCCTTCCGCGGACTGCGAATCCTGGAAAGCAAAAAAGCCTTCGCTGGCAGGAAACAATTCGATCGTATCTATTTTGCGACCAATACTGTCTAATAATTTGGCTTTATAAGGCTCAAAGTTCACGCCGCCCTGTACCATCACACTGAAATTAGGAAACAACTCCCCCACTTTTTTGCCACTCCTTTTAATAAGTTCATCAAAATACATCTGCATCCATGGTGGTATGCCACTGATCAATGTCATGTTTTGATTCATCGTTTCATCCACGATCTTATTCAGTTTGGTCTCCCAATCTTCGATGCAATTCGTTTCATAAGAAGGCATCTGGTTGGTGCGGAGGTATTTGGGTACATGATGATTCACGATCCCGCTCAGGCGCCCGGTAGGAATACCACCTACTCTTTCGAGTTCTGGTGAGCCGGACAGGAAGATGAGTTTGCCATCCGCGAATTTGGTATTGCCTGTTTCTGCCATATAGCAAAGCAGGGCATTGCGGGCCGAGTTGATATGATTGGGGATGGAATCTTTCGTGATGGGGATATACTTGGTGCCGCTGGTGGTACCGGAGGTCTTGGCAAAATAGATCGGTTTGCCTTTCCATAGAACATTGTGCCGGCCTTCTTTTACCTTGTCTACCCAGGGTCGCATTTGTTCATAATCCCGGATAGGAATGGCCTGTTTGAATTCTTCGTAGCTGTTCACTTTTTCCAGCCCGGCAGCTTTGCCGATCTCGGTGGTTCGCCCCACTTTTAGCTGGTTTTTGAGGATATTTTCCTGGTCGGTCACGGCGGTGACCATAGCTTTGCGGATACCTTTATATATGTAGGAAGCGAAGGGCCTGGCTAAGAAAGACTTGATTTTCATACTATATGCTATAAGAACCTGAAGGCCCGCCCGGCCGGTCCGGTTGGGCGGCTACAAATATAACGGATGCAGGGGCAATAGGGGTCATTTATCCCGGAAGCCCTGGGGACATAATTCTTTGATTTTCCGTTTGAGGATACCGTTTTTCCCCTTACCTTTGCCTCCCGAATTTTAGGGACTAATTTTAAGCGTATGATAGCTGTAGTAAAAGTAGCCGGACAACAATTTAAGGTTGAAAAAGACCAGACTTTGTACATTCCACAAGTGGAAGGAAAAGCCGGTGACAAAATGGACCTGGAAGTTCTCCTGGCTTATGCCGGTGATAAACTGACAACGGGTTCTTCTATTAAGACCAAAGTACAGGCCGAGATCGTGGACCATGTAAAGGGTGATACCGTAATCGCCTATAAGCAAAAAAGAAGAAAAGGTTTTCACAAGAAAAAAGGTCATCGTACAGCGTATACAAAAATTAAAGTAACCTCAATCGCATAGTCTACTTGTCACCCTGAGGCAACGAAGGGTCCCAATTAATAAATTTCAAAATTTAGAACATGGCACATAAGAAAGGTGAAGGCAGCGTAAAGAACAACCGCGACTCTCAAAGCAAACGCCTTGGTGTAAAAATCTTTGGTGGCCAGGCTGCGATTTCAGGCAACATTATTGTTCGCCAGCGTGGCACTGTTTACCATCCCGGTAAGAATGTTGGTGTTGGAAAAGATTTCACGTTGTTTGCATTAAGCGATGGTGTTGTTGAATTTCGCAAAGCAAAAAACAACAGAACATATGTTTCTGTAGCCATTGCCGAAGCATAAGCCGGGTACCCCCGTTTGGAATTTTGTGGAAAAAAAATTTGGGTAGTATAAAATAATTGCTATTTTTACTAACGATAACCCATTTTTACTAACATTAAATTCTAACAAAATGGCTACTAAGAAAAAAGCTGCAAAGAAAAAAGCTGCTCATAAGAAGAAAGCTGATAAGAAAAAGTAATAAGTTTAAGTAAACTTAAACGACTCGAAAGTCATCCGCAACCCGGGGTACTTTTTTATTGACCCGGCTTTAAAGCCGTGGCAATAAATCTTAAATTAGTGGCATGGATAACTCCGCGATCGCTGATAATTTCGATCTTCTTGCCAAGCTAATGGACATCCATGGCGAGAACTCCTTTAAGACGAAAACCTATGCTGTAGCGGCTTTCAACATCGAGAAGCTTCCCATGCAGCTCAAGGATACACCGAGAGAAAAATTATTCAGCATCCGGGGGATTGGTGAAAGCGTGGGACGGAAAGTAACCGAGATGCTCGACACTGGTAAGCTGGAAATACTCAGTGAATACATCAGCAACACACCTCCCGGTGTGATCGAAATGTTGAACATAAAAGGGATTGGTCCAAAAAAAATTCATACCATCTGGAAAGAAATAGGGGTCGAATCGCTGGGTGAATTGCTCTATGCCTGCAACGAGAACCGCCTGACCCTTTTTAAGGGATTTGGCGAAAAAACACAGAAAAACGTCCAGGAAGCCATAGAATTTTATTTTTTGAACCAGGGTCATTTTCTCTTTGCCCAGCTCGATGCGATCTACCCGCAGGTAGAAAATTACCTGCAGAAATTATTTTCCCCAGCCAATGTTTGTATCACTGGTGCTTACCGGAGACAGGCATTAACGATCGAAGAACTGGAATTTGTGATTACTGAAACCAACGAGAATATCAAACCAAAATTTCAAACAGCACAACCGCCTGAGTTACTGGAAGAAAATAACGATAACCTGTTATATAAGTTGAAGAACGGGTTAAAGCTACGGCTGTATACAGGGAAAGGAAATATCACCGAACGACAATTCCTTACTACCGGCAACGCGGAGTTTACGGATGGATTTAAAAAAGCATTCCCTTCTGTAAAATTATCCGTGGACACGGAAGAAGCGATATTCACCTCGGCCAAAATACCTTATATCCTCCCCTGTCTCCGGGAAACGGATGAGATCATTGAAAAAGCTAAAAAGAAAAAACTACCCGAGCTTATCCAAACCAGGGACATCCGTTCCATCATCCATAGCCACAGCAACTGGAGTGATGGTAGCAATACCCTTGAAGAAATGGCGGAGGAATGTATCAAAAGAGGGCTTGAATATTTGGTGATCTCGGACCACTCAAAGAGCGCTTTCTATGCCAATGGCCTGAAAGAAGACCGTATCCGGGAACAGCATAAACAAGTAGACCAGTTGAATGCCCAGTTAAAGCCCTTTAAGATCTTCAAAAGCATCGAAAGCGATATTCTCAATGATGGCAGCCTGGATTACCCCGAACCTGTCTTAAAAACCTTTGACCTGGTCATAGCCTCGGTACACAGCAACCTGAAAATGAACGAGGAAAAAGCGACTGCCCGTCTTATCAGGGCCATTGAGAATCCTTACACAACCATCCTCGGTCATATGACCGGCCGCCTGCTCCTGAGCCGGAACGGCTACCCGGTAGATCATAAAAAGGTCATCGAAGCCTGCGCGGCCAATAAAGTGGTGATAGAGATCAATGCCCATCCCCGCCGTCTCGATATTGACTGGAAATGGATCCCCTACGCACTCGAGAAAGGTGTTTTATTATCGATTGACCCCGATGCTCACTACCTGCATGGCTTTGATGATGTGAAATATGGAGTGCTCGCCGCACAGAAGGGTGGATTGACTAAGGAGAATAATTTAAGCAGTTTTTCTTTGAAAGAGTTTGAGCAGTTTTTAATAAAAAATAAATTGGGTTCGTGAAGACACGAACCAAGGCCCGGTAGCTAACACATTTTTTATTCCTTGTTTCTCGTTCTCCCCCCGGGTACAACCCGGGGTTAATCACATTGGACCCCTTCAGGGTCTTCAACTTCCTTATTCCTTATTTCTTATTATTTATTTCTTATTCTGGAAGAATATTTCACCCCTACGGGGTAATGAACATCACTATTGATCTTACACACTGACAAAATGGTTTTTGAGACACGATCCATTGCCGAACTAAGGAGTTTGCAACTTTCTCATTCCTTATTTTTTATTTCTCATTTCTTATTTAATAACGGGTAACTCTACATAAAACGTCGTCCCCTTCCCCTGCTCCGTCTCAAACCAGATCTT
>JANMKG010000042.1:0-19802 GCA_031371915.1 Chitinophagaceae bacterium | reverse complement strand
CTGTAATATTCGCTGGTAAAGCAAAGGATGCTCTGCTACATTCTTCCCAATACAAAAGAAGGTGGCGCTTGCATTGTATTTTTTCAACTCATCCAAAACAAAGGGAGTAACAACGGGATGAGGTCCGTCATCGAAGGTCAGGTAAAGGGCTTTTTCTTTGGTAGCTACTTTCCACAAACGCCGTGGATAGATCCGTTTCAACCAACCCGGCGTTTTAACAAAATAAGCCGCTCCCATGCCGATCAATTGTAAAAGAAAAGGATTTCTATTCCAGTTCCCTTCTGTTTTTGTTGTTCCCATGATGTTGTATTGCGTCGTTCAAAACTAATACAATTTAGAGCCTTCCCTATAGTGACGGGGAGTTTATCTTTGCACCCTATGAGCAAAAGAGTGAGAGTTCGCTTTGCCCCCAGTCCTACCGGCGGTTTACATCTCGGGGGAGTAAGAACAGTCCTGTATAATTATTTATTTGCTAAAAAGCATGGTGGTGATTTCTTAGTGCGGATCGAAGACACCGACCAGAGCCGCTATGTAGCCGGGGCGGAAGAATATATTTTTGATACCCTGAAATGGTGCGGGCTGGAGCCGGATGAAAGCGTACAGCATGGCGGAAATTTCGGCCCTTATCGCCAGAGCGAACGAAAGACCACATATCGCCAGTATGCAGAACAACTGGTGAAGGCCGGTCATGCATATTATGCCTTTGATACCCCGGAAGAACTGGAAAAAATGCGGCAGGACCTTAAAACTGAACACAACCCTTCGCCCCAGTATGATTATACGATCCGGATGAAAATGAAGAATTCATTGACACTGGCGGCAGGAGAAACAGAAAAATTATTAGCCGCCGGAACAAGACATGTCATCCGGGTAAAAATGCCCGAACAGGAAACGGTTTCGTTCACTGATATGATCCGCGGGGAAGTGAGTTTCGAAACTTCTTTGGTTGATGATAAGGTTTTATTAAAAGCCGATGGAATGCCTACTTATCATTTGGCCGTTGTAGTGGATGATCATTTAATGCAGATATCCCATGCTTTCCGCGGGGAGGAATGGTTGCCCTCTGCTCCCGTGCATATCTTGTTATGGAAATATTTATTCGGCCTGGAGAATATGCCGCAATGGGCACATTTCCCCCTGATACTGGGACCTAATGGCAAACTCAGCAAAAGAGATGGCGCCAAATATGGTTTTCCCGTCTTTGCCATGAACTGGAACGATCCCAAAACAGGTGAGCTTACCGAAGGATTTAAAGAGAAAGGTTTTTTACCCGGAGCTTTTCTCAATTTACTGGCGCTGCTTGGCTGGAATGATGGCACCGAACAGGAGATCTTTTCGAAAGAAGAGCTGGTAGAAAAATTTTCGATGGAAAGAGTACATAGTGCAGGAGCGAAATTTGATTATGAAAAGGCAAAATGGTTCAACCACGAATGGATCAAGAAGTTTGAGGTTTCGGGTTTAAGGTTTGAGGTTAAGAATCTCCTGGCAGCAAATGGTTTCCCTGTTACGAACGATACTTTATTGGACAAGGTGATCGAATTAGTTAAAGAGCGTTGTACACTCCTTCCTGATTTCGTACAGCAATCCTCTTTCTTTTTCAAAACACCGGAGGCCTGGGATACAGAAGCTGTAAAACCAAAATGGAACCAGGACAAAAAAAATTTCTTTGTCGCTTATGCTGAAAAATTAGATTCAGCAGTAGAATGGAATGCCTCCGCCCTCGAAAGCAGTTTTAAGGAACTGGCTGTTGAAAAGAATATCAAACCCGGGGAATTGCAGTTGCCACTTCGCATCATGCTGGTAGGGGGGAAATTTGGTCCCCCGGTATTTCATATTGCTGAGTTGTTGGGAAAAACAGAAACGATTGAAAGAATAAATAAAGCAATAAACTTGTTTGATAGTCATTAAACAATTGTTATTCCCCGCAGTCAGTATATGCTATGAAAAAAACGTTTCCCCTGCTTTTATTACCTTTTTTAATATCCTGTAAGAAAGAAGGCTCGACAACTCCACCGCCAACACAAGCTGATAGTGCGATTGTGACCGTTATTAATGGCTACGGAAGTGGTAAATATAAAGCAGGTGATACAGTACATATTTTCAGTGTTGCCTATGCTGACAATCAGTTATTCGACACCTGGACAAGCATTGATGCATCGATGGTGAACGGCAAAGACGAGTGGCATACCTGGTTTATTATGCCTGCCAAAAATGTGAGTTTTACCGGAACCATTAAAAATATCACCCCGGTGGTCCTGAATTTTGAACTAATAGCAGGAAGGGACCGTTTGAAACCCGTTTACTATTTCTTTCCTCCCGGGCACAAAGGATTTGTTTATTTGTTACACGGCACAGGAGGCACTGCTCAAAATGTAGCAAGTAGTTATGAATTTAAACAACTGATCAAAGATCTTGTTACGGATAACTTTGGTGTCATTATTACGGAAGCTGAAGAATCTACTACCGGCATTGACTTAAACAATGATGGAAAAATAAGATGGGCTGTATCCCCTGCCGATTCTGTAAACAATGTTGATTACGCCAATATCAAGATCATTACTGATACCTTTTATGCCCGTGGCCTGACCAATCGCAATAAGCTACGGTATTCTGCAGGCATGAGTAACGGTGGAAATTTTTCAGCCTATCTTTCAGCCTTTTATAAATATAAAGCCGGGATTAGTTATTGCGCCCCGGCAGGCGCTGTTGCCTTAACTACACAAAGTCCTTTACAATTTTGCATGGCCCGTTATGATAACAATGAAAATGTAGGCCCCACCGGTAATGCCAATGCCCTGGCCAACTCACAAATGATAACAAGCCGGGGTATTTGCAGTAAATATCTTATCAAAGAACATTCACCTTTATATCCTGAACGATTTGCCAGGAAAGGTGATATTACTATGGCTAAGTCAGCTTCCTTGTTCAATGAACTAAAAAGCAAGGGATTCCTTGATAATAAAAATTATTTTATTGGCTATTCAGATGTCCTGACTACCGCCTATCAACAGAATCCAACATCTTTCCCCGAATTGAACAGTTTAACTATTCTTCAAAAAATCAGTGTTATTGAACAAATTGATTTGGCCGTTTCCGACCACCAGATGTATAGTGATTACAACCGGGCTACTTTGAAGTTTTTTAATTCACAATGTCTATAACCGGGCATCTTTTTTATCACCTCTTGCGGGAAGGAAAACCAGGAAATCTATTACTCCTGATCTTTTTAATCCTAATTTGATGGTCACTTTTTACAGGGGAAATAAAAAAGTGCCGGATAGTTAGCCCTGTTCCTGTATCAATTGCATTACGGGTCCGAAACTTTCCCTGCCGCATTCTTCGATCAGCAGCCTGTCTTCCCGCAACAGTTTAAATAACCCGGATGTATTTTGGAGGGCCTGCCCGGGCGTCCTGATACCGGGAATAATAGTGGACACCGCAGGATAGCTGAGGATATAACTCAATGCCAGCTGGGTTTTCGAGCATCCATATTTTTTACATAATTCCCATACCGGCTGTAATGCTTTATTCGCTGCATCGATCACCGGCTGTACGAGCCGGGTCCTGCGATGATCATTTGCTGCAAAATCGATCGTCTTGTCAAATTTTCCTGTCAGCAAGCCAAATTGCAACGGCATCCTTGCAATGATACCCACTCCTTTCCCAGCAACAGCCGGAAGCAGACCCAATGCTTTTTGATTCAGCAGGTTCAATACCAATTGAAAACCATTACCCTTCTCCTGCTTTAACAGGTAAGATGCTTCGGGTAATGGATCAAAGGTATTAAGAGACAAACCCCAAAAACGGATCTTACCCTGTTGTTGTAATAATTGCATGACTTCAATGCAATCGCCTTGTTCAAGGTGAGCGAGCCGGGCGCTGTGCAACTGGTAATAATCGATTGTTTCTCTTTTCAACCTGCGAAGGCTTTGTTCACAGGCATGAAGAATATGCTCTTTTGAATAATCAATTGTAAACTTTTCATCGCGGGAAACATTCCCTGCTTTGGAACCAATGAGTATGTCTTTATTCTTACCGATCGTTTTTCCCAATAATTCTTCCGAGTGACCCAGTCCATAAATATCGGCTGTATCAAAAAAATTGATACCCGCATCGAGTGCCGCATGAATGGCTTTGATGGAAACAGCATCATCAGAGTCACCCCAACCAATGGAAGTGTCGCCGATCATGGCACCTCCGCCAATGGCCCAGGCACCAAAACCGATCTCGCTTACCTCGAGATCCGTATTACCAAATCGCCGGTATTGCATGGCGTAATTTACAATCCTATTGGGGAAACACTGTATTTTCGCTATTCAATTGTCTATCATGAAAAGACCTGTCAGGGTATTGGTTGCCAAAGTAGGGCTAGACGGACATGACCGGGGTGCTAAAGTGATCGCCACCGCCTTACGGGATGCGGGTATGGAGGTCATTTATACAGGTCTGCGGCAGACACCTGAAATGGTCGTCAATGCGGCTTTACAGGAAGATGTGGACGCCATCGGCATCAGCATCTTATCCGGCGCGCATATGACGGTATTTCCCAAAGTAATGCATATGCTGAAAGAAAAAGGGATGGAGGATGTGCTGCTTACGGGTGGTGGTATTATTCCGGAAGATGACATGAAACAATTGAATGAAATGGGTGTTGGAAAATTATTTCCCCCGGGTACACCTACTTCCATGATCAGTGAATATATCAGCAGTTGGGTGAAAGAACACCGCAGTTTTTGATTTGTTTTGTAAACGAATCCTTTGCTTAGGTTAGTTTTTCTCCTGGTTAATTATTTCATTACCATTCGGAAGCACCTTTCCTGCATGCCTTTTTTATTTCATTACTTTTGATAAAACCAATCTACATGTACCAGACACTCCTGACCGCTTTAGAAAATAATATATTCACGATCACCATCAACCGCCCGGACAAATTAAATGCCCTGAATAAAACGGTTTTTGATGACCTGAATCTTGTCCTGGATGAAGTGAACAATAACAGGGAAATAAGATCAGTCATCATCACGGGGGCGGGGCCAAAGGCGTTTGTGGCGGGCGCGGATATTTCTGAGTTCAATGGTTTGACAAAAGAAGAGGCAATGGCCCTGGCAAAAAGGGGGCAGGATACTTTTTTCAGGATCGAAAATTCTTCCAAACCCATCATCGCGGCAGTAAATGGCTTTGCGCTGGGTGGTGGATGTGAACTGGCAATGAGCTGTCATTTCCGTATCGCAGCTGATAATGCAAAATTCGGTCAGCCGGAAGTTAACCTGGGATTGATCCCCGGGTACGGAGGAACACAACGTTTGGTACAATTGATCGGGAAAGGAAAAGCCATGGAGTTACTGATGTCGGCCAATATGATCGATGCTACTGAAGCAAAACAACTTGGATTGGTGAATAACGTAACAACTCCGGAAACTTTAATGGATGAAGCCAAAAAAATACTGGGGACGATCAACTCGAAAGCGCCTCTTGCCGTTGCCGGTTGTATCAAAGCAGCCAACGCAGTTTTTGATGAGACAAAGGATGGTTATGCAACAGAGATCAGGGAATTCGGTAACACGTTCGCTACAGAAGACATGAAAGAAGGAACCACCGCTTTCCTGGAAAAAAGAAAAGCTGTTTTTTCGGGGAAATAATTTAGTCGAAGGCTTCTTCGGGGAAAACCCGGATGATCTTAACAAACCGGCTCCGGTAATATGTCTCAAAGGGTGTAATGACCACTCCCAAATTATTTTTCCCGGAAGTGGAATGAATAAAATAAAGTGTATCGTCCTTCCTGCTTTCCACGATCCCCATATGACCTACTATCCTTATCGTACTATCTGTCCCGGTAAATAAGATAAGGTCCCCCGGTTTTGCATCCTGGATATCCACGGCTGTGCCAATATCTGTAAAGTCAACAGATGACCTTGGGACGGATATCCCGAAGTGATTGAAAACATAAGTGATAAACCCTGAACAATCGAATCCTTTTGCTGGATCCGTGGAGGCATAGAGGTAGGATACACCGATGAGCGTCCTGGCAAAATCAAGGAGCGAGTCAGGAGTAGTTTTTTTCGTATTGATGCTCATACGGACGGTTTCCTGCGGGACCGGTGGAGGGGTATCGACTGTATCAGTAAGGCTTACGGTCCTTCCTGCATTATCGCCGGGTTGGGAAGGGTTATCTTTTTTTTCAAACCCGGAACAACCTGTTGTTGTCAAAAACAGCGCGGTGAAAAAAAAGAAAAGAAGTCCTGTAGTTTTGTTCAGCATAAGATCATTTCTCCACCAGTTTATCATCGATGAGATAACCGGCAATACCACTGATATTATCATTTCCCTTTGCATCATCCAGGTATACCCTGAAGGAAGTGATCGTTGTCGCCGGGAAAGTAAGAATTCTCTTCCGGCCAACACTCCTGCCCTGTATCTCACCGATCGCTTTATCTTTTACATACAATACCACGCTGAACTGGCGGATGCTCTGGCCCAGGTGGATAGCTTCTCTTAAAACAATGCAATTTATTTTGGTTGGCTGCTTCAGCTGGACAATAAAATTCTGAAGATTGATACCATATACGGTGGCGGCAGTATCGATTGCCCGGAGAACAAAGGGTTTCTGTGAATAATCCCGGGGACTGAATTCATAATAAGTATCCGCCTGTTTAAGAAGGTTGTCTCCAAAATTCTCATCCCGTAAGGCTTTAAAACCCACTAAGGCTGCAGAATCATTTTCATTGATCAATCCTCTCCTGTCGGGAGGAACATTCAACAAGAGATTGGCACCTCTTCCTACAGACTTCAGGTAGATTTCAAATAATTGACCGGGAGTTTTTACCTGGTTATCTTCTTTTGAATGATAAAACCATCCCGGCCGGATGCTCACATCACATTCTGCAGGCATCCATTGTTGTCCATTATAATTACCACGGTTAAGTGTATCCGTGGACGGGCTGCCGATACCCCTTTTGAACCCTGCCGTATCCAGGAAATTCCAGTTTGGTTCACCGGCAATTCCATTTTCATTCCCTACCCAACGGATATCGGGGCCGATATCACTGAATATGACCGTGCGAGGTGAAAGTTGGCGAACCGTGTTTTCAAATCTTTTCCAGTCATACACTTGTTTTTTCCCATTCGTACCTTCTCCATTAGCGCCATCCCACCACAATTCCCAGATCGGGCCATAGTTCTGAAAGATCTCTTTCATCATGTTCACAAAAACATCGTTGTATCTTTCTGTTCCATAATCAGGATGATTCCTGTCCCAGGGGGAAATATAAACTCCGAACTTCAATCCATATTCATGGCAGGCCTGGGATAATTCTTTTAATACATCTCCCTGCCCGTCCTTCCATTTGCTTTCCCTTACGGTATGTTTGGAATATTTACTCGGCCATAAACAAAAGCCGTCATGATGTTTGGCGGTGATAATAATTCCTTTGGCACCCGCTGCTTTGGCTACCCGGCACCATTGCCGGCAGTCAAGGTTGGTGGGATTGAAAATACTTGCTGGCTCCGTTCCTTCTCCCCATTCCTTATCAGTAAATGTATTGGGACCGAAATGCACAAAGAGATAATACTCTGTTTCGTGCCAGGACAATTGCTGCCGCGTAGGCAGGGGCGAATCCGGCGCCTGAGCAAGCGCACAGGAACTGGCTACTAACAGGAATCCAAAAAAAAGTGACTTCATTTTTTCATTTTAAAAACATACAGGATCTCTCCCGCTACCGGGTGACTGGCTTTAAAGGTATACCCCATCAGTTTTGCAATGGTTTGAGCAAATTGCTGCTGGTAGAGTTGTATACTGGTACTTAATTCGCCCCTCACAGGTGTGCCGCGACCCATAACGGCAAACCATATTTCGTGTGAGTCCTGTATCTTATCATTATGACTGGTCCATTCGTCTTTTTTGATATCTCCCCGGCCATGATCCACGGTGATAAATAAAGCAGTCTTGTTTTTGTACTGTGGATCATGTTGTACAAAATCCCATATTTCTTTTATCCATGCATCCACCTGGTGCCCCGCGTCAAGATAGGAACGATATTTACCTGCATGCGCCCATTCATCTGTTTCCCCGTAAGCAATATAAAGTAGTTTTGGCTTTTTTGTCTTCAGGTATTCCAGCGCCCCGTAATGGGTAAAGACATCGAGACATTCTTCTTCCCCAAAGGGGCGGTAGGCATCCTTATTCATGACATTCATCAGCTTTTCATTGGCCGTGGGTGTCTTTCCTCCCAGGCGGTCAAAAGCGGAGTATACGGGAAACCCGCTCCGTTCTTCATTTAATATCCGGTCGAAAGCGTTCCAGGCGCCAAATGCAGCTACCCTGCCTTTTAACTTTGGTTGTTTATTCAAATATTCCATCACGTTTACATGCGGGTTGGCGGGATAATTATTACTGTTGATCGCCGTATCGGCATAACCGGTCATTATTTCACTATAACCGGGATAACTGAACCAGTAGGGATTGGCATTGTCTACTTTACTTCCCAGCATCCTGTTACCAAAAAGCTGGCCTTCCTGTTCTACAACAGTCCATAAAAAAGGCATTAGTTTTTTTCTTCTTTCTTTCTCATCATTACTCCAGTATTTTTTATAAATGTATTCACTGTCCCCTTCATTGTATTTGCTGTTATTGGCGATAGCGGAATCCATTCCTTTGAAAACTTCCTGCCATCGATAACCATCCGTGCTGATGATGATCATATTCTCAGTCCTCTCCTGTGCGCCTGCAAACAACGAAATCACCAGGAAATAAGTTGCGATCAATATTTTGTTTCTCATCATAATAAGTGTTTTATTCCAGTGTTGTTCTACCACTGATAGCAGTTGCTTTGGGCCGGTGCAGGTCAAACACAATGATCTCGTTCTCTCCTTTTTTTAACCAGGTGGCAGGACAATAAAGGCGTTTTTGCGGCCCAATGCTCCAGTATCTTCCCAGGTTATGACCATTCACATATACGATCCCTTTTGAATAACCACTCATGTCAAAATACACATCTCCTGTTATTTCAAGATTAAATTTCCCGGAAAAAAATAAACCCTCCTTATCATTTGACAGGCCGGCTGTAGTGTTGGTCCCCCTCTTCATCATTTCATAGTCCATTGGAAGGGGATATATTTCCCAGTTCATCAGGGTCATTCCATTCAGCGTAACACGATCAGTGATCCCCTTCCGGTCGATCATAAACTGGGCGAAATTAATATGACCCATCCCTTCGACCAGTATTTCCAGGATAGGATTGTTGACAACCACATCCGGTGCAGGAAGATCGATCGTCCATTTCCCACCATCACGAAATACCGTATCAATAAATTTATGGTTGAGAAAAACCAATACATAATCATGGGGTTCCCGGATGGTCAGCTTTCCTCCTTTATGTCCCACCAGCTCTGTCCGGTAAAGTATCAATCCCTGGTCCTGGTCCAGCATTTCCATGGGTAATGGTTGCGGCGAATAGACTGGAGGTGGCAGGTTTTGCCAGATCGAGCTCGTTTGCCTCATTTCAACCGGTGGTATTTCGATCACCGGAACAGGTGCAGGGATACCCGGTAGTTTATAACTAACATACTTCTGAATAAGTTTACGCAACATAAAATATTTCTCGGTAGGTCTCCCCTGTTCATTAATGGGCGCATCGTAGTCATAGCTGGTGATGTCCGGCTGGTATTCTACAGGAGAAAAAGCATTGGCACCAGCCGTAAAGCCAAAATTCGTTCCACCATGTACCACGTAGAGGTTAAATGATTTTTTATGTTGCAACAGGAATTCCAGTTCTTTTTTTAATCCATTGGTATCCGGCTTTGCAAAGGGCTCACCCCAATGGGTCAGCCAGCCGGGGTAGGTCTCACTGCTGAAAGCAGGAACATTGGGGTTTCTTTTTTTGGCCTGCTCAAAATCTTTTTCATTTCCCCCGCTATCCAGGCCGATGGCTGCTCCATCAATATTACCGGCTTCAAGCATATATGCCGTAGGGCCATCGGCCGTAAAAAAAGGAACGGAGATCCCGTTCTTTAGCCAGCATTTACGCAGCTCTTCCAGGTACTGCTTATCATTGCCAAAGCTGCCGTATTCATTCTCCACCTGCACCATGAGGATGGGTCCTCCTTCTGTACATTGCAATGATTTTATTTCAGTAGAAAGACGATCGATATATCCTCTCACCGCACTCATATACCTTGTATCCATACAGCGGATCTTTATATCCGGTATTTTCAGTAACCAGGTTGGTAGTCCGCCAAAATCCCATTCCGCGCATACATAAGGCCCCGGTCTTAGCAATACCCACATATTTTCCTGCTGGCAGATCTTTATAAATTCAGCAATGTCCCTGTTCCCGGTTTTAAAATCAAATATACCTGGCTGGCTCTCGTGGTAATTCCAGAACACATAGGCTGCAATGGTATTACATCCCATCGCTTTCGCCATTTGTATGCGATGCCGCCAGTATTCCCGGGGTATCCGGGCAGGATGCATTTCCCCGCTGATAAGTTGGAGAGGTTTGCCATCGAGTAAGAATTCATTCTTCCCCAGTGAAAAAATATGTTTTGTTTGCGAGAATGAAGTATAAAAAAACAGCAAAAACAGGCCTGTGCTGAACAGTTTTTTCATACCGGCAATTTACCACCCCGCAACGAACTTAAAAAGTAAAAATGCGGTACCCGTTTGCCTGATTGGCCTACCTTTGTCAGGCCTTCGGCGAACCTGCAGCCATTATTTAACGCCACAAATCATCATATGGAATACCGGATCGAAAAAGATACAATGGGTGAAGTAAAAGTGCCTGCCGATGCGCTTTACGGGGCACAAACACAACGGAGTATCGACAATTTCAGGATCGCGCAGGACATCAACCGCATGCCAAAAGAGATCATCCGGGCCTTTGCCTACCTGAAAAAAGCAGCGGCCCTTACCAACGTTGAAGCCGGGGTATTACCCAAAAACAAATCAGTCCTTATCGGGAAAGTTTGCGACGAGATCCTGAAGGGTAAACTCGATGATGCTTTCCCCCTGGTTGTATGGCAGACCGGCAGCGGCACACAAAGTAATATGAATGTGAATGAAGTGATTGCGTACCGGGGCCATGTATTAAAAGGAGGGAAATTAACAGATAAAGAAAAAATCCTTCATCCCAATGATGATGTGAACAAATCACAATCCTCCAACGATACATTCCCGACGGCAATGCACATAGCAGCCTATACGATGCTGGTTGAAACAACAATTCCGGGTATCAAAAAACTCCGTGATACCCTGGCGAAGAAAAGCAAGGAGTATATGAAAGTGGTGAAGATTGGTCGTACCCATTTCATGGATGCCACCCCTCTTACGGTTGGCCAGGAATTCAGCGGTTATGTTTCCCAGCTGGATCACGGAATGAAAGCTATTAAAAACTCTTTGCCGCATTTAAGCGAACTGGCCCTGGGTGGTACCGCTGTAGGAACCGGTATCAACACACCCCCCGCTTATGCGGAGAACGTCGCTAAACATATAGCTAATTTAACAGGGCTTCCTTTTATAACCGCAGAAAATAAATTTGAAGCCCTGGCCGCTCATGATGCGATCGTGGAAGCGCATGGTGCTTTAAAAACAGTGGCCGTCAGTTTAATGAAGATCGCCAATGATATACGGATGCTTTCATCCGGTCCCAGGAGTGGTATCGGGGAAATTTTTATTCCGGACAATGAACCGGGTTCTTCTATCATGCCGGGTAAGGTGAATCCGACCCAGTGTGAAGCGCTGACCATGATCGCTGCGCAGGTATTGGGGAATGATGTGGCGATCAATATCGGGGGCGCTATGGGTCATTTTGAATTAAATGTTTTTAAACCGGTGATGATCTATAATTTCCTGCACAGCGCCCGGCTGATCGGTGATGGCTGTGTTTCATTCAATGATAAATGCGCGGTTGGACTCAAACCTATCGAAGCGAATATTAAAAAACATGTTGACAACAGTTTGATGCTGGTCACCGCGCTGAATACAAAGATCGGTTACTATAAAGCGGCAGAGATAGCACAGAAAGCGCATAAAGAAGGCACGACCTTAAAAGCAATGGCTGTAAAGCTTGGTTATGTTACTCCAAAACAATTTGATGAATGGGTCAAACCCGAAGGAATGGTCGGCAAACTTCCGTGAGAAGGTATAGTAAAACCCCTATTTTAAACGGGAAGAAAATCAGTGATTCATTTTTTATGCCTTAAAACTTGCAAATCTGGTCGTTTTCATACTATCTTAACATAGTAATAATCCAAACCCTTTTTTTAAACCCTAAATCCCCATCTATGAAAAGTAACGGCCAACCATCACTTTACTTTTCCCCGCATTCGCTGAAGTCCCAGAAACAGGAAGTTTCAGCACAATCACCCGTTCAGTCACCTTATTTAAGAGCAGTGCTTTCCGGCAAGACTAAAACCTCTTCTGCCCGGAACGCTGATTCTAATTTGGCTGCTGCCCTGCGTTATATCAATAGCAGCAGGTAACAGCCGGTAAGAATGCCTGGATTGAAGATTACGAGTAAACCCCTTGAGCATAACCCAAAAACAAAAGCCTCCGCCTGTTGGTGGGGGCTTTGAATTTTACACTATTCCCTTTCTCTTATTATTTCTTAATTATTTTTTCTACCTGCACTTCGATATCATAACCATTGTACAATTTTAAAAGATAGGGTCCCGGCAATAGGGAAGCGACATCAACAGAGAAATCGTTCCGGTAACTGGTTTCATCTTTTAGCTTACGGCCGTTGATATCATAGATCTCCACCCGTAATGGTTTTCGTAATTCTTTTTTACCATGAATATAAATGGTGTTGCCAACAGGATTGGGGAATACCTGTACGAGATCTTTTACCACGGGTGGTCCGACTCTTGGATGATCGCCAAGAGGCAGCGTGATCATTGTTTTATAGGTCAGCTTCAATACTTTTCCGCCATCTTTTGTAGAAGTGCTGGCGCCACTGAATCCACCAGTGGGTCCCGAAGTGGAGCCGGTACTGTCGATAACGACCCAAAACACACCACTATTCGGGTCCGGATCAATGGCAATATCACGGATCCTCCAGCTATGCAGCAGAGGAAAAGTATCCACCGTGTTGGTGGAGGACGAGCTGTCCACAAAATCACCTGCTGGTTTTAATTTCAGCCGGTACATTCCATACTTCAGCGAGGTCACCAGTAATGAATTTTTCCAGCCCGGGATATTTCCCTTATAAAAATCAATACTCGAAGGCGCGATCGTAGGCCAGGTAAAAATATTGGAACCATCGGCGGGGATATTGGCAGCCGACCAGTTAAAGGTGGCAAACAAAGGCCGGCGCATATTATTCGTGGTAGCCCAGGTGTTCTCCAGGTAATTAATGGACGCGTTCGCCAATTTATCATTGTTGGCAAAAGCATCCAGGGAAGAATAATTATTATCTGTTGACAATCCCGCAACTTTAGGCCACCCGTAGTTACCTCCTGCGACAATATTATTCACTTCATCGTCTGATTTGTCCCCGTGCTCAGAACTATACAAACGCCAGACACCATTCGCGTTGCCCCATACCAATCCCTGTGCATTACGATGCCCGAAACTGTAGACAGGAGTTTTTAGCACATTGAAAGGTGGTGAACTATAGTTGAAAGGATTATCATTAGGGATCCATTCCCGCCAGGTATTATAGTCATGTACAACATTATAGGAAGGATCCAGGTCAGGTTCTGTATTCAAACGTAATATTTTTCCCTCGCAGGTATCAGGGTTCTGTGCCTGGTTGGGTCTTGATACATTATTGAATTGCCCCGCTCCCATATCACCGATCGTATAATAAAGTTTATAAGTGCCGTCTGCTTCAGGTTGTGGACCAATGGTCAGCCTGCCCGAGTTATGGTCATTACTACCGGGAAGATTGGAGATCACTGTATCCAATATGGCCAGTGTATCTTTTGCGGGATTGGGACTTGAGGGATCTCCTGCATTATAATACACACAGCGTACGATCTTCGTGCGAAAATAACAGGGAGAACCGGGACTTCCCGGGCAGTTCCCGCTGTAGATATACGATAGGTACACCCATGGTTTTCCGCTGTCAAATTCAGGATGTATTACTAATCCCTGCATACCTCCCTGCGGCCAGGTACCGATGGTCCGGTTAAAACTTACCATGCTGCCGCCAAGTGGTATCTTTAAAATTTGCTGCGGTGGCCGGTTTTTATTCGCCTGTGTCCGGGAAGCACTGATCCGCAAAACCCTGTATCCTCTTGCTTCTGTTATCCATAATGAATCATCCGGTCCATGTGTAATTTCCCAGGGATAACCAAGATTCTTGGCTACCGTATCAATGTTAAATAGTATAGAGGCAGAATCAATAACCTGTGCATTGCTGCTGGATCCAGCCTGCAGAAAGAAATAGATGAAAAAAAAGGGGGATAGTTTTTTCATAGCTGCGGATTTGTTATTTAAAATTAGCCTCTCCCCTGCTGTGCATCAATAGGAGTTTCCCCGGTAAAACTTACCCGTGTATTTAGTAGATCGTTACCCGTAAAATCCTATTGACAGGGGTAAATCATTAAGCTATTTTTATATCCAGGAGTCAGCTATAATGAATACCGAAAATCCTGACTATGAAAAAAACTGTACCCGGAATAACTGTTTTATTGCGATTTTTTTTCTTCACTGTCCTGCTTGCTACCGGTACCCAGAAAAGTATGGGTCAGAGTATAGACTTTGGTAAAAGTTATATTAACGTAACAAAAGGAATTAGCGGGGGCACCGTTGAAACAGGAGATATTTTAGAGATCAGGGCATCGTTTGTTGTACGTGCAGGTACGTTTGACAGTTGTCGTTACCAGGACGTTGTACCAGCAGGTACTACTTTTATCAATGGTAGCATCCAGGTACTTACCAATGAAGGGAAAGTTTACAAGGCATTTACAAATGCAGCCGGGGATGACGCGGGATGGATAACCGGTTCCAATATCACGATTAACCTGGGTTATAATACTGCGTCGGCACCTGCCACTGCATTTAAACGCGGAAGAGTAGCCAATACCCATAAACCTTCTTTTTTCGGCAGCACCTGTATCATGATCGCTTCTTTCAGGGTAACTGTTACGGCCGCGACCGGCTCGATTATCAGTACCGGTGGAGGCAATATGACCTATAAAAATGGTGCGGCCGCCATCCAGACATTTATATTTCCCTCGAATACGGTGAGTGTGTACCCGAACTATGGTATCTGTTCCAATACCGTTGGTACCAATGCTATTGGTACAGAGACAAACGGAACATTCGGAAGTGGCCGTCCGCGTAATCGTGGCGCTTCGCTCAATGTACCCGTGGGTTATACCTATAACTTTTTTGACCTGAACATGCCGAATGACTATTACTATGGTATCGCTAACAATACATCTACCCGTCCTGCCTATACAACACTGAACACCTGGCCCAAGCCAGACGGAGCGTCACCCACGCATCGGGTATTCGGTGTTTGGGATATCATCGGGGATCATACAGGCGCGGTTTCTCCAACTGCCGGGAATCCCGCAGCAGACACGGTGGCTAATGGAAATGCCGGGTATATGCTGGTGATCAATGCCGCTTACCGAATCGACTCAGCCTTCCAGCAAACCATCTCAGGTCTTTGTCCTAATACTTATTACGAAATCTCCTGCTGGATGAGGAATATTTGTTCCAAATGCGGGTGCGATTCCAATGGTACAGGTGCCAGCGGGGCAGGTTATATACCTACCGCTGCGGCAGATTCTTCAGGTGTATACCCGAATCTTACTTTTGAAATTGATGGTATTGACTATTATACTACCGGTAATCTCCGGTATACCGGTCAATGGGTGAAAAAAGGATTTACCTTCCTGACAGGACTTGCCCAAACAAGTTTTACGCTGAAGTTCTTTAATAATGCCCCGGGCGGGGGTGGGAACGACTGGGCGCTTGATGATATAGCAGTTGCTACTTGTTCACCCAATATGAATTATTCACCTTCTTTAACGCCTACTGTATGTGCCGGTAATTTGCTCAAAATCTATGATACAGTTCGTTCTTTCTTCAACAACTATGTCTATTATAAATGGCAACGGAGTACAAATGGAGGTGCATCCTGGTCAGATGTAACGCCGTCCCTGGGACCTTCCGCTCCTTTCTGGAACGGTACCGCCTGGGAATATGTCACCTCTTATACTATTCCTCCTGCCCAGACGCTTGTTGCAAACAATGGTGATAAATACAGGCTTGTAGTGGCTACAACGATGGCCAATCTTACTGATATAAACTGCCGCTTTACCGATGTCGCCAATATCATCACCCTGAATGTGATCGACTGCGGCGTCCCGATGGCAACCCAGCTCCTCTCCTTCAGCGGGCAACTGGTCAATCAACAGGCAGCATTGACCTGGAGCACAACTGGCGAAAATGAACCGTTGTTCTTTGATATAGAGAAAAGCCTTGACGGGATCAATTTTTCCCTGGTCGCTTCCGTGCACAGTTATACAGATACCAGCGCAACACAAAATATTTATTATTATACGGATCCGCTCTTGTTAACAGGTAAAGCTTATTACCGGGTTCGCATGAAAAATAATCTTGATCAATCAAAATATTCCAGGACCATCCAGCTCGGTGTTAACACGGATGTCTTTTCATTTATCACCGTGATCAATCCTTTCCACAATGAACTGAGTTTCGAGGTCGCTTCCGCGGTGAATGGCAAAGCGGATGCAGAATTGATCGATGTTGCCGGGAAAACAATACAAAGAAAATATTTTGATCTTGCTACCGGCGTCAACAGCCTGGTCCTCGATAATACGACAAAGCTTCCTGCCGGTATTTATTTCCTACGGGTACATTCCGGGGATAAGGTTATCCAGAAAAGAGTGTTGAAGCAGGTAAATTAATATCAGGGTAAAAATAAGAGAGTTGCAAGCATGTTTTATAATACCTGCACCTTATCACTTACATCTGTACTCGTTTCAACGGTCGTCGGCATTTCCTGTGTAACATGTTTTTTGAAGAATCGTTTTTGAAAGAACAGCAAGGTGATTACGCCGGTAGAGATAGAGGCATCGGCGATATTGAAGATCGGGCTGAAGAATTCAAAATCATCCCCGCCAACAAAGGGTAGCCAGGAAGGAAAATGACCCTTGAACATCGGGAAATACAGCATATCTACCACGCTACCGTGCAAGAAGGAAGAATACCCATGGGATGATAACTGGGCAATCCCGGAATAACTTACATAATCATTTATAGAAGGATCGTAGTGAAGTCCTTTATCGAAGAACATTCCATAGAACATACTGTCAAGCAGGTTGCCTAATGCCCCGGCATAGATCAACGCGGCGCAGACCACAAAACCCCGGCGATATTGTTGTTTTACAATCCTGCCTAGGTACCAGGTACCAAATACGACTGCAGCCAGGCGAAACAGGGTTAATACCATTTTTCCTGTTTCGTTACCAAATTTCCAGCCCCAGGCCATCCCGGGATTCTCAATAAAATGCAGCCGGAACCAATCCAATCCAAACACACGGACGACCTCACCAGTAGGATGTGAAGATTTGATCCAGAGCTTTAATGCCTGGTCTACTATGATAATGGCAGCAATAATGAAAACGACATGCCTGATTTTCAGTGTCCTCATAATTAACGGCAAATATAAGAAGAAAGCTGCTAGGTGCTGGTGGCTGGGTACTGGTAACTACCTTCTATTGAAAATTTAACTACTAGTTAGGTTTAAGTTGTAAAGCAGGCTCCTGCGAGTAACCAGTGACTAGCAACCAGCAACCATCCACTATATTTCATTCTTCGTAGTAAACCCTTTTTACCCTTTGTGAAATTCCCGTCATGATCTCGTAGGGAATGGTACCTGCCCACTGTGCCAGTTGCTGTACAGGTAAAGAATTTCCAAATATGATCACATCATCTCCTTCCTTCACCCCTGGTATACCGGTAACATCTACCATGAACATATCCATACAGACGGTCCCGATCAGTGGTACCAGTTGCCCATTTAGCCAGATCCTCCCGTTGCCGTTTCCCAATCTCCTTGGGTAACCATCAGCATAGCCCATACGGATAGTAGCGATGACCGAATCTTTTTGCACGATCGCTTTCCGGTTGTAGCTAACCGATTCTCCTTTCTTCAGATGTTTTAGCTGGGCAATTGTGGATTTAAGGGTCGCGACGGTTTGCAAGTTTAGTTTACCGGAGGCTGCACTATCTACCCCGTATAGCCCGATCCCCAATCTCACCATATCCATTTGCAGTTGGGGATGCCGCACCACGGCTGCTGAATTGGCGATATGCCGGGTGAAAGGATAACCCAACCCTGCCTGCAATTTTTGGGAAGCTTTGTCAAACAGGCGAAACTGTTCCAGGGTAAATTCATCTTGTTCCGGTTCTTCACTGGCGGCTAAATGAGAAAAAACGGATTGCACTTTAAAAGAACCGGTTGATTGAAGAGCAGATAATAATTTTTCCCCTTCTTCCGCGGCGAACCCAAGCCTGTTCATCCCTGTTTCGATCTCGATATGAACAGGATATTGCATGAGTCCTTCCCGCTGTAAGAATTTATCAAAAGCATCGAGTATCTCAAAAGAGTAGAGCTCGGGTTCCAGGTTATTGTCTGTGATCGATTCAAAAGCACTTTCTTCAGGGTTCATCACCATCACCGGTAAGCTGATACCTGCTTTTCGTAATTCCACTCCTTCATCCGCATAAGCTACCCCGAGCCAATCTACTTTATGGTATTGCAGTATACCCGCGATCTCTGCGCCACCGCTTCCATATGCAAAGGCTTTTACCATGGCCATCACTTTCGTAGCGGGTTGTAAGATCTTTTGATATTCCCTCAGGTTATGAGCAATGGCATTCAGGTTTATTTCCAATACTGTCTGGTGAACTTTTTGTTCCAGCACCTGGACGATCTGCTCAAAGGCAAAAGACCGGGCCCCCTTCACCAAAATAGTTTCCTCCCGGAACATCGTAGAGCGAAATGCCTGAAGAAAATCTTGCGTACTTATGTAAAAGTCAGCCTGCAATTCTTCCCCGGGTGTATTTAACAGCTGCCGGAGCTGACCGGAGATTTCCATGCCGATCCCTATTAGCCTGTTGACCCGGTATTTCTTGAGACTTTTCAGCACCTGTTCGTATAATGTCCCCACGGGTAACCCACTTTGGAGGAAATCGGAAAGGATCACCGTCTTATGGACGCCTCCACTTTGCTGGTCGAGAAAATTCAGGGCTATTTCCAGGGAGCTGAGATCGGCGCTATAACTATCATTGATGATTGAGCAATGATTGATACCTTTTTTTAATTCCAGCCGCATGTTTACTGCTGTCAGCAGTTTCATCCTGCTGGCGATAACTTTATTGTCATAACCCAGCATCAGCATCAGTTGCCAGCAGCTAACCGCATTTTGGATAGATGCATCATCGGTGAAGGGTATCTCGATAGAGACAATTTGTGAAGGGTCTTTTTTATTCTTTGCTGAAATAAGAGTGTTCCTGGCCAATTTTTTTATCCCGGTCACTTCAAGAACCGCAGGTAGTGTTGCCTGCCTGAATAAGATCCTTTTTTCCGTTTCTTTCTGCTCAACAGAAGTAAAGCCATCGCTATGCGCTTCGCCGATATTGGTCAGTATCCCGATGGTTGGCCGGATGATCTTTTCCAGTTTTTCCATTTCACCAGCTTGTGATATACCTGCTTCGAAAATAGCGAGGGTGTGTTGGTCATTCATTTGCCATACACTTAAGGGCACCCCTATCTGGGAATTATAACTTTTCGGACTTCGCACGATATTGTAATCACTGTGTA
>JANMKG010000014.1:0-2084 GCA_031371915.1 Chitinophagaceae bacterium | reverse complement strand
CATTCAATATCAACTTAAAAGTAATAACTCATGTCATTACCTAAAGAGCCCCGGCAGAAGATGATCAATATCATGTACCTGGTGCTGACAGCACTTTTGGCTCTGAACGTGTCATCCGAGATCCTCAATGCCTTTAAAACCGTAAATCGCAGCTTAGAGAATTCCAATAAACAGGTTAATCTGTCTACAGAAACGATCATGACTTCGCTCCAGGCGAAAGCGGATGCTCAGGAAACCAAAGAAAGAGCAACACCCTGGTTGCAAAGAGCACAACAAGTTACCGCTAAATCAAAAGAAGTATATGATTACCTGCAAGGATTGAAAGATAAGATCCTTACACAGGCGGGTGGAAAACCAGGTGACCCCAGTGTTGCTTTTAAAGAAGATAACCTGGAGATTACCACAAGGATGATGGTAAAGGAAGGTGAAGGAAAGAAACTGCTTGCAATGCTGACAAAATACAAGACAGATATCCTTGGAATCGATTCATCTATCAAAACTGAATTTGAGAAATCATTAAATGTGGATGTGACCATCCCTCCCAGCCGTGATGGGAAGAAAAAGGACTGGGAAGTATCTTATTTCCATATGGTGCCTACTGTTGCCGGTCTTACGATCTTAAGTAAGTTCCAGAATGACATCAAAACAGCAGAGAACAAAGTGGTTACTTTTTGCCATACTAAAGTGGGCGAGGTAAAAGTGATATTTGACTCCTATGCAGCTATCGTTGGACAAAATTCAAATTACCTGATGCCTGGCCAGGAGCTGGAGATAAAAGCAGGTGTTGGAGCTTTCAGTAAAGCTGCAAAGCCTGATATTTTTATTGGTGGTTCAAGAGTTGAGCTTGGTGAAGAAGGATATGCATCATCCAAAATTGCGGCAGGTGGAGTTGGTTCTCATAGTGTGCCGGTAAAAATAAGTTACTTTAACCAGACTACTGGTCAACAGGAAGTAAAAGAAGTGAATGTCGAATATGTCGTTGGTTCTGCCAACGCTTCGATCGCCCTTGACAAAATGAACGTTCTTTATATCGGGGTTGATAACCCTGTTACGATCGCTGCCAGCGGTGGTGGTGATGATAAAGTTCAGGCATCATTAACTGGTGGAGGCGGTAGCCTTACCCGTGTTGGGCCTGGAAAATATATCGCCCGGGTGAGCAGTATCACCGATGATGCCCGTATTACGGTCAATGTAGATGGAAAAGTAGCGGGTGCTTCCCAGTTCAGGGTTCGCACGGTTCCCGAATCACAGGCTTATGTTGGTGGTCAGCCCAGCGGTGCGAATATGACTGCCGGTGCCTTTAAAGCCCAGGGTGGTGTAGGCGCTGGTATCAAGAATTTCCCTTTTGAACTGGAATATAATGTGGTTAGTTTCACTTTTACCTGTGATACAGACGATGATATCGTTTCTGTACCTTCTGCAGGCGCCGGGTTTACCGGAGCCGTAAGGAATGCCATCAACCAGTATGTACAGGCAGGACGGATGGTAACAATTGATAATATCAGGGTAAAAGGTCCCGATGGACGTACTACAACCGCCCCTTCACTCGTTTATTATATCAAATAAGTGTGCTATGAATAAGAATTTTCTGAAATGTGGGCTTTGCGTGGTTCTTGCCGGTTTGCTGGCAGGCAATGCTATGGCGCAGCGTACTCCCAAAAGAAGACCCGGTACTAACCCTACTACGAATCCCACAACGACCCCGACAGGAACTGAACAACAGCAGAATAATAATACCCAGCAGCCCTCGGGTTATGACCCTTATGCCAATATCCCGATCCGGGTGGATACATCCGGTATACTCGATAATTCAGTAAAGAAATCACTGCGTAATGATAACGCGTTTGATAAAACTAACCTGAACACAAGGACACCACTTCCGTATGAGAATTTACGCTGGGATGATGCCCTTTATGCGGAAAAAGTATGGAGAGAGCTTGACCTACGAGAGAAAATGAACAAGGTGTTCCAGTATGAAGCTGTTGATGATAATGGCAGCCAGATCTTTATCAATATGTTACTGAAAGCCGTTAATTCCGGTGAAGTAACCGCCTTTACGGATGACAGGTTCACTACACCACTGG
>JANMKG010000010.1:0-5198 GCA_031371915.1 Chitinophagaceae bacterium | reverse complement strand
AAATCAATCTTTCTGGGCGGGTCCACGCAATTTTCCTGTACCAGGTTTCTTTAGGCATTTTATTATTCCTACATTCAGGTATATGCTTAAGGGAACCGCCCATCCTGCCTATTCAATGATGAAGAACCTGGGTTCCCGGGTGAGCCTGAACGGTGTTGCCTTTTTTTTCATCAGCTTGAGTTCTTTTTTCATGGCTTCAACCGCTTCTGCCCAGGCGGAAAAAATATTATTACCATTAAATCACCGGGAAAAAATTGTGAAATCGGTTATTGCGCCGGATGGGAAATATGTTCTGTCGGCTGACTGGAACACTATTATTCTCTGGGAAGTCTCCTCCGGGAACTCGTTACAGCAATATGATAAATCAAACTCCTCCGATTTCTGTTTCTCACAAACAGGTGACAGGTTCCTAGTTTGCCATTCAAATGCTGTTGGTGTCTATTCGCCGAAATCAGGAAGATTGTTATATACATTCAAGATAGCTGGACTTGCTGCGGCTTATTTTATGAAAGATCCTGATCAGTTGCTGGCAGTAAGCAATGACAAGATCCAATTGATCAGTTTAAAAACGAACACCATACTTCATTCAGTAGACATGGACTACGATCGGTTAATAAAATTTCAGCGAATTATTCTGAGTGAAGACCAGCACTATCTTTTCGGACAGCGGAAAACTGAGGTGGTGAGGATCGATGTCGAATCCGGTGCACAAACCGTTTATGAAAATCCGGGCTTGCAAAATGGCGACGTTGTGCGCTGCTTCGTGGAAGATGGTCTGCAGCAGGTAGTTGCCGTTGGTTATTCCTTTGGCGAAACCCAGGTCTTTAATGCTGAAACAGCAGAAATGACAAAACAGCTTGGTTTGCCGTTCAACGCCCGAGTTTCCGTGGATGATTCGGGCACAATAAGGGATACAACATATGTTGAAGCGAATGAACGTTCTTACTATTATGAGCCGGACAATCTTATCATGGGAGCAAAGCAATCGGTGATACTTCACCTGGGCGATAAATTACAGGTTTGGGATTTTACAACAGGAAAACTCCTGCGCGAGATTGAGTTACCAGGCAATTATTTTAAAGATTACCTCCGGGACGGCGATAGTGTTATCCTCTTGGCAAATACACGTTCGGTTATAAGCTATAATATTTACGAAAACAAAGTCACCAGCGACAGGAAACTACCAGAAAGAATTGGGCTTGACAATATTGTAGGAGAGTATGAAAAAAATTTTTCATACGCTGCGGCTTTGCAACAAATACTCGTGAAGGATAGTTTGAAAATGTACCCTATGATCGTTGGTTTGCGGCAGAACAATATCAGGCGCCGGTTCAATAAGAAAGGGATACCCGATATCCAGGATGCTGCGTTTGCAGAGCTGGATGGAAGGACACTGCTTTTCACGGGCTATGAAAATTATTGTACCGCCTGGGATCTGAAAAACGCGACAGCCGTTTTTTATGACGAACATCAAATAGAAGCCGGGAACTATGCTGCCAGCACTTCACTTGGCACAAGCATAAAGCTGTCTCCTTCAAAAAAATGGTTTACGATCGTTTACAACGATTTTTTCAATCTATTCAATTTTAATAAATCAAATACCTGTAAGATATTTTCGACCGGCGATTTTAAGCTAAAATACACGTTGAATAAGATAGACCAGAATGATCTGTCCGGCAATGAACTTTTATACCAGCAATATGTAAAGGATGGTATCGTAATAGGTTTTCTCGACCTGGCATCCGGAAGATCAACCGTGATAATGAAGGATTCGATAAGAGCAAAGGTTTTGAAGATAAGCCCATCAGGGAAATGGATCGCTTTTATGAAAAGCGAACAGTTATATGTGTATGACAGGGAGCAGGGGAAATTGATAAAAGGGAATCGCTTTGAAAACTGGCGGGAAGAGTTAAAAGGCATTGAGTTTTCCGAAAATGAAAAGATGCTGATGGTACTCGGCGAAGAAGCCGTTGAAATACCTGTTTTTAATACGCTCACAGCGAAAAAAATGATTTCGCTGATACCGAATACAACCACGAGCGGAGAAATAATGAGTTGGGCGAAGTTTGATCCCGGTAATAAATCCATTTACGCTATGATGTCCGGCACTACTTACCAATTCGACATAGCAACAGGGAAAAACAAAAAATTGGCCTTCGAATTTTCACCCCTGGCTGTAACTGCAGGGCATACTTTTTGGGCGATAAATGATAAACGGGATACGCTGGCGCTCTGTGAAATAGAGTCCAGCGGTGAGATCACTACCGGGAAAAAGATTTCGGTCGACCGGGGCCAACTTATTGTGAGCGGAAAAAATATCGTTAATAAGGGTCTAAAAGGAGTATCCTGGAAGACGATATCAGATAGAGATACCCTTAAATATGAAGCGGATATTTATACTATCAGTCCCGGCAATACGATCTTTATTTCTTATCCCTGGTACTCATCTGACAAAAAAGCTGCGGAAACCTTGCGTTTTATGAAAGGGGATAGGATTTATTCATTTGAACAACTGGATGTCAAATATAATCGCCCGGATAAAGTTCTGGAAGCGATAGGGAATACCGACACACTATTAATCAGGAGTTACCGTAAAGCCTGGGAAAAGCGGATCAGGAAACTGGGTATTGATACCAGTGCATTCAGAAGCGGGTACAGTATACCTGAGGCGGATTTTGCCAACCGGGACACAATTGAGTTTGAACAGAGAAACGGCCGCCTTACTCTTCATATCAAAGGGATCGACAGTTCCTATAAACTGGACCGTTTCAACCTTTGGGTAAACGAAGTGCCTTTGTTTGGCCAAAGAGGATTCAATATAAAAGCAAGGAATTCCGGCAGCCTGGATACAACGATCACTATAAAGTTAACCCAGGGTCTCAATCATATCGAAACGTCAATTACGAATATAAATGGAACCGAAAGCTTCCGGGTGCCCCTGGAGGTCAATTATACCCCGGCGGTCAAACAAAAGGAATTTGCCCATTTTATCGGTATCGGTATCGACCAGTTCAGCCAAAGCCAGTACAATCTCCAGTATAGTACCAAGGATATCCGGGATCTTTCGGTAAAGCTCAAAGAAAAATACGGAGATAACATTGTTGTTGATACCCTGTTCAACGAGAATGTAACAGTAAGCAATGTAAAATCCCTGAAACAAAAATTAATACAGACAACGGAGGATGACAAAGTAATCGTGGCCTATTCTGGTCATGGTATATTGAGTAAAGACTTCGACTATTACCTGTCAACTTTTAAAATCAATTTTGAAAAGCCCGAAGAAAATGGCCTTGCTTATGATGAACTGGAAGACTTACTGGACAGCATTCCCGCCAGGAAAAAGCTGATGCTGATTGATGCCTGTCATAGCGGCGAAGTGGACAAGGAAGACCTGATGACGCTTAATGCTTCATCAGATTCTTTGATAAAAGGATTAAAACCGGTGGCTTATAAACAGGAAGGACGTCTGGGGTTAAAAAACAGTTTTGAATTGATGCAATCCTTATTTGTAAATGTAGGAAAGAGCACAGGCGCCACCATCATTTCTGCCGCGGCAGGAACACAATTCGCTTTGGAAAGAGACGACCTTAAGAATGGGGTGTTCACTTTTTCTATCCTGGAAGCGATGAATAAATACCCCACGCTCAAAATAAGCGAACTGAAAAAAATAGTCGGCGAAAGGGTAGAAGAACTGACGAAAGGATTACAGAAACCTACATCGAGAAATGAAACGATAGCAGTTGACTGGAAGGTTTGGTGATTAATAAAATTTAGATTCAATTTTATTGTTAACCGGTACCTGCCGAATATAGAATTACTCTCAAGGATGCGGTGCAGGCAATGACAGAACGGTGAAAGGAGAAGCCTTACAACTCATTTGCGTTTTCAAAAGAGAATAATCGCTAATTTCAAATGCCCGGCTTTGGAAGAACTTACATATCCCACAATGGGGGCCGCTCAGAAAACTCTCTAAATAAAATACTAATTCTATCCATGTCAAGCCCCGGCTTAAATTTTAGTAACCGGTTAAATAAAGTTTCTGTATCCTTTATTATGAGATACATAATCCTTAAAACCCTGTAGGTTCCAACCGGGGGATGCCACCATGAATAACTATCCCGGTCTACTATGTTGCCGGAAGAATCGTAAATGTTATCCAAATAGTCCCTGTTTCCTAAAGAGATCTTTTTTGGTAACCCGGAATCATTGTATACAATATTGATCTTCCTTGATCCTTGTATAATTGTAACAAGTCGTTGTTGGGTATCAAATTTAAACCCGAGTTTTATTCCATCAGTTGATTCCCCGGTTGAAAGTTGACAGGAGGCATCATAGGTAAAAGTGTACACGATGGAATCCCCGGTTTCCTTTTTTATTCTTGTGGACTTGACCTGTTTGTTACAGCGGGTGTCATATCCTATTTTTATGTGATAATCTTCTGTCTCAATATGGGTGATCTTTCCCTCCTTATTATACTGAAATTTATTCTTAAAAGGTTCTTTGTCAGTGGAATTTCCCACGGGAGGGAGCGTGTCAGAAAGGAGTACTGTGGTACAACCGGTTTTATAGATACCAGCTGACCACAGGTTGTTTACTCCTATGGCTAGTAAACCGACCAGGAGTAAGGAGACTACTTGCAGTTGATGTTTCATTTTGGTTTATTTTATTAAATAAGACAATTAGTTTGTTTTGTGATTCCCGGATTCCAAAGTCGGGTAGTGTACCAGTTTGCCGTTAAGACGGTAAAGCGAAAAAAAAGCTTGCAAATCCATCCTTCCTGTCTTTCCGGCTATTTTCAAAATGAGCCACTGCCCAGGGTAGCAAGTGGAGAAGATATAAAAAATTCTATTATAGTCAACCAATTAGTCCTGGTTGGGGTAAGCTTTTATTTTGATAAGCATACATATGCTTGTTCGTGCAGTAAGCGTATGGCGAAAAGAAGAACAGGTAATGAAAGGACTGCAAAAATCCTCCTCCTGCAATGAAAGGATAGAAGTTCCCGGATAAAAAGATTATTTAATATTCAAACCCCTTGCCGCAGTCTTCAGTGCATCAATACCGACATGATCACCTTCCAGTATAACCAGGAAGCGTTCACCGCTGAAATAGGTAAGTGTGCATTCAGGACGTGTCTTCTTGCAGTTCTCAAAAGCCTTACCACCGTTAAAGTCAATCGTCTTCGTATATTCTTCTTCATT
>JANMKG010000439.1:0-4635 GCA_031371915.1 Chitinophagaceae bacterium | reverse complement strand
GATCGACAAACATGCCTTTGTTGCGATAACCAAGGCCACCACTTAACTGGAAACGGCTTCCTTTCTCGTTATGACCAAGGTCCTTGTAGGGATTGCCATAATAAGCCGCACCGAGCCGTCCCATGATCGTTGTGAATTTTAATTCGCCGCCCGCTTTAAAATTAAAGGCGCCCTTGTAAGTATTGTCAATGGTTTTATTCAAAGACTTTAAATAAGCTTTTGTGTCAGAACTGTTATCACCCTGCGGATCGGTGGTAAAGGAGGCAGATTTGTAATTCACGTATTCTATATCAGCGGTCAGGAATCCCTTTAGTTTTCTTACATCCTGGATATCCCGCAATACATAAGAAGCGCTGGCCATCACACGCCAGGGACTAAACATCCAGTATTTGAATTCAGCGTCATTGTTATTGGTAAAGATCCTGGATTCCTGCGTCATGAGACCTTTATAGGTTTCTGTATTGGCGGAAACGGTTGTACTGTATTTATCCGTGAGGTTAAAAAAGGTTGGGGTATGAATAGCGAGACCCAGCCGGACATATTCAATGGGTTTATAGATCATACCCATTTTTAGATTTACTCCCACACCACTGGTAGTCAGGTTGTCCGTGATCGAAGCATAATCGAATTTATTATTGGCATTCGCCGTCGCGTCCGCTTCTGTAAAAGTAGCTTCCTTTTCATAGTGGAGAAAAGGTACTCCAAGCGTCCAGCCAAAAAAGAATTTATCCTGCAGGTTACCGGCAAAAGCCAGGGCCAGTTCGGTGATGCCACCGCGGTTAACGACCTTATTCTCCTGTAAGAGGTTGCCGATCGGGGCCCGGCTCTGGAACTGGTAATTATTGGAGGAACCACCATTGATAGTATCGATCCAGTAGGTATTAAAAGCAAGGCTGGTACCGAAAGGATAATTCTGTGCCACGCTGTTGGCGTCTTTATCGTTATGGCTGCTGATCTCTTCTAAAAATTTTTGTGAATAGGAATTTTGTGTATTGGCGCCACGGTATAATAGGTTACTGCTGAAAGAAGCCGTACGATTGATAGCCAGTGCAAAAGCACCACTGGACTTTTTATTTTTCTTGTTATTGTCTTCTGAACCGATCACGATACCGGATGCGCCAAAAGAAAGATTGTTTTTCTTGTCCTGCTCGGTCCTTCCATAATAAGTAGACTTATTGTTGAGGAAACTAAAACCAGGGGTCATCACTACATCCCCGGTTTTGTAAAAACCAAGACCGGCGGGGTTCACATAGGCAGCAGAAAGATCGCCACCGAGAGAGGTCATCGCGCCGCCTACCGCCTGCTGCCGGGCCGTTCCGCTGGAAGGGTACCAGGAATAACGCAGCGCATCCGCAGGTTCCTGCGCGAAAAGAGTTGAGGACAGGACAATACCCGCCAGTATGAAAAATATTTTTCTCATGATAGTTTATTTGATGGTGAACGCTGATTAGCGCTAATTAGCGTTTAAAACTTTCTTACAGGCGCCGAGCTCCCGCTGCTGCCTGAAGAGGAGCTGCCGGAACTACTGCTGCTGGAAGAAGAATTACTGGAGCTGGATGAACTGTTGCTGGAAGAACTGCTGCCCGAAGAGCTGCTGCCCGAAGAGCTGCTGTTGCTTCCCCGGAAAATATCCCTTAAGACATTACCTGAATTACTATTGCTCCTGGTGGAAGGGCTGTTCCTTGGTTGTGAATAGCTGCTGTTACCAGGTGAACCAGTACTGCTGCTGCCGGTCTTGGAGTTGCTGTAATTATTATTGGTCAGGGCATTGTTGTTATACGCATTCAGGTTAAAGGTCCTGGGTTTGTTATAGATAACGGTCGTAGCCGGGTTGACAATGATATGATTGTTATAATAGGGGTTGTAATAATTGTTCCAGTAGGTATAGGGTGACCACGGATTACCAAAACAGCAGCAGTTGTAGGAGCTGTAGCTGTAACGGCGGTTATAATAATACGAATCGTCGAGATCACTCCAGCGGTAACGGTCCCTGACCTTCATGTGGAGATAGCGGTCATCATAATACTCATCGCTGTACTTGTTATTGGCAGTTTCTTCCTTGTCGTTGTTCTGCACATTTTCGTCCTGTGGGCGGGCAGGGGAATAATAGAGATCATCCGGCGTCTGGCCTGTTTTGTAAGCGGTCGTGCAACTGGTGAGAGCGGCAGTGAATGCCAGGAGTAGAATTACAGGTTTCATGGCAAATGGTTTATTCGGTTAAAAATGAAGTTACTACTTTTGTGCGGCTTTCAGCACAACACAATCGTTTGCGTTACGGCAACAAATATTTGACCATTATTTGGAATTATTGCGGTGGGGGGTGTTAATTTAAGTTTAAAGATGTTGCTGGTTGCCAGGTCCTGGTTGCTGGTTCTTAAAGATCGGAGGTCGTTTAGGGTACTGGTTGTTAGGTACTGGTTGCTGGTGCTGAAAGATCGAGGAGTCTTTTATTTTTTTGAGGAGTAAGAAAATGTGGGGGTATGAGTTATAAGAATCTTGAAATTTGGAAATTGGCTGAGGAACTGGTGAGAGAAATTCATGAGATGACGCTTACCAAATTGCCGAAGTTTGAAATGTACGAGGAAGGGTCCCAGATAAGGAGGTCCAGTAAATCAGCAAAAGCAACAATTGTGGAAGGATATGGAAGGAAAAGATATAAAGCAGAGTTTATTAAGTTTCTCGTTTACTCTTTAGGCTCCAATGATGAGACAACCGATCACCTTGAAAACCTTTTTAATACAAAATCACTTCAGGATGAAACCTTGTATAATTATCTTCACGCCAAATTAGGGACATTAGGAAAAAAAATAAATCTTTTTATAAAGGGTGTCGAAAGAACAGACTGGAGCAAACCAGCGCCCAGCAACCAATAACCAGTAACCAACAACAAGTATCAAACAACCAGCAACCAATAACCAATAACCAGTAACCAACAACCAGTAACTAACAACCAGTAACCAACAACCAGCACCCAATAACAAGTAACCAGTAACCAGCACCCAGCAACAATGAGCAAAGAAATCACATCAAGAGCGGCAGACTATTCACAATGGTACAATGATCTTATTTTAAAGGGACAACTGGCTGACTACTCAGCGGTAAAAGGATGCATGGTGATCAAGCCCTACGGCTTTGCCCTATGGGAGAATATGCGTGACGTCCTGGATAAGATGTTCAAGGATACCGGGCATGTGAATGCTTATTTCCCCTTATTGATCCCTAAGAGTTTTTTAAGCAAGGAAGCAGCGCATATCGAGGGCTTTGCCAAAGAATGCGCGGTGGTAACGCATTATCGTTTGAAAAATGACCCTAATGGCGGGGGCGTGATCGTTGACCCCGACGCGAAACTGGAAGAAGAACTTATCATCCGTCCTACTTCAGAGACCATTATCTGGAATACCTACAGGGACTGGATACAATCTTACCGGGACCTGCCGCTGCTGATCAACCAATGGGCGAATATTGTACGCTGGGAAATGCGGACCCGGCTTTTTTTGAGAACCACAGAATTCCTCTGGCAGGAGGGACATACGGCACACGCGACCAAAGATGAGGCGATCGAAGAAGCAGAACGTATGCTGAAAGTGTATGCGGAATTTGTGGAAGAATACATGGCTGTTCCGGTCATTAAAGGTGTAAAAACAGCGAATGAACGTTTTGCCGGCGCTGTTGACACGTATTGTATCGAAGCGATGATGCAGGATGGTAAGGCGTTGCAAGCGGGGACTTCGCATTTCCTGGGACAGAATTTCGCAAAAGCCTTTGACGTAAAATTCTCCAATAAGGAAAACCAGCAGGATTATGTTTGGGCTACGAGCTGGGGGATGACCACCCGGCTCATCGGTGCGCTGGTAATGGTCCATAGCGATGACCAGGGATTGATCCTGCCCCCAAGGATCGCTCCTTTCCAGGTGGTGATCGTTCCTATCTATAAAGGTGATGAACAAAAAGCGGCCATTGACGCGAAAGTGAGCGAGATCATGAAAGAGCTGAAAGCTTCCGGTATCCGTGTGAAATACGATGACAATGATAATAACCGGCCGGGTTGGAAATTCGCGGAATATGAAATGAAAGGGGTACCGGTGAGGTTAGCGATTGGCGCACGTGACCTGGAAAAGAACGTGATCGAGATCGCACGACGCGATACAAAGGAAAAAAGAGTGGTGAGTCTTGACGGGATCGCGAAGTATACAGAAAGTTTGCTGGCCGAGATACAGGAGAATATGTTCAATAAGGCAAAACTATTCCGGGATGCACATATTGTCGCGGCCAACAGTTGGGAAGAATTCGAAAAACTGCTGGATGAAAACGCCGGCTTTATCTCGGCTCACTGGGACGGTACACCTGAAACAGAAGAAGCGATCAAAGAAAAAACAAAAGCCACGATCCGTTGTATTCCACTTAACAACCAGTTGGAGAAGGGGGCGTGTATCTTAACGGGTAAACCATCTATCCAGCGGGTATTATTTGCAAGGGCATATTAAAACAAGACGGTAAGTCAGTAAGTCCGTAAGTCTGAAGAAAGAAAATTTGAATTTCCGGCAAAGGCAACTACATTTATTATCCAAACCAAAGCCAACTTTTTATGGAAGAAAATCAAAACAGTTCATTATTCCAGCTTAACCTTGATGCACA
>JANMKG010000401.1:0-5444 GCA_031371915.1 Chitinophagaceae bacterium | reverse complement strand
AGCAGGGCGCCGCCTCCTGTGGATACATAACTTACTTTATCGGCAAAGCCAAATTGGTTGACCGCGGCCACGGAATCTCCACCCCCTACTAATGAAAAAGCGCCGTCCTGCGTGGCATTGGCGATTGCGACGGCTATGGCTTTTGTACCGTGCTGGAATTTGGGCATTTCAAAAACCCCCATCGGGCCATTCCATAAAATGGTCTTTGAACGGCTGATCACATTGGAGAATTGTTCACAGGCATTGGCACCGATATCCAGCCCCATCCAGCCATCGGGAACATTATTACTGGGTGCCATGGAAGTTTGCGCATCAGCAGCGAATTTATCTGCGATCACTGAATCGGAAGGCAGGTGTATACAAACGCCTTTTTCTTCAGCCTTCTTTATTATGTCCAGGGCAGTTTGCAGACGGTCTTCCTCGCAGAGAGAATTACCGGTCTTACCTCCTTCTGCTTTCATGAACGTATAGGCCATGCCCCCGCCGATGATGATATCCGTGGCCCTTTCCAGGAGATTCTCAATGATCAGGATCTTATCACTCACTTTAGCGCCGCCGATAATGGCAACAAAAGGTTTATCCGCTTTGTGCAATACTTTCTCTGCACTGGCTACCTCACTTTCCATCAAAAGACCAAACATTCTTTTTTCCCTGGGAAAAAATTTTGCAATGACCGCCGTGGAAGCATGTGCCCGGTGGGCTGTTCCAAAAGCATCATTCACCCATACATCTCCTAATTTGGATAGCTTTTCGGCAAATTTCTCATCTCCTTTTTCTTCTTCTTTGTAAAAACGAAGATTCTCCAGGAGGAGAACTTCACCCGGGCGCATCATCCCGGAAGTAAGATGGGCCTGTTCGCCGATACAATCATTGGCAAAGAGAACAGGTACTGGGTGCTGGTTATTGGTTGCTGGTTGCTGTCCTTCGCTTTGCTCAGGATGACGGCTGGTTACTGGTTCCTCATTCAGTAGTTTGCTTAAATGAGGTATAAGGTGTTTGAGGGAATATTTATCGCTGGGGCCATCCTTGGGTCTTCCAAGGTGGCTCATGAGGATCGCTATTCCTCCATCTGCCAGCACTTTCTTTATTGTGGGGATCGAGGCCTTCATCCTTGAATCATCGGTGATCTCCAATTTATCGTTCAGGGGAACATTGAAATCGACGCGGATCAATGCCTTTTGCCCTTTGAAATCATGGGCTGCAAATGTTGACATAGCTGTTCTTTTAAAGTGAATGACTATTGCTGAACCCTTTTTGTTTTTGTGTTTCCTGGAAAAGAACATGCCCCGCAACCGTCGCCATTACTTCATCCGTCACATCTTTCCCGCCTTTAAAATTCGCACGAATACTCTGGATGGTATATTTTGGACCGTAAGGAAACCCCCACCAGCCAAACAAAAAAGAGATCAATGTAAAAAGCCAGCCCTTTGAAACGGCATTCCCTTTACCCCTGACCAGGTAAACGCCCGAGACACGTTTAAAAGTTACGACAATCAAAGAGACAGTGAACGGGTAGTAAATAAATTTTCCCCCGTCATTAACTTCCCGTTGCAGATCTTCGGCTGAAAGCCCGTTAATATTCTTGATCCTCATAAGCATTTTTATAAAAAACCGCAGCAAATGAATGATTCCCTTTGCTGCGGCGAAAAACAATATACAAGATTATTTGCTGATCAGTTTGGCAAAATGATGTACGGTTCGAACAAGCTGGCTCACATAACTCATTTCGTTATCGTACCAGCTCACCGTTTTCACAAGCTGTTTGTCACCGACGGTCATGACCTTGGTCTGGGTAGCATCAAAGAGCGACCCGAAATGGATACCGATAATATCACTGCTGACGATCTCGTCTTCAGTATAACCAAAACTTTCATTGGCTGCTGCTTTCATATCGGCGTTGATTTGTTCAGCGGTTACTGTTTTGCCTAAAATAGAGGTCAGCTCGGTAAGTGATCCTGTGATCACGGGAACACGTTGTGCGCCGCCATCAAGTTTGCCTTTGAGCTCCGGTAATACGAGCCCGATCGCTTTGGCAGCACCCGTAGTGTTCGGAACAATATTCGCCGCCGCGGCTCTTGCCCTGCGCAGATCTCCTTTCGGATGCGGGGCATCAAGTGTATTCTGGTCGTTGGTATACGCATGGATGGTGGTCATGATACCTGTAATGATACCATATTTATCATTTAGTACTTTGGCCATTGGCGCCAGGCAATTCGTTGTACAGGAGGCACAGGAAATGATCGTTTCACTCCCGTCAAGGATGGAATGGTTTACATTGAAAACTACCGTTTTCAAATCTCCGGTAGCTGGGGCAGAGATCACTACTCGCTTAGCTCCTGCCTTAATATGTGCCTCCGCTTTGTCTTTATCCGCGAAAAAACCTGTGCTCTCGATCACTACGTCCACATCATGGCTGCCCCATGGGATCTGGGAAGGGTCTTTTTGCGCATATATCTTTACACTATCACCATTGACTATGATCGAATCTTCGGTGGCCCTTACGTCCGCATCAAAGCGGCCCTGTGCGCTATCATATTTTAAGAGGTGCGCCAATACTTTCGGACTCGTCAGGTCATTGATAGCTACCACATCAATACCTTCCATCTTGTAGATCTGCCGGTAGACGAGGCGGCCGATACGACCAAATCCGTTGATGGCAACTTTAACTGTGCTCATATTTTTCAGTATTTTATTTAATAATGAGGTGCGAAGGTAATAAAACCGGCCGTGTTTGACTGTATCAGATTTGGTGAAAGCCGGGGTGGCAGAAAACTGCCGGAACCATGTTAAGAACGGCACCCAATAACTGGCTGGTTAGTGTTATGCTGACCGGTTTTTTTGGTTAAAATTATCACCTTCCTGAGCGAGGAGTACTGGATTTTTGTACTTTTATTTTTCATCAAAAAAAAGGAGGTATTCATGATATCAACAGATATGACATGGGCACCTCTGGCTACTTTCCAATAGCCGGACTGTCGCAAAAAAATCTGTCCCCGTAAGACGGGGAAACCATTCGCCACGGCGGATGGTTTTTTTGTGCTTCGTGGAGACCTACCAGTAGCCTGGTGCAACAGAATTAAGGGCTGGTGCGGGAAAAAGCAAGCCTAAAAACATTTGGCCAAAAAGCGCTGCAAAGCTATCTTTGCCGTCCCTAAAAAAGCATGAATGCTAAATGGCCCCGGCCTGATAGCTTCAGCGAAGAGAGACGGGCCCTGACCGTCATAACTTCAGCAAAGACGGCCCGTTCGTCTAAGGGTTAGGACACCACCCTTTCACGGTGGTGATACGAGTTCGAATCTCGTACGGGCTACTAAACCCTGCAAAGATGTTTGCGGGGTTTATTTTTTCAGTTTGAAATGTTTTTTACCCCATATACGGATACGTGAGACACGCACCCTGGCCAGGAACAACTATGTATAAAACCGTTACGATATCACTCCATTTGCAACGTCTGGAACAGCTGTTGATTGCACCTGGTTCCGGGTTTAACCCCCATTATGTCCTTACCAGCGAAGCGGAAGAATTCATTATCGAAGAAGGGAAAACAACCTCTTATCATTGTCCAATAAATCTTGACTTGTACCTGCCGCCGGATGTGACCAGGCAGGGACCCGAGATTGCAACCGCCATTCATCAGCATTTTGGTTTTCTAAAGCTGAGATCCGAAAGAAAATTAAAGCAGGCCTTACAACTCGCCTGGAAGGCATTACTGGTTGCGATCGTATTCCTGAGCCTGCTTGTTTCATTGACCCTGGTTATTCTCCGGTTCGTTCCCCAGGGAGGTGTATCCATAACATTCCGGGAGATACTTATTATCCTGGGGTGGGTGGCCCTCTGGAGACCCGCCGATTTGCTTTTATACGAATGGCGAACGATCAAGCGGGAAGTGAATTTATTGCGCCGCCTGGAAAAATGCAAGGTCGATATATATCCAACGAAAGAATGATCGGGTGCGTTGTCAGCAATGCTGGTGGAAAATGATGATACGATTTTACTAAGTAAATGTTATTGAATTGTCGTTTTAGTATTTTCCTTTGTCGGCCTTTGTTTTTGCTGCAACAAACCCATACAAACTTTCCTGACATTCCCGATGACAGTAGTCCAACTGCCCAATTGACACAAAAGCGTTTAAAATAAAAAACAGCGTGAGTGTCTGGTCGAGTTTTTCTTTATCGGAATGAGTGACAAACCAATAATTAAGGAAAGGGCACCAATGCATAGTAACCAAAAACCAATCCCTGTCCCGACAGCAACAACATAATTGACAGGAAAGGAAGGGATCGTAAGCAGCAGGTTAAATACAGCAAGAGCGATCATACTCCAGTATAACCAGGTGAATTGCTGCCGGTAGATCTCTTTTTCCCGGAAGAGTTTCCGGTTGATCAGCAGCAGGGCTATGATAGCAATAAGTTTGACCAGCATTTTTACGTTTAGTACCAGCAACAGGAACAGCAACAGGGACCCGTTTATTTTCCGGGAATAGCGTAAAGCGGCTTGGTACAATGACCTCCTAATTATTTATTTCGGAAGCAGGCTTGCTTTTCTTTTAAACAGGAGATACCGGCGGACAAACTGTAAATCGTTTATTCTCAACTGGCGGGTTGCCAGCAAGAGCAGGAAATATAAAGTTATCGCCAGCCCGGCCTGCCATCCCGTAGTAGAGAAAAAATAAACACCTGCAAAGCCGCTCCCGGCCGCTACTACCATACAGACCAGGAGTGATTGCCATGACTCTTTGATCCTGGATATTTCTGAATGTCTCATAAAATTGAAATACTCGACGATTATAGCTGCTAAATAAACGATGGCAGCGCCCAATGCTCCGTACATTGGAATAAACACACTATCCCCGAACAGTACGACCAGGAAGCTCGTAACCGTGATCTTTAAAATTAGTTTTAACCGGTGTTGTGCAAACTGGGTCGACCAGATAATATTACTGATATATTGAAAAGGAATGCAAAGGGAAAGAATAAAAAATGTCCATTTATTCACCTGCCCGTACTTGTTCCCGGTCAATGCATCTATGACCGGTGACCAGACGATATTTACTACAAGCGGGATGAAGGTCGCTACGATCATTTCTGCCCTGATAAGCAGGCTTAGTTCCTTTTTCCTTTCGAGAAGGGATCGTTCGGGGTTAGCTGCAAAGTATTTTGAAAATCGGCTTAGGAGTACTGGCGCGATAATAAGTAGTGGGAAAGGAGATAGTTCATAAGCCCGGTAGGCGAAACTATATTCAGCAGTAATAACGGAAGTGGAAAAAAGCCCAAGAAAGATCCAGTCCAGTCTTGTGATACCTGCCATCAGTATGGCTGCTCCCATCTGTGGAAGCGATTCCTTTAGCAAAAGGGCATAGTCCCGGAAACGGATACCGCGATGCAACCGTATCTGCATACGGAACCGGGTAACCAGGAAACAAAACAGCAGTTCAATTGCGGAGC
>JANMKG010000041.1:0-2979 GCA_031371915.1 Chitinophagaceae bacterium | reverse complement strand
GGGAAAAGTCTTATTTCTTTTTGTTTTTTTCTCATGGCTGGAAGGTGGGATTAGTTTAAAATTAGTTTTTAAACTAAAAGGCCATTTATGAGCAGGGACAGTATTCTAAAACAAAAAAGCTTTGACTTTGCCGTCAGGATTATAAAGCTATATAAGTATCTCAAAAGGAACTATTCAGAATATGAGTTATCGCAGCAGTTAATAAGATGTGGTACTTCTATCGGGGCATTGGTAAGAGAAGCGGAGTATGCGGAAAGCCGTAAAGATTTTATTCATAAGCTTTCTATTGGGTTAAAGGAGGCAAATGAAGCGGTTTATTGGCTGGAATTACTTTTTGCAACCCAGTATATTTCTAAAAAAATGTTTGATTCAATGATAAAAGATGGAACTGAAATACTGAAAATGTTAATTTCAAGTGTAAAAACTTCGAAGAGCAGAAGGCAGGAAGTTGTAGGATAACTATCATCTATTATCTATTAACTATTATCTAGTATGGCCATTCGTACAATCACGCATTCCCGCGAAATCGTTTCGGTGATCCTTGGCGGGGGAGCCGGGAGTCGCCTTTATCCTTTGACCGCCAGCCGTAGCAAACCCGCTGTTCCTATTGCCGGGAAGTACAGGCTGGTGGATATACCTATTTCCAATTGTTTGAATAATGGGATCGGCCGGATGTTTGTCCTCACTCAATTCAATTCCGCGTCCCTTAACCGCCATATTAAGAACACCTATCATTTCAGTGCTTTCAGCAAGGCTTTTGTGGATATTCTCGCTGCCGAACAAACACCGGACAACCCGACCTGGTACCAGGGTACAGCGGATGCGGTACGGCAGGGGCTTCGTCATATTGAACCCTTTGAAAGCGATTATATACTTATCCTTTCGGGCGACCAGCTTTACCAGATGGATTTTGCCGAAATGCTGGATAATCATAAAGCCCTGGGAGCCGATATCACGGTGGCCAGCATCCCGGTAACAGAAAGAGAAGCACCCGAGTTTGGTATTTTAAAATCAGGAAAGGGATTGATCACCTCCTTCATTGAGAAGCCCAAAAAGGAATTGCTGCCCGAGTGGGTAAGTGAAACAGGCGACCTGATGAAAGCCGTAGGGCGTAATTACCTCGCTTCGATGGGTATCTATATTTTCAACCGGCAGTTATTGTTTGACATGCTGCAAAATGAATTCAAAGAGGCGACTGATTTTGGAAAAGAGATCATCCCCCAGTCTATCAGTAAATATAAAGTGGCCAGTTACCAGTACGAAGGCTACTGGACCGATATCGGGAATATCCATTCTTTTTTTGAGGCCAATCTCGACCTGACCCGGGAGATACCTTCTTTTAATCTTTTTGATAATGAACGGATCATTTATACCCGTTCCCGGATGCTGCCACCGGCAAAGATCAGCGGCACCACGCTGGAGAAGACCCTGGTGGCAGAAGGTTCGATCATTCATGCTTCCCGGATCGAGAGCAGTATTATCGGTATCCGTGCACGGATAGGGCTCGGGTCTACGCTGGTCAATTGTTATATTATGGGTAATGACTCTTATGAAACACTGGAAGAGATCGCGGAATCGACCAGGAAAGGAGTTCCGTTAATGGGTATCGGCAGCCGCTGCTATATCAAGAACGCGATCATTGATAAAAACTGCCGGATCGGTGATGATGTTCGCATCAACGGAGGTGATCATATCGAAAATACAGATCATGCTTTGTACACCGTAAAGGGTGGAATCGTGGTCCTGAAAAAAGGCGCTATCATCCCTAACGGTTTTGTCGTCTGATAGGATCAGATGATAAAATTGATCAATAGCTTGCTTCCGTAAGTTCCCCATTGGGTGGCGATCTTATCCAGTGCAGTAAGCATACCGGTGCGGCTCATTTTCTTTCCTTTTGTCGCAGGAGTTACCTTATTCATTTTTACATCAAACACTTCAACTTTAGTAGCAAACCAGGTAGCGTGGAGCCGCGGGATCCCCATACCCAGTATCATTCCCGGCAAACCCTGGATACCTTCAGGACCGCCATTCACCAATAATTCATCCGTGTAAAAAGCAAAAATGGCAATCGAGTCATTCAGTACACCAACAGCTTTACGGCAATCATAACCTGCTATAGTCCGAATATCCCCCGTGATCTTCCATTTAATTTTGAGCAGGCTGTCCTCAACAAGAAAGGTTTCTTCGAAAACAGGTTTCTGTGATACAGAAATACCTTTCCGGTAATCTGTATAAACAATATTCTTGTCGCCTACAGGCCGGTAAAAACTGCGTGGATCAAGGGGTGTTTCTTTACCAGGCTGGTAGATGGAACGGCTGGTATCACCGGTGAACTCATAATAGTTCACCACGGAAACAGGGTAGCGGTCCTTCATTTGTTCGTACCAGCTGGAACCTTCCTGCATGTCTTTCATCAATTGACGCACACTGGTTGTCTTTTCAAATTCCACTTTGATAGTGGGGAAAAAACGTGCCTGCGCATTCACGCTTTGAAGGGCGAATGCCAAGGCAATACTGAGTATAAGCTGTTTTATCATTTCTTTTCTCCTCCTGGCATTTTATTGAATGACCATTCAAATTTCAACAGGAAATAGCGGCTGATCTTCTGGTAGCGGTCATCAGATATGAATGTACTGCTGATATTCCTGCTAAACCCCTTGTTATCATCCATGATATCGTTGGCATAGAAACCAATTTTACCCGCGTCCTTTTTGAATATTTTTTTCTCGAGCTGCGCATTCCAGATCACCAGGTTAGTATTGGTAGCGCTGGCGAAAGCGCTGATATGCTGGCGGAGGTCAAAATTCACATCCGAACCCAGTTCTAACTTCCAGGGCAGCATGACACCCGCTTCCACACGACCACCATAGGTAAAGAAGTTGTTGTCGACACTGGCAGGCAGGGAGGAGCGAGAAGAATTATAACCCAAACTTGGATTGATACGGAATTCATATTTATCCTCAGCTTCAATCCCGATAC
>JANMKG010000388.1:0-4132 GCA_031371915.1 Chitinophagaceae bacterium | reverse complement strand
TTCAATGCGATTATCAACAACCGGGTTGTAAATGAAGCACTCATTGTAGGCAGCCTGTCCTGTATCATCTGGACCCTTACACTCCAGACCACGATCAAATATGTGATTCTGATCCTGCGAGCTGATAACCGCGGGGAAGGTGGGATTTTTGCCCTATATGCCCTGATCCGCCGAAGAAAAAAATGGTTGGTGCTCCCCGCTATGGTTGGAGGTGCAGCACTGCTTGCAGATGGCATTATTACCCCCCCTATCTCTATTACTTCAGCTATTGAAGGTTTAAAAAAATTGCCTTCATTGGGGATAGAGGATGGAAGTAACACTGTTGTTATAATTGTATTGGCAATCCTTGCTCTTTTCTTCTTCCTGCAACAATTCGGGACCGCATCCATTGGTAAGTTTTTTGGTCCTATCATGTTCACCTGGTTCACCATGTTGCTTGTTTTAGGCATAATTCACCTCTTTGATCATATTAGTATTTTAAGAGCTTTAAACCCTTATTATGCTATCAGTTTTTTAAAAAATTATCCTGATGGTTTCTGGCTGCTTGGAGCTGTATTTCTCTGCACTACCGGGGCCGAAGCATTATATAGTGACCTGGGACATTGCGGAAGAGGCAATATCCGTATGTCGTGGATCTATGTAAAGGCCTGTTTACTGATTCACTATTTCGGTCAGGGTGCTAATTTGCTTGCCCACCGTAACGGGCTTCATATAACAGAAGAAGTAAAAAATGCACTGAACATTAACGCATTTTACGATTTAATGCCTCAATGGTTTATTATACCTGGCGTAGTGATTGCAACAACGGCTGCTATCATTGCCAGCCAGGCATTAATATCCGGCGCGTATACACTCATCAGCGAAGCAATGCGGCTCAACTTATGGCCTAAAGTAAAGATCCGTTACCCCTCTGAAGCTAAAGGGCAGCTGTTTATACCGGCTATCAATTTACTCTTGTTTATGGGTTGTGTAGGTATTGTGCTTTATTTCCGAAAATCATCGGATATGGAAGCAGCTTATGGTCTTGCTATCATAGTAACCATGCTGATGACTACTATACTTTTTGCGAATTACCTGGTATTGCAAAGAGTAAAATCTATTTGGATTTATATATTTCTTTTTGCGTACCTCGGCATTGAAACAGGATATCTTGTTGCATTAGGTATAAAGTTTGCTCATGGGGGCTATATTACCTTACTTATTGGCTTATTACTGTTCCTGGTAATGTACATCTGGTACCGCGCCAGGAAGATCAAAAATCGTTACGTGGAATTTGTCCGGATGGAACACTATGTTCCTAAAATACAGGAACTGAGCAATGACAAATCGGTGCCCAAATACGCCACGCATCTTGTTTACATGACCAGTGCCAATAATCCCAAGGAAATAGAGCATAAGATCATTTATTCTATCCTGAACAGGAAACCCAAGCGGGCAGATATTTACTGGTTCGTGCATGTGGATACCGTCGATGACCCCTATACCTGCGAATACAAGGTGGAGCATATTATTCCCAACGATATTATCCGGGTTGATTTCCGTTTAGGTTTCCGGATGGAACCACGGATCAACCTTATGTTCCGCAAAGTGGTCGAAGACCTGGTAGCCAATAAGGAAGTCAATATCATCAGCCGCTATGAAAGCCTGGCGAGCAGTAACACGGTGGGTGATTTCCAGTTCATGGTGATGGAAAAATATCTCAGCCAGGATAATGAATTGCCTTTTACAGAGAGGGTTATCATGAAATTCCATTTCTGGCTTAAGGAACACAGTCTTTCCGAAGAAAAAGGTTTTGGACTGGATGCGGCCAATGTTACGGTGGAGAAATTCCCCCTGATCGTTGCCCCTGTCACCAATTTGAAGCTAAAGAGAATAGAAGACCAGTGAACAGATGATAATTGATAGATACTAGTTGACTTCCAATTCTCCTTTCCTTTTAGTTACGATCTTCTATTATATTTGGAGCAGCTGCCTTAAAAATATTATCTGATAACTATCATCTATTAACTATCAACTATTATTTATTATCTGGCTTCCCTGTTTTCATCTGGTATATCATCGGTGGGATCATTTTTTTATCCCTGCTTGTATTTTTCTTCCAGGAAAAATTAATCTTTAAACCCGAAAAGCTACAACAGGATTTTAAGTTTAAATATGATGCACCCTTCCGGGAATACTTTTTTGATGTCGAACCCGGTGTTCGCATCAACGGCCTGCATTTTTTCCGCGAAAACCCGAAAGGTCTTATCCTTTACTTTCATGGCAATACCCGGAGCATCAAAGGTTGGGCCCGCTATGCAAAAGACTTTTATCGTTATGATTACGATGTTTTGTTACTGGATTATCGTGGTTTTGGAAAAAGCACGGGAAAGAGAGGCGAAACAGAGATGCTTGATGACATGCAGTTTGTTTACAACAAACTTAAAGAACAGTACAACGAGAGTCACCTGATCGTTTATGGACGGAGTATGGGCAGTGGATTTGCTACTAAACTCGCCTGCGATAACAGTCCCCGCTATCTTATTCTCGATGCTCCCTATTTTAATTTTCTACGGGTCATTGAACGCTTCCTGCCGATCCTGCCAATAAGGGTAGTTTTACGATTCCATCTTCGCACGGATCGCTGGCTCCCGCGGGTTAAATGTCATACCTATATTATACATGGAACTAAAGATTGGCTGATCCCCATCCGTCATAGCGAGGCCCTGCAAAAGATCAATCCTAACATGATCACCCTGATCCGAATCCAGGGCGGCGGTCATAATAACCTTCCCTCTTTTGATGAATACCACAATTTTGTGCGGGACATTTTGAAGTATTAAAGCTAGTGGGGCTTGGCGAGTAACGAGTGGGCCTTAATAACTTCTGTATTCCTACTAGCCACTAGCCAAACCCCACTTGCCCTCCTGTGTTAAGGAATATCTAATTGATAGAACACCTGTATGTATGGTCTGTCATTTGAACGTCAAAGAAGAAAAAGGAGGAATCATGAAACCTAAATTTTACTTTTTATTCTTTATCGTTACCAGCCTGCTGACCCTCTCCTGTAAAACTGCGAGCAAGCTTTATGAAAAAGGAAACTATGATGAAGCGGTTGAGCTGGCGGCAAAAAAATTACAGAAAGATCCGGGTGATCCGAAAATGCTGAACATTATCCGTGAGTCCTATCGCTATGCAGTTAATGATCATGAAGGCCGTATACGCAGTAACGCTGAAAGTACAAATGAACTTAGATGGGAATGGATGTACAATGAATATGTTTCCCTCCAGCGTATGTATGAGGCTATTTATAAAGTGCCAGCTGTTTTTGATCTTGTAAGACCGCTTGACTATTCCTCTTACCGGGTTACCTACAGCGAAAAAGCTGCGGAAGTGCGCTATGACAGGGGTCTCGCTTTTATGCAGCGTTATGATAAAAAAAGCTACCAGGATGCTTACCGGGAATTCCAGGCTGCCCTTCGTCTAAAACCGGGTGACCGTGATGCGATCCAGAAAAAGGAAGAAGCGTATGATTATGCAGTCACCAATGTGGTGATCCTGCCTATGCAGCAGGAAGGTGGTTTTGTCTACAGTTCTTATACCATCGGCGGTAATAACTTTGATGACGATATGGTCCGCCAGCTTCAATACAGCTCAGGCAATGAGTTTGTAAAATTCTATTCAGCGTGGGATGCAAGAAGCAGGAATATAAGAACTGACCAGGTGCTCGAGTTGCGGTTGGCAAATGTCCGTATTGGGCGCTATTATGATAACCGAAGTACACGGAGAGTCTCAAAAGAGATTGTGGTAAAAGAAACCGTATATAAACCCGATTCTGTTGCCAGGGAATACGCTAAAGTATATGCCGATATCACTACTACAAGACGCAGCATGAATTCAGATGCATTGTTGCAGGTAAATGTAAGAGATGGAGAAGGCCGCTGGTTATGGAGTGACCAGTTCAGCGGTAACCATAACTGGAGCACCCAATTTTCGACCTACACCGGCGATGCAAGGGCATTGGGTGAAAGCGACAAGCAACAGCTGGACCATAAGCCTGATTTCGCGCCAACGGATGCGGTGATTGTAAAGTATATGATGGACCAGCTCAGTAATGATGCCCTGTACAGGATCAAAAATTATTTTAACCGGT
>JANMKG010000367.1:0-4262 GCA_031371915.1 Chitinophagaceae bacterium | reverse complement strand
TCTCCGCCAGCTTCACTTCCAGTTGCTGCATTTCAACTTCCTTATTGATCGCCTCAAACTCACGGTTATTCTTTACGTTGCTGCTTTGCTTCTCGTATTTTTTCACCAGCGCTTCAGCTTCTTTGATGGCGTTTTTGCGTTGTTCGATGAATTCCGTCACCCCGTTGATCTCTTCTTCAATACGGGTCTGGCGGGAATGCAAACCGGTGATCTCATCTTCCAGGTCAGCCACTTCCATCGGGAGTTCACCTTTCAGGATATGTATCTCATCCAGCTTACTTTCAATTTTTTGAAGGGTAACAAGGGAGGTCAGTTTTTCTTCAACGGAAAATTCTTTAACGTTTGCCATGTATGATTTAGTTTTTTGAAGCTCAGAAGTAGCGAACCGGGTTGGTTTTGACTCCTGTTTTAAGGATTGCAAAGGTAGGGAAATTTTGCTCTAAAATTTCCTGTAAAAGGTCGATCGTGTACTGCTCGCTTTCATAATGCCCAATATCCGCGACCAGGAGACGTTCATTGGCATCAAAGAACTCGTGATACTTAATATCTGCCGTAATATAAGCATCCGCCCCTGCGTTTAATGCCTTGGAAATCAGGAAACTGCCAGCGCCTCCACAAAGAGCAACCTTTTTAACCGGTTTGTTCAGTAAGACCGTATGACGGATGACAGGAATACTAAAAACTGTTTTTAGTATCGTTAAAAAAGTCTTTTCATCAATGGCGGCGGGCAAGGTGCCCAACAATCCTGAGCCGGTGGTTTGCCAACTATTCGACAAAGCCACTATATCGTAAGCCACTTCTTCGTAAGGATGGACCTCTTTCATGGCCGTAACAATCTTGTTTTCCAGGAAAGAAGGGAATATTACCTCGATCCTCGTTTCTTTTTCCTGTTGTTGCTTTCCTGTTTCGCCTACATAAGGATCAGTACCCTCTCCGGGCTTAAAAGTACCCATGCCTTCGGTATTAAAACTGCATTCACTGTAATTACCGATATGCCCCCCGCCTGCTTCAAAAATGGCGGTACGGACTACAGCCGTCTTGTCGACGGGCACGAACGTAAAAAGTTTTTTAAGTGTATTTTCTTTCTGCGACAGGATCGAAATATTTTCCAGCCCCAGCATAGCAGCGATCTTCCCGTTCACACCATCGATCACGTTATCAAGGTTGGTATGTATGGCATAAATAGCGATATCATTTTTGATCGCGGTAATAACGGTCCTTTCCACATAATTCTTGCCGTTGATCTTTTTCAATCCTCCAAAAATGATCGGGTGATGCGCGATAATAAGATTACATTTTTTGGCCATGGCTTCCCTGACCACTTCCTCTGTAGCATCCAGCGAACAAATAAGGCCGGAGCATTCCCATTCAGCATCTCCCGTTATCAATCCAGCATTATCATATGACTCCTGTAACGAGGGGGGAGCCTTCGATTCAAGAAAAGCAATTATGTCCCTTATTTTCATATCACCAAGTTAAGTATTTGCCTGCTTCCATTCCTGTCTTGATCTGTCGTTTCATTATCTTTAAAACATGGCGCTAAACCCCCAACAACATAGCATCATCCTCAACGAGATCAAAAAATCGTTGGGCAAAAAAGATAATGATGAACTGAGTCGTTATGAAATGGCCAAGGGAGCCTTGGCGGGTGAGAAAAACGGTGACCTATACAAATATGGACATAATTTTCACTGTAGTTACCCGTTTGGAGATCAACCGGCTGACCAATGAAGTGGAAAAGATCGATCCGAATGCCTTTGTAGTGATGCAGAGTATAAAAGATACCCGCGGGGGCATGGTGAAAAAGAGACCCCTCAAAGAATAATATTTTTATGTGTGTAAATCTTTGTTGGCCAAGTCAGAATCTTTCGTACCTTTTATCTTTCCCCACCCCTTTGGATAGCTTCATATCCACCTTTTATTTAAAAATTGATCTGCCATGCTAAAAAGAACAATTGGTCGTTCCCTGCTTACCCTGTTAGTTATAACAGGTCTTGCCGGGACCATTAATGACAGTTCGCTTTCCAAGAAAGAAAGGAAATATGCCATCAACCTGATGAAGGAAACCCGGGATGATGCAATCAGGAGCACCAGGGGATTGTCAGAAGCACAATTAAATTTTAAAGCCGCTCCTGAAAAATGGTCGGTTAAAGAATGTATGTACCACATAGCAGGGGCCGAGAAATTATTATGGAGCCTGCTGGAAGGCTCTCTGAAAGGACCGGCCAACCCTGAAAAAAGAGGGGATATAAAAGTGACGGACGAGCAGCTGGTAAAAATGATAGAGGACAGGACCAATAAGGCCCAGGCCCCGGAACCTATCCAGCCGAAGAATACAGGTTTTACTTCACTGGATGCCGCACTGGAGGATTTTAAAAGCAACAGGAACAATCATGTCAAATACCTGAAAAGTTCCACCGAAGACCTTAGAAACCATGTTGTGCAATTACCTTTTGGCTGGATCGATTGCTACCAGCTTTGCCTGATGATCGCGGCACACAGCAACAGGCATACACAACAGATCAATGAAGTAAAAGCCAATCCCGGCTTTCCTAAATAACGAAGCTCCTGACGGTTGAAAAACTAAGCCCCTGGTTTGAAAGAACCAAGGGGCTTTCCATTTAGAATGATCTGCGGCCTGTGGAGGAAACGATCTTTTCGATAAAGATCATCTTTCCATCTGTTGTCATTCCTTCCACCACGACCCTGAATTCTTTTGTCCTGTCATTGTTGTAAAAGCTGATGGGTATCCTGGGATTAATATGATTCACAAAAATATCAGGGCGCCAGTCCAGGGTAATTCGGTTATCTGCCTTCTCCAGCGCTTTTTTATCAATAGTATAATCGGGCGCATAGAACTCCTTTACTACTGAATAACCACGGTATTTCAGCATCGCTGCTGATGATGATAAGCTGGTGATATCGGCATCTTTTTTTGTGTAGATAGCCAATACACCACCAGCACCATTACCGACTGCACCCGCAAAACTGCTGAACACTTTTACCATCGCGACCTGGTCGGCCGGGATCGTGGCAATTACACTTGCATCTGTTTCTATCTCGTTCAAATAAAGTATCATCGGTATGGGTCCCATCGAGCTCGCCGATGCGCTCTGCCGGTAATAGACGGTATATGTTGCACCATCATTGGTTACATCGATCCCGGGAACTTTTGTCAACAGGTAGTCAAATATATTTGAATACAGGTCCGCTTCTTTATTGTTCACCAGGTCAATGGTCTTGTTCGCATCACCTGAAAACATACCACTAACATATTTATCTTCCATCTCTTCCAGCAGGGTTTTCTTCTTCACTTTTACTGTTATGCCTTCCAGCATCGTACCGCTTGCTTTAATGATCGCGTTATAATCATAAGCCAGCTTGGATTGGCTACCGGCTAACTGTGCTTCAGTTACAGGCGGTGGTAATTTTTCCATTACAGGGAGTTTAAAAAACCGTGTAATTGAATCGGCAGACAGGTTCACATCGATATATTGGTTCTTCTTGCCCCTGATATCGCTGAATAAGATACGTGAGGTGCCAAAAAACAACATGGAATCCAGCCTGAACTGTCCCTGTTTATCCGTATTCACAATCTGCATGGTCCTCGTCGAATCAGCGCTAATAATGAGGAGCAATAAAGGCTTTTCAGCAAAGGGTTTTTTAACATCCCGCAGGTTTACCCGCCCCGCAAGCGTTATATAAGAAAGGTCTTTATAAATAGTTTGGGGCGCACCGTTCCTAGTAAGTTCATCCCACCTGAACCGTCTCCATCCATTGGTCATCATCACCAGGTCCAGCGCCATTTGTACCGAGTCATTATCAGCGGAAAAATAATAAGCCGGGTTATGGATATACCCTTTCAGATCGGAAGTAAGCAGCAAACCCGAATAGATATTTTCCCGCCGGGTAGGTAATAACTGGTAATCTGGATCTGTAATAGAAACGGATAGACTGCCGGTAACCGTATCTTTTAGCGCGATCGTAAAATGGTTCTTCGCCTTTCCTGAAAAATTTACGGTATCTGCTATTAATTCAGCGGGCTGTATATATTCTTTATTGTTTACGAAGCATAATCTTTCCGCCAGGGGCAGCCCTTCCTTGTTAAAAAAAGTGACCTGCAATATTCCCGAATGAAGATTCTTTGTATTGATAACACCCTGTATATTTTCTTTAACGGTTTTAAAATCCTGGCGGAAGACGATATGATGCTGCATCTGCCCGATCATATAAGCTGCCTGGAAAGCAGGTTCAGTGATGCG
>JANMKG010000288.1:0-2526 GCA_031371915.1 Chitinophagaceae bacterium | reverse complement strand
TTGAAGATGAATACCCGTGATGATCTGTGGCTGTGTAATGTTGAGCAGGTCGTTATTGCCTTTTACATCAGATTGCCAGTTCCTGAACCGCTCTCCCCGGTAATCGGCTTCCGCGAGTTTATGACGCTGGATCATGGTGCCCATGGCGCCATCAATAACTAAAATGCGTTCATTCAAACAATCCTGGATCGTTTTCATACAATTATTGTTTGTGAACTATAAACGTTGGGAAACCAGGAAGGAGTTTCGTACCGTTTATTAGTTCCGTTTTTTAGAGCAGGCCGAACAATAAACAAATCCGCCTGTAGTATGCTGCAAAGCTAAGTTATATAGGTATAATAAACAAGAACCTCACCCCAACCCCTCTCCTCCAGGAGAGGGGTTTGAGCTTCGTTGGCAACAATGGTTTCTTAATGGCTGACGTACTTTTCGATGGGCAAACGGTTTTGAAGGCTCCGGGCCAGGGTCATTTCGTCCGCGTATTCCAGTTCGCCCCCAAAGGCAATACCCCGGGCAATCGTAGTGACGCGGATACCGGTGGGGGGAAGCTTCTTCTGTATATAATAGATCGTCGTATCGCCCTGGATATTGGGATTAAGGGCAAAGATCAGTTCAGCTGTCTTTTCTTTTTCCACCCGGTTGATCAGTGTTTCAATATTCAACTGGTCAGGTCCAATGCCATCCAGCGGGGAGATAACACCATTCAACACATGGTAAGTACCATTGAACTGCTGGGTGCTTTCGATAGCGATCACATCACGGATACTTTCTACCACGCAAATGATCTCCTGTTTGCGAAGCGAGTTGGAACAGATCGAACAGATATCCGCATCCGCCACATTGAAACAACGCTGGCAGAATTTTATTTCACTCCGCATCCGGGCGATCACTTCGCTGAACTGGCCGACTTCTTTCGTATCCTGTTTTAATAAATGCAATACGAGCCGCAAAGCCGTCTTTTTACCAATACCCGGAAGCCTGGCAAATTCATTCACCGCGTTTTCCAATAAAGAGGATGAGAATTGCATGCTACGAAGATAGTTACTAGTTACTGGTTGCTGGTTACTGGTTGCTGGTTACTGGTTACTGGTTACTGGTTACTGAGAATTCCCTACAGTATTGAAACTTACAAATTTAAGCTACCAGCAACTAGAAACAAGCAACCAGCGACTAGAGCGCAATCTCAAACTCATTCTGCCAGGCTGGTTTTATGCTGATCCTTCGCTCTACAGGTTTTACGATCTCCGGTTGCCGGTGTTTACCAAAGAAATCGCCCGGCGTCCAGCTGCCGTTCTTATTCTCATCATAAAGAATACGCAACTCATATTCACCCGGGAAAAAAGAAACTTGAGAGAAATCAGCACTACGAAGCGGGAAGGAACTCGTGATAATATTATTCTGGACAAAAAGCAGGATGGGATTTTTACCTATATCAAGGTTACGGAATTTGATCTTGAGTGCACCATAATCTCCGAGCTTTTTAGTGGTAAAACTCAGCGTGTCGGTCTTCAAGAGTTTTTTTCCGGAAGAGTCCTCGGCAAAATCCTTGTCGAGGATGATATGATAGGATGTATTCTCTTTCCATGTATGTACAAGGTGGATCTTTTTATTCGAACTATCTTTTTTAAAAGAATAAAGAGTAACAGGAGTATAGACAGAGTCCGTATAGAGACGGATCCGGGTGCTGTCGAAACGGCGAAGGGGCTGGTCAAATGATAGCACGAATTCGCTGAAAAGATCTTGCTGGTTATTTATAAGATTGGTCTGGAACCGCAATCTTTTTTCTGAATTATTGCCAGTTTTGATCTTGTTGGTCGGGCTGACAGAAAGATTTACAGCTGCCGGGGCAACCTGTTTCACCGCATAGGCATACAAGGTAACGGGATCTGTCTTTCCTGACACCACCACGGGTTTGTCAGCAAAAGCAAATAATTGTTTGTCATTAAAATAACGGAGTGTATTGCCTTCATCTTTCAAAGCATAGACATAAAACGTCTTGGGGGGAAGGTTTTTAAAGACAAATGTACCGTTTGATTCGACCTTAGTGATGTACCGGGGTTTTTCTTTTACCACGGCCGAATCATTCGGACTGCTGTGAAGCATAACGATCAGGGTGCTGTCTGTTTTCCCGGTTTCGGCTAGGACTACTTTGCCTCTTAGTTCAAGCGAATCAATATAACGACCCGTAGAAAAAGTATAGGTAAATCTTTTCAGGATATTCCCTTCATTATAGTCTTTGATGGCATTACCGAAGTCGAGGGAGTAGGTTGTATTAGCTTCCAGGCTGTCCTTTAATTTTACTGTAATCGTATTCAGCCTGAAATCAATATTGGGATTATTACGTGGCAAAGGAGATACGGTCAGGTTCTCCTGGACACTTTGCAGGTCCACAAATTCGTCAAAGGTGAAAACGATCTTGTTCCCTGTAAAATTCCGGGTGGAATCAGCAGGGCTTGATTTTACCAACCTTGGTGGCAAAGAATCTCTTGGTCCGCCCAGGGGTGGGACGATATTGGCGCAACCGGG
>JANMKG010000244.1:0-11897 GCA_031371915.1 Chitinophagaceae bacterium | reverse complement strand
AAGGGATAAAGGATATAACACAAAGCAGGATCTCTCCCAGCAAGATCAAACTTGACAACGGAACAGCCAGGAAATTGGTGAAGAGAAAGAGGATGGGGAACTGGTGAAAATGGTAAATGCTCAGCGGGACCGTCAGTATTTGCGCAGCCAGGGTGACCGCATTCAGCTTCCAGATAAGATCAAGCAGTTTGTTTTTAATATAAAACAGGTTGTAGACCGGGCGCATAAAAATAATAATACTCAATACAGCGGCATAGGATAACTGGAACCCCACATCCCATAACCAGAAAGGATCAATACAAAGAAGAATAAAAGCAGAAAGCGCCATTGTATTATAGATGGATGTTCTTCTCGATAAAGACTCGCCAAGTACAATACAGGTGAACATGAGCGCGGAACGCAGGATGGAGGGTTGCGCGCCTGCCAACAGGCTGAATAGCCAGAGTCCTGTAATGATAAGAACGGGCCGCAGCCAGCCGATCTTCTTTTTTGCCTGCAAAGGTTTTAGTAAAAGCGTCAGCAGCCAATAGATCAACCCAAGGTGTAAACCCGAAATGGCGATGATATGCACGACACCTGTATTGGTATAAGATTGAACCAGTGACCGGTCAAGGTCGTTTTTGTAACCGATCAGCAGGGCTTCAGCCAGCCCCAGTTCTTTATCTCCCTTAATTGTATGACGAAGGATAGACAATATTTTTTCACGGGAAGTAAAAAGAAATTCCTGGAAACCATTTTCATTTTTCCCGGGTAGTACTTCAAATTCATCCGGAACGAGATATACCTGGTGGGTAATACCCTGGAAAAGTGCATATTGTTTATAGTTGAACCCACCGGGATTACCAGCATTGCGGATTTCCTGTAACGGTTTTTTGAAAAGGATCTGTGAGCCATACGTGAGAGCCTGTGAGCTGTCTTTTGTGAAATAAAGAATGATCTTTCCTTTTACAGGGAGGGTTTGTCCATCGCGGAGTAAATAATTTACAGTGGCAGTGGCTTTAAAAGATCTTGTCTTTTCTATAGGAGGTTCCTGAACTGTAACAACCAGTACATCGGTTTCTTTATAAAAATTGCCCAGCCATTGCCTTTCATTCCTGGTATCTTTTTGCCATAACAACAAAGCGCCCAGGGAAAAGAAAAGGATATAGGTAAGAATGCCATTCAGGAATGCCATACGGTAGCGCCTGAAAAAAGGCAAAAAGAAAAAACAGCCTACCACGGAAAAGGCGGCAGCTAATAGTATCCATACTATATGTACTGATAGCGGGAAATACCATTCCACAAGGATGCCAGGCACCAGGGCCAGCAGGAGTTTGACAAACGGAGCCTTCTTCCAGAAAGTTGAACCATAGGCGGGCATATGAAAAGGTAGGAAGCCTGCAAGAAACAGGCAATACTACTTTCGGGTTATTCAAGTATGTATCTTTAATAATCAATTCTTTAATATGAAAAAAAGCCTGCTGATCATTTCCTGCATTCTCCTTTCATTTTTTGCAAAGACACAAACCCTTCAACAGCTGGAATCAAAAAGGGTGCAATTGCCGAATGGATGGAGCCTTACTCCTGCAGGAAAGAGTCTTCCTCTTGGTGATCTGCCGCTGAACATAGCTGTCTCTTCTTCAAAAAGACTGATCGCGGTTACCAATAGCGGGCAAAGTGCGCATTCGTTGCAATTAATTGATACAAGAACAGATATTGTCCTGGACCAGGTGCTTTTATCAAAAGCATGGTATGGGCTAAAGTTTTCGGCCAATGAAAAATTCCTTTATGTTTCGGGGGGTAATGATAACTGGGTATTAAAATATGCGGTTCAGGATAATAAGCTGATGCTGAATGACACGATCATTCTTGGTCCTTCGTGGCCACGAAAAATCTCACCGACGGGGCTCGAAATCGATGATGCACGGAATAGGTTGTACGTGGTAACAAAGGAAAATGATTCATTATATGTCATTGACCTGGCGGGTAAAAAGATCGAGGCCGCTTACAAACTGGATGCGGAAGCCTACACCTGCCTTTTATCTCCGGATAAGAAAAAACTTTATATCAGTTGCTGGGGCTGTGACAAGCTGCTCGTTTTTGATACTTATACAAACAATTTTAAAGCAAAAATACCTGTGGGGGATAATCCTAATGAGCTATGCCAGTCAAAGAACGGCCGGTACCTGTACGTAGCCAATGCGAATGATAATTCCGTTTCGGTGATCGATACCCGGCAGAACAAAGTGATAGAGGTCCTCAACGGAGCCCTGTACCCGAATGCTCCTCCCGGTTCTACTTCTAATGCTGTAGCCTTGAGTGAAGACGATAAAACATTGTACGTGGCGAACGCGGATAATAATTGCCTTGCCGTTTTTGATGTTCATCAACCCGGGTATAGTAAAAGCAAAGGATTTATTCCCACGGGATGGTACCCTACAAATGTAAAGGTCATCGGGAAGAAGCTATATGTAACAAATGGTAAAGGGTTTTCTTCCATGGCCAACCCTTACGGACCGAATCCCATGAGGAAAAAAGAGGAAGTGATGTACGAGGGTGGCGACAAGAACAAACCTGTTGATGTGCAATATATCGCCGGGTTATTTAAAGGCACGATGAGCATCATGGATCTGCCGGGCCCGAAGCAACTGGCCGTTTATTCACAGGCGGTCTACCATAACACACCCTATAATAAAAGCAAAGAGTTAATAAGCAAAGGAGAAGCTAATAATCCTGTTCCCACAAAGGTCGGCGCATCTTCTCCTATCAAGTATATTTTTTATATTATTAAAGAGAACAGGACCTATGACCAGGTCCTGGGAGATATAAAAAAGGGGAACGGGGATAGTTCGCTTGTCTTATTTGGTGAAAGAATAACGCCCAACCAGCATAAGCTGGTAAATGAGTTTGTATTGCTCGACAATTTTTATTGTGACGGAGAAGTCAGTGCTGACGGTCACAACTGGACAATGGGCGCTTATGCCACTGACTTTTTGGAAAAAACCTGGCCAACCAGTTATGGGGGACGCGGAGGAAGCTACTCAGCTGAAGGAAACAGGGGAGTCGCCAACAATAAAGGAGGCTTTTTTTGGGACCATTGTAAAAAGTATAATGTAAGCTACCGTACCTATGGTGAATTTGCTGATAACTATAAAGCGAATATTCCCGCATTGAAAAACCATTTGTGTCCTTATTATACCGGCTGGGACCTCGCCACCAAAGACACTACCCGGTTCTATCAATGGAAAAAGGAATTTGATTCACTGCTGGCAGTAAATGCGGTGCCCCGGTTCAACTCCGTACGATTTGGGAATGACCATACAGATGGATTGAGAAAAGGGAAACCAACGCCTTATGCGCATGTGGCCGATAACGACCTGGCAGTGGGAATGTTCATCGAGTATTTAAGCAAAAGCTCTATCTGGAAAGAAACAGCCGTATTTATTATCGAGGACGATGCGCAGAATGGTCCTGATCATGTGGATGCACACCGTACCACCGCGTATGTGGCCGGGGGATTTGTAAAAAGAGGTTATGTGGACCATACCCTATATTCCACTTCCTCTATGTTACGGACCATGGAACTGATCCTTGGAATACCACCGATGACCCAATATGACGCGGCGGCCGAGCCCCTGTGGAGATCTTTTAGCACGGCTGCAGATCTTACACCTTTTGTTTCCGTACCTGCTAATGTTGATTTGTCGGAAAAGAATATGGTAATGAATGAATGGCAAAAACGTTCGGAGGGTTTTGATCTTACAAAGGAAGATGCCATACCGGATATGGAGTTCAATATCGTTTTGTGGCACGGCCTAAAAGGAGATCATGTTCCGTTTCCCGGGCCCCGCCGCGCGGCTTTTTTAAAACTAAAGGAGAAAAAAGACGATGATGACTGATCAGGCGAGGAGTTTCTGGAGGTAAGCGATTTGCCCCAGGTGGTAGATATTGTGCTCGATCATACCATTGATAAGAAAACGAAAATCATAGTTGCGGTAATCCACCTTTTCATTAAGGAACGCATCTTCTTTCTTCTTCAATAGCGCTATTATCTTTTTGTGAATAGCTTTGAATGCTGCCAATCCTTTTTTCCAGCTATGTTCTTTAGGATCGATCTTTCTCCAGTCCAGCTTTTCTGCTGCCGCCAGGTCATTGATCGTGTCTTTCTCTATTCTTTTTAAAGTAAAATCGGCCCAGGTGATCATGTGATAGAGCAGGTCTGCCAGTGAATGCTGGGAGTTGGGACGCTGGAAAGTTTTTTTGGGATCCACTTCTTCCAATATAGTATAGACGGCACGTCCAAACCATGGCTCTCCGCTGTTCACATTCTCCAGTCGATAGATGATCGATTGAATTTCAGTATTCATGAAATTAAGATACTAACTATACTTCAACCAGTGCTCCCTGCTTTACCTTTTTTTCAACGTACTGCCGGTAAGAAATGCGCTGTACTTTGCTGATCAGCCAGCCGGGATAGTTAAAGATGCTAAAGGTCATTTGTTGCACAATATCATCTTTGTTCTGTTCAAATACTTGCAGTGCCTTTTGGTATTCTTTTAGCTTGCTCTTGTTATCCGTCATATAAAAGGTGCGGTGAAGGCTTTGTACCACGGCTGTTTCAAAAGGATGTTTCTTTTTTCTTTTATAGAAATAAGTATAGGTGGCCCGGTATTGCGCGTCAAAGAGGCGGGAATTATCAAGGTTATAGGTGATCAGTAAGAGGAGGATATTCGCCATAGCGGAATGCTCCTCCCGGGTACCATCTTTAAAATACGTAATGCCTCTTTTGGTGAAATACAAGGCATCGTTGTATTGTTCCAGCACAAAGCAGGCGATCCCGAGAGAAAGGTTCACCGTCCGGTTGAGATCGGAGTTCAACGCGGGTTCCCATTGACGATACTTTATTTTCATGAAACTCACCAGCTTTTCCACTTCATCGTAACGGGCGGTCTTATTGAAGATCTTGTTCAGCGCAAGGTATTTGATCGCTTCAAAATTGGCCCGCTGCGAGGGCTCTTGTATCAGGTCATTGATTTCGTCGTTAAAAGCATCCGCCACATATTTATAATCACCATGCAGGATACCCGCATAGTTGATCATGTACATCAACTCTATGTAGTATTCACTGTTCGTATCAATAAAACCAGGATTTTTTTTCCAGTCATCCAGCACTTCCTGCAGCAATAGTATAGAGCCCGAAATATCATTCAGGAGGTAGAGAAGGGTAGCCTTACTCATCCGGTAGTAATGACGAAACCAGAAGGACTGGCCCTCGATGACCGTCTTGCTTTCAGTCACCTGTTCAAGCAGGGAAAGGATCTTTTTTTTAAGTTCATCGTCAAGGTCAAAATGTACTTTTCTTTTCAACAATAAGGTTTCTGTGTAGATATCCCGCAACCTGATCATCTCTGTGTAGTGGTTATAACTAATGATATGCCCTTTAAAAACGGCATGTAATTCATCATACCGCGTCTGCAGGCTGCTGAAAAGGATCATTTTCTCAAATTCCGTTTTTAATAAATTAAGCAGTGCAAAGGATTCGGTTTGACGGGCTTTAATAACGGCTTTTTTCCAGATAGTATGGGCTTCATCAAATAATCCCTTTTTCCGGTACAGTCGTATTAGTTGAACCTGGTTATAGATATCCTGCCCGGCATTGTTGCGGCTGTCATACTGAACAAGGGCATCGGCAACCTGCCGTTGCAGGTAATGTTTCTGGGAGGCTATGTTTTTTTTTGCCAGGAAGGGATGAAATTTTTTGAGTATCGCTGCTTCATCATATTTTTTTTGGACAGCAATAGCATCAAATAGTTTTATATAAAGCCGCGGTTCCGGGGAACCGGCCCCTGCAAAATTCCTTTTGAAAAAAAGCTTTTCGCTGCTGCTCAGCGAATGAATAAGCTGCCACAGAAAACTGGAAGAGGTTTTCATACCATTCTTTTAAATAAGCTCAATATATTATCTACTAAATTAATGTGATTAGTAGTACAAATCAATGGATATATTGAAAATAATTAAATCATTTAATAACAATGAGTTAGGAGGTTAATGTCAGTATCATTGGATATAATAGACCCAATTATTAAGTAAATTAAAACCAGGAAGATTTTAATTGAAGGATATTTTTGAAGAGTATTCAGGTGTAAATCATTCAGAAGCCACCACCTTATCATAACAGGATCGAAACCAACTGCGAGGGGTTCTAATCCAAAGACCATTTACCATTAAACTTTAAACCCATCATCGGTCACGACCTTTGATGGGTTTTCCTTTTGGTTATTTACTCAGGTACATGCTCCGGTCTTTGTATAACTGGCGGAAATAAGGATCCCGCAGGTCTTTGATAAACCGGATCGCTTCCCCCGTGCTTTTCATTTCAGGTCCGAGTTCTTTATTCACCCCGGGAAATTTATTGAAGCTGAATACGGGTTCCTTGATAGCAAATCCGTTTAATTTCTTTTCAAAAGTGAATTCCTTCAGTTTATGGGTTCCGATCATGATCTTGGTCGCAATATTCAAATAAGGGATCTGGTAAGCTTTGGCAATAAAGGGAGTCGTCCGGGAAGCCCTGGGATTGGCTTCGATCACGTACACTTTCCCGTCTTTAATGGCAAACTGGATATTGATCAGTCCTTTTATTTTTAATTCCCTGGCAATTTTTTCCGCATATTCTTCCATGGTATGTACTACCAGTGGTGTAAGGTTGAAAGCAGGCAATACCGCGTTACTATCGCCACTATGGATCCCTGCCGGTTCAATATGCTCCATTACACCCATTACATGAAAATCGTCCCCGTCGAAGATGCCATCAATCTCTGCTTCCTGGCAGCGGTCAAGAAAATGATCGACGAGTATTTTATTGCCGGGTAAATGTTTTAATAAACTCACTACCGCTTTTTCCACTTCTTCATCATTCAGAACGATCCGCATTCTTTGTCCTCCCAATACATAAGAGGGACGAACCAGTACAGGATAGCCAACTTTATTGGCTACTTCAACTGCTTCATCCACGCTTTCAGCCGTACCATAATCCGGGTACGGGATCTCTAATTCTTTCAACCGGTCGCTGAAGCGGCCACGATCTTCGGCAATATCCATACTATCATAGGAGGTCCCAATGATCTTTATTCCCTTCTCGTGTAATTTCTCCGCCAGCTTCAGCGCAGTTTGTCCACCGAGCTGGACGATCACACCATCCGGTTTCTCATGTTCAATGATCTCCCAGAGATGTTCCCAGTAAACCGGTTCGAAATATAATTTATCCGCCATATCAAAATCCGTACTCACCGTTTCCGGGTTACAGTTCACCATGATGGATTCATATCCACATTCCTTGATGGCGAGAAGACCGTGGACACAGCAATAATCAAACTCAATGCCCTGGCCGATCCTGTTGGGGCCAGAGCCCAGCACGATAATCTTCTTTTTATCGGAAACCTTCGATTCATTAGAGGATTCAAAACTTTCACCCTGCGGCGAAGTTTGGGTTGGACTGTTCTCAAAAGTGGAATAGAAATAGGGCGTTTTCGCCTCGAACTCCGCCGAGCAGGTGTCCACCATTTTATACACTCTTGTGATGCCGGCTTCTTTTCTTTTTTTGTAAACATCTTCCTCGTCGCCATGCTCCGTGATGCGGCTTATTTGCTCATCACTAAAGCCATTCACTTTTGCTTCCCGTAGTAATTCGAGCGGAAGATCGTTGAGGTCATATTTGGCAATTTCTTTTTCGAGGTTGCAGATCTTCTGGATCTCGTACAGGAACCAGCGGTCAATACCATTGGTGGCTTTCGAGATCGTACCTACAGAAATACCGGCCATCAGTGCATCCTTGATGCGGAAGATACGGTCCCATTTTGGTGTCTTGATATATTCCAGGAGTTCTTCGGCATGCATCATGCTTTTACCGTAATAACCCAAACCAACCGCATTGTTCTCGAGACTCTGACAGGCTTTTTGAATGGCTTCGGTAAAACTTCTCCCGATCGCCATGACTTCTCCCACACTTTTCATTTGTAAACCCAGGGTATCATTGGCGCCTTTGAACTTGTCAAAATTCCAGCGGGGTATTTTCACGATTACATAGTCGAGTGCCGGCTCAAAATAAGCCGATGTTGTTTTGGTGATCTGGTTTTCGAGTTCATCCAGGTTATAACCGATGGACAATTTGGCGGCGATCTTAGCGATAGGATAGCCCGTGGCCTTGCTTGCCAGCGCAGAGGAACGGCTAACCCGGGGATTGATCTCGATCGCGATGATCTCTTCCGTAGTAGGATTCAGTGCAAACTGTACATTACAACCACCTGCAAAATTCCCCAGGTCTCTCATCATCATGATCGCGGTGTTCCGCATCAGCTGCATGGCTGTGTCGCTGAGTGTCATGGCAGGTGCTACCGTAATTGAATCACCGGTATGTACACCCATGGGATCAAAATTCTCTACGGTACAAATGATACAGACATTGTCGGCGGCATCCCTCAATAGTTCGAGCTCAAATTCTTTCCAGCCCAATACTGCTTTCTCCACCAGTACTTCGTGTATAGGCGATGCCTGGAGACCGCGATTCAGCGCCTCATCCAGGTCGTCCTTATCATGAACAAAACCACCACCCGTTCCACCCAGTGTAAATGATGGGCGTATTACCAGCGGGAATCCTATTTCCTGTGCAAATTCTTTTCCTTCAAGATAAGAGTTAGCTGTTTTAGCCTGTGCAACAGGTACGCCGAGTGCGATCATCCATTGCCGGAATTTTTCGCGGTCCTCCGCTTTATCGATCGCTTTAATGTCAACCCCGATCAGCCGGGTATTATATTGTTTCCAGATACCCAGGTCTTCTGCTTCTTTGGCCAGGTTAAGCGCTGTTTGCCCGCCCATTGTCGGCAAGACCGCATCGATCTGATTTTCCTGTAATATCTGTTCGATGCTTTCAACGGTAAGCGGTAATAAATAAACACGATCCGCCATCATCGGGTCGGTCATGATGGTGGCGGGATTGCTGTTGATAAGGATCACTTTCACACCTTCTTCCCGAAGGCTCCGGGCGGCTTGTGTACCGGAATAATCAAACTCACAGGCCTGGCCGATAATGATGGGGCCCGAGCCGATAATAAGAACAGATTTGATCGAATTGTCTTTTGGCATTTTGCTTTTAATATTTGATTGTCATGCTGAGCATGGCGAAGCACGTTATGGAAAAACAAATTGCGCAAAACTAAGGGAATGGGAGGGTTTTGGAGACTGAAAACCGTTTTTTTTTACAGCATCTCTGCTTGGCTGCGGTCACATCGGTTTGAGTGGTTGTGGCTTGATTATTTTCCGGTATTTCAGAGAATACTGGTCGTCATAAACATTTTTTTGCGCAGTGATCAGGCTGCTGACCGCCTGTTTAAAATCCTCGGGGCGGTTGTAGAATTTTTTAGCGGAAAAAGTCTCTGTTATTGTCCTTACATCCAGCGTATCATGCCGTCGTTCAATGGCGGAAGCATAGTAGACTTTTGTGGTGACCATTTTAGGAGATTTCTTGTTCCGGTTATCCAGTAATTGAACAGAACCTTCAATATTCATGAACCGCTGTTCGCCGATATAAGAGACATAGCCCGTAAAATAGGCGGTATCCGGAAGGATCATATCTCCCTTTACCGCTTTGCCATAACGGGTGATCGCGTATACCGAATCTGATTTTTGGGTAATATCCAGTGCTTCAATCCCAAAAAAATCGCTGCCATCCTTTATAATACCATACCAATAGCCGATAAGCGTACTATCCACCGGTTCGGCAGGAGTAGTCGCCAATGGCACCGTCGACTCAAACGGGCAGGCAGATAATACGGTGGCGAGGGGAAACAGCCACAATAGCTTTTTGATCGTCATAAAAAAGAACGAAAAGATACAAACAACCATCCTTTTGACCTATACTTAAAACAGGTGTTTTTGAACTACTTATTTTTGCATATGAAACGGAAGGTCTTTTTACTGACGGCGTTGGTTTTCTTTTCGTTGTACCTGGAAGCACAACCGCCTTCCTTTCCCCGTAATTATTTCCGGAACCCGCTGGGAATACCAATGCAGCTGGCCGCCAATTTTGGTGAACTCAGACCCGACCACTGGCATATGGGTCTCGATATCCGCACAGATGCCAAAGAAAACCAGCCCGTCTATGCCGCCGCGGATGGTTATATCGCTCATATCGGCATACGCCCCCAGAGCTTTGGCCGCTTTATCATCATCAAACATCCCAATGGCCTTTCTACCCTTTATGCTCACCTGAATGATTTTTACCCGGCCCTGGAAGAATATGTTACGCAACAACAATACAAACAGGAGAGCTGGGCCATTGAACTCGATTTCAGCAAAGAAAAATTCCAACTGACAAAAGGAGCATTTATCGCGTACAGCGGAAATACCGGTGGTTCGCAAGGCCCACATCTTCATTTCGAGATCTTTGATACCAAAACAGAAAAAAGGATCAATCCCCTCCTTTTTGATCTTCCCATCGAAGATAAAGTACCACCCACTCTTGTAAAGCTGGCGATGTACGACAGGAGCAAAACAGTATTCAGCCAATCCCCACTAATTTTTCCCCTGAAGAATACGGACAGTGGTTATATCATTCCCAAACTCCCGGTGATGAGAACCGGGTTGAGGAAAATAAGTTTCGCGATACAGGCTTATGACCGGATGACCGGTTCGGGGAGTCCTGATGGAATTTTCTCTGCCCAATTGTACCTGGATGATGAACCCCAGGTAAGTTTTGTATTGGATAGCATTGATTATGACGAAACGGTCTATATCAATGCACATATCGACTATCGCTATAAAATAAATGGAGGCGCCTACCTGCAGCATCTTTCTATCTTGCCGGGAGAAAAAGGCGTAGCCTACAGATCACAAAAAGGAAACGGGGTAATTGATCTTAACGATACGATCCCGCACTTGATAAGCGTGGATGTGAAAGATGTCTATGGAAATGTTTCCCAATTGAATTTCACGGTTCAGTACGATGACAGCCTTGCTAAAAAAAATATTCCTGTTTACAGCAACCTCTCTTTATCACCTAACCAGGTCAATACGATCGAAAAACCTGGTTTTGAAATGCGCATGCCGGAAGGATGTTTGTATGATACCGTTCCGCTTTTATATTTCCGGAATCACTCACTAACAGGGTATGCGGTATCCGACCAGCACCAGGTGAATGATGCTTCTTACCCTGTACATGAAGAATTCACTGTCCGGCTCAAACCCGATAGAACGTTCCCGGAAGAATGGAGAGATAAGATCATGATCCTGCGCAGTTCAAAAGGCAATACGATCAGGAAAGCAAAATGGGATGGAGAATGGCTGACGACATCTTTTGCAGACTTCGGGACCTTCCAGGCCATTGCTGACCTGACCCCACCTGTCATCGATGACCCCGATAGCTATCGGGGGGGCAAAGGTGATACGATCAATCTCAGCGCTGCAAGCAGGATATTGTTTACCCCCACCGATAATTTTGGTATTGTAAAAAATTTCCGGGTAGAACTGGATAGCCAATGGCTTCGTTTTACCAATGATAAAAGCCGCAACTGGATCTATAAGTTTGATGAGCGATGTCCTTATGGTGTACATCAACTGACGGCTACAGCAACTGATCATGCCGGAAATGTGGCCACGAAAACCTGGTGGTTTAAAAGAGAACCATATATGCCGCCACCACCAAAGAAGAAAGCTGTGAAAGGGAAAAAGGCAAGTGGTAAGAAGGAAGTGGCTAGTGGGACAAAAAAGAAAACGAAAACAAAAAAGAAAAAATAAATTCTATGTGTTTAGCCTATGTACCTATGATACTATGTGGTAAGAAAAAATTTACCACATAGACACAATAGAAAACATAGGTGCCACATAGTTTCGTTATTAAACAGGCGCTATGGTAACACTTAAAGACG
>JANMKG010000218.1:0-4664 GCA_031371915.1 Chitinophagaceae bacterium | reverse complement strand
GTACTGATACCGGGTTACTGGTTCATGTACAATATGTATGCGCTGTCCCGCAATGTCGGCAAATATATGAGCCGTGATAAAAGAACAGATAAATCACAGCAAATAGAATACGACTACCTGGCGCCGGACAGTGTGAATGAAATGTTTGAAGGATTACGGATCATGGAAAAAGCCACCGCTACCGCTTTTGCAAAAACAAATAAAAGAGCGATCGCGGATACTTCGGCAAGCTCAGCAGACCTCGAAAAAACAGGTAAGGATCTCCTGGAGAAGAAAGGACCGGGTATAGCCAAACTGGAAATACTGGCCAGTGGTTTTGAGAACAGTTCCCGTAAAGTGGAATTGGTTAAAGTACCCGAAGCCTGGTCTCTTTTTAATGAACTGATCATTTATTATGGCATTACAGAACTGATGGGGTTCATCCAAAAGCGAAATATTTCTTCCTGGCAAAAATTACTCCAGGCACTCCCGGCAAAGCCAGTTCGCAACAGCTGGAAGAATATAGGTGGCCAGTTAATACCCGTGAATGCCGTCCATTCATTGATACGGGACATACGCTCCGGGAAGATCAGCAGCTGGGACGAAGTGCATGATTTTTACCGCAGGAAAAGCGACCTGTATCCACGGGAAAAATTTCAGCATGCTTTTGCCAGCCTGGTTGAAATCCTGGGGATTACACCCCAAAAATTCACGCGGAAACTTTTTTTCAGCCTGCTCGAACAGGCCGTTACAACTAAAGAATGGATGACACGTAATATTTACGTGTCGAGGGCAAAAGACTATGAAAATCCATTCCGCCGGATGGTCTATGATACCCAGGAGGAAATGGATAAAGTGATGGGCAAACTCTCCGATAACAGTTTTATCAGGCAGCAACAGGAAGAGTTGGAGCAATTCCAACATCTTGTAAAGTCCCTGCGGAATAAATTTTCCTAAGCCTTTACTTTCCCTTGTACTTACTAAAAGGATAATAGGTCAGCGCAAAGCCTGCCTGGTGACAAATGGTATAATACAAAAGGTCAAGGAGGTAGTTCTTAAAAGGTTTCTTTCCCTCCCCGATCTTGATGACAAGCGCTGATGACCAGGCCATTTTATTAATAAAATTATCGAGATGGTATTGATCGGTGAACATGATCAGCACTGATGTGGACAAGGGATATTTGGCCCCCGCATTGGAATCCCCGTTCCTGTATTTATTTTTCCAGCTGATGGAAGGATTGAACCACTGCGCATTGGCCTTTGGGAATTGGCGGTGGAATTCTTTCCAGTGAAATTGCAGGGTCTCGTTAAATCCTTTACTCGCCCCGGCAATAAAAGTGAGACCACCGGTGATCATATGATTACGCGTCAATGTCCATTTTACAGGTTCCAGTTTTATTTTCTTTTCTTTTCCCGTTTCACCCGCTGTTATTTTAATGACCGGTGAAGAAAGAGGTAAAGCTGCAGGTGCTTCGGCGGAAAATTGTGCTGTTGCTGAATAAGTGATCAGCAGGAAAGCAATTAATGTTTTCAGTTTCATTTGGTTCAGTTTTAAAAAAGGTGATAGCTGTTCAACAGGAGATTGGTGGATTGCTAACCGGCTAAGCAGTCAACTGTTCTTCATAAAAATGATACTGAAAATAAGGGGCGTTCAGGAGGAGTAGATTTCGGGCAGGGACAAATGCCCTGTGATCGGATGCGGCTACCAAATTAAAAGCTGGGGACGGATAATGCAAGTATTCACAGGGAAATATTATTAGCGGGTATCGTATTTCTACGAGTTTTCGGTACAAAGAGTAAAAAAAATCCCGGCGAATATGCCGGGACCGGTTTCCTGGAAGAAACAATGCTTTACAGGATTACATTTTTGGTTTAGTAGAATCCATGACGTTGTTCATTTTGTCCTTAGCTGAGTCTACCATGTTGTTCATTTTGTTTGCGGCAGAATCAACCGTGTTGTTCATTTTGTTTGTGGCAGAATCAACCATGTTGTTGATAGCGGCACTGTCAGTAGTTTCTTTCTTTTCAGAGCTGTTGTTGCAAGCTACCATTACAGCAGCGATAGCGAGGATTGCGAATACTTTTTTCATTATACTTATTTTTTGTTTATGCCCGTTGTTACCGGGACGGGCGCAAAGGTAGAAGTATCGACGAGATAACCAAATTCCGGGCTGCACTTTTTGATGTCAGCTACCTGAGGAAGTGATGAAAACCAGTGAGTTGATTATTTTTTTCTGAAAAAAATCCTGACCGGCACCCCGGTAAGATTGAAATTCGCCCTTAATTGGTTCTCCAGGTAGTTCTTATAGGGTTGTTTGATGTCATCGGGGAAATTGCAGAAAAACGCAAACGAAGGTACCTGGATCGGTAACTGGGTAATGTATTTGATCCTGATCGGGTTGCCTCTTACTACAGGTGGGTGGTAAGACTCGATCGATTTCAACAGGATCTCGTTCAATTGCGAAGTAGGTATTTTTTGCCGGCGGTTATCATATACCTGCAGGGCCAGTTCAATAGCTTTGAATATCCTTGTTTTTTCTTTGGCAGAAACGAACAGGATAGGGACATCGTTAAAGGGAGCAAAACGTTTTCTTAATTCTGCCTCGTATTCTTTGGCGGTATTTGTTTCCTTATCCACCAGGTCCCATTTGTTGACCAGCACCACGATCCCTTTTCCTTTTTTCACTGCAAGGCTAAAGATATTGAGGTCCTGTGCGGCAATACCTTTTTCAGCGTCCAGTAATAAGAGACAGACATCCGCCTCGTCCATGGCTTTGATGGCCCGGATCACGGAATAGAATTCCAGGTCTTCATGTACTTTGGCCTTTCGCCGTATGCCCGCCGTATCGATCAGGATAAATTCTTTCTGGAAAAGATTATAGTGTGTGTGGATCGTATCCCGGGTGGTCCCGGCAATATCACTCACAATGGTCCGCTCCTCCCCGATCAGTGCATTAAGCAGGGAAGATTTCCCGGTATTGGGCTGACCAATAATAGCAAATTTAGGCAGGGCTGCCATTTCCTTCGTTTCTTCAGAAGCATCATCAGTGATCAGTTCAGCAACGGCATCCAATAATTCACCTGTACCACTTCCGCTCGCGGACGCGATAAAAAAGATATGTTCAAAACCGAGACTGTAAAATTCCGAAGCTTCCAGCAAACGCTCGTTATTATCCACTTTGTTCACGGTCAGGAAAACCGGTTTGGTACTGCGGCGGAGCAACTGTGCCATGGAATCGTCAAGGGCTGTTATACCGGTAAGTGCATCCACCATAAAAATAATGGCGTTGGCCTCTTCCAGGGCTACAAGCACTTGCTTCGCGATCTCTTTTTCAAAAATATCCTGGCTCCCCGATACAAAACCACCGGTATCGATAACGTTATAAGTTTTCCCGTTCCAGTCGGTCACCCCGTACTGGCGGTCACGGGTCACACCGCTCATATCGTCAACGATGGCTTTGCGCTGTTCCAGCAAACGGTTGAACAGGGTGCTTTTTCCTACGTTGGGTCTTCCTACTATCGCTACTGTAAATGACATAATTCAATATTAATAACCATATTCCTTTAGCTGTAATTCATTCTCTCTCCACTTTGGTTTCACTTTTACAAATAATTCCAAAAACACTTTTTGCTGTATGAACGCTTCGATATCCTTCCTGGCTTCGGTGCCTATCTTTTTGATCATGGACCCCTTATCCCCGATGAGGATCGCTTTTTGCGTTTCCCGGTGAACAATAATATCCGCGACGATCTTCACAAGGGTGTTTTTTTCCTGGTACTCCCGCACCAGTACCGCGGTATGATAAGGGATCTCATCCTGGGCCAATTCATATATCTTCTCCCGAATGAGTTCACTTACAAAAAAACGTGTATTCAGATCAGTGATATCCTCGCCGTTGTAAAAAGGCTCTCCTTCGGGCAGGAATTCCAGCACAGCATTCACCAGTTTTTTCTTGTTGATACCCGATAACGCGGATATCGTGATCACTTTTCTGCAATAGGGCCTGGTTGAAAAGAAATCAACCGCTTCTTTAATGGTCTTTTCACCAGCCAGGTCTATTTTATTAAGAACAACAATGGCGGGGACCTTTAATTTCAGCGCCGTGAAGATCGTATCACATTCCTGCCAGTTCTCCTTAATATCCACGATAAGCATGGCTACATCGGCGTCTTCCAGTGCACTTTTTACCGCCTGCATCATTTTTTCATGCAGTCGGTATTTGGGTTCGATGATCCCGGGTGTGTCCGAAAACACCACCTGGTATTCTTTTTCGGTAAGGATGCCTTTGATACGGTGTCTTGTTGTCTGCACTTTGTGCGAAACAATAGCGAGTTTCTCCCCGATCAGGGCATTGAGCAGCGTGCTTTTACCGGCATTGGGCCGGCCGAAAATATTGACAAAACCAGATTTCATTATTATTTCTAATCCTGAAGATGCACACTTCGGGTAGCAAGAAGGAGGAGGTAGTCAGTCCTTGCCAGTTGAAGGGCAACTGTTTAGGAAAAATTTTAAAAAAAACCACCCGCCATAGCGGATGGTTCAGTTGTTGCGAAGGGGAGGATCGAACTCCCGACCTTTGGGTTATGAGCCCAACGAGCTACCGCTGCTGCTCTACTTCGCGGCGCAAAGGTAACTGTATTATGCTTATGTTCCAAAGAAATATCACGGGAACAGAGGCAACTGT
>JANMKG010000216.1:0-4156 GCA_031371915.1 Chitinophagaceae bacterium | reverse complement strand
GTACTTAGTTGTACTGTTCCAGGGATTCATTTCAATACATCCAAGGTTGGCCAGGTAGAGGAGGGTCGCTTTGTTATTGCAGACGATATAATCGATCGTATTATTACTGCTCTCGCTTTTTACTTTAAAAACATCCGCGTAAGAAGGTGCATGTTCACCGGCATCTTTATGATAAAATCCTTCATCCCGGATGCCGTTGGGATTTCTTTTTAAGGACAAGGGCCTCCCTTTCAGGTAGGGGAGGATAAAATCCGCCATCTTATCATAATAATCAAGCACATCCCCCTTGGTAAATCCTTCGGCGGGCCAGAATATCTTATGAAGATTGCTGACCGCTACATTGAATTTTCCTGCTTTCATTTCGCTGTTCTTTTTGGTGTCCGTGATCTCTTCCACCACTTCCTCGTTCACATACTCCTTGTTTTTTTCTTCACGAAGCCGGAGAAAAACAGGGTGACGAAATATTTTATCACGGGTGATCTCGGTATAAGCAATATCAGCCACTAATCCAGGTTTTAGCCAGGTAACCTCACCATTCAGGGGGACTTTTGTTTGAAAAGGCGATTGTTCTGTTTCCAGTAACCTCATTTGTTTTTTCAATGAAGCCAGGAGTTTGCTGGGGAAACCTGTACCCACATGTCCCCGGTATTCCCATCGCTTCCCCTTTTTATTGGCCAGCACCAGCGAGCCGAATTCCTTGCGTTCTCCTTTCGGCGCTGTATAACCAACGATCACCACTTCTGTACTTTGTACATTTTTTATTTTCAACCATTCCTTGCTCCGGTATCCCTCTGAGTAAGTGCTTTCTTTTTTCTTGGCGATAATACCTTCCAGTCCCTGTTCTTTTGCTTTTTCGAAAAAAGATATACCGTTCCCGTCGATATGATCACAATACCGGATGACGCTGTTTTTCCCCACTACTTTCTTTAAGATCTTCTTGCGGTCGGTCAGCGGGAGTTCTTCCATTTTCTTTCCATCAAGTTCCAGTATATCGAATACATAAAACACAAGAGGATAATTCAGGTGGTTCTCGTAATCCTGTAGTTTCTGGAAATCCGGGAGATTCTTTTCATTGAGCAATACGATCTCTCCATCCAGGATCACATCATGTTTTATTTTTTTCAGCGCATTCCCGATAGCGGGGAAACGTCCGGAAAAATCGATCCCGTTACGGGAATAAAACTTCACATTTCCTTTTTCTATTTCGGCGATCGACCGGTAACCGTCCCACTTGATCTCGTAGATCCATCCAGGATCATCAAAGGGTGTTTTCGTAATGGAAGCCAGCATGGGTTTGATATAACTGTTCACTTTCTTCGCTTTCCCATGACGTATCGATGCAACGCTGTTTGATGGGGTAACCCCGTTCCCTGTTTGATCTTCCGCGTTGTAAATCGTATTTACCGCGTATTCATCTTTGTGTTTTATCAGGAGCCAGTTCTTTTCTTCATTTTTCAACCGCACCAGGACAAATTCACCTTTCAGTTTTTTCCCGTTGAGGGAAAATTTTATCTCTCCTTTCTTAATTCCCTGCAACGCTTCTTTTTCGGAAATGGGTTTATGCTTCGCATTGACAGGTTCGAAACTGCCATTGTCCCATACCTCCACGGTCCCGGCTCCATAATTACCCGCGGGAATAGTTCCTTTGAAACCTATATAACTGACAGGATGATCTTCTACCATTACAGCTAATCGTTTCGTGGCAGGATTTAGAGAAGGTCCTTTGGGAACAGCCCAGCTTTTTAATACACCGTCCAGTTCCAGCCGGAAATCATAATGCAGGTGGGAAGCCTGGTGCCGTTGTACGACGAATCGGAATTTATTCGCACCGGCTTTTTTCCCGGCGGGCTCAGCTGTTTGCTTAAAGTCCCTTTTTTTATTATAGGTCAGCAGGCTCATGATGCTTTACGTTTACCGGACAGGCTGGCTTTAAGTTGTTCCATCAGGTCTTTGGTTGTTGAATGAACAACTTTCAACGGGCTGTAGGCGATAGATTTCCCTTTTGATTTGGCTTTAATGATCTTGAGTAATTTCTCGCTATAATCATCTTTGTATTTTGTTACATCAAAAGGTTTGGTCAGCTGGTTGATAAGACTCATCGCCATTTTTAATTCTTCGGGTTTGCTTTTGGCGGCGGGTAAATTAAGTTCTTTAGGAGAGCGGATCTCCTGGGCAAAACGAATACGGTTCAGTACGATTGCCTTCTCACTGGCTTTGATGATGCAGACATGTTCGCGGTTATGCATAACAAACAACCCGACGCCTGCCTTCCCCGTTTTTGCGAGTGCATCCCGCAGGAGGGTATAAGCCCGGATCCCGGTTTTTTCTGGTTCGAGGAAATAAGGGCTTTCAAAATAGATGCTGTCGATGTCCTTCTCATTCACAAACTGCGTGATCTCGATATGTTTTGTTTTTTCGGGGATGACCTTTTCAAAATCACTCTTATCCAGGACCACGTATTTTTCATTCACCATATAACCCCGGACAATATTTTCCCAAGCCACTTCTTTACCCGTATTCTCATTCACTCTTTTGAAACGGATATTGGAAAGGTCTTTTTTATCGAGCATATCAAGGTCGAGCGTGCTGCTTTCCACAGCGCTGAACATCTTGATGGGAATATTCACCAGGCCAAAGCCGATCGAACCTGTCCAGATTGCTTTCATATCCTATGTTTTTTCATAAGGGGCGAAAAAACATGCCAAATTCGGATAACTCGTTACGGCAACTTTTAGTTATGACTGGTAATTGTTCTCAATAAGCCTGGTTTATCAATCATCCCGGCATGCCGCCATACTTCCTTCCCGTTCTTGAAGAGAATAAAGGTGGGCACGGCCATCACAGCATATTTTCGGGAAGCGTCTTCTGCCTTATCAATATTGACTTTAATGACACGGGCTTTCCCTTGCAGTTCATGGGCCACTTCTTTAATGATGGGGTTCATGGCCTTGCAGGGGCCGCACCAGTCGGCATAAAAATCCACTAAAACGGGTTGGGAGGAGCTGATGATATCTTTGAACGTCTCCATATGCTGGCTGGGTTGTTGATCTTATTTCTTTCAAAAACCCGGCCTGTTTTGTATTCACTATTCCCTATTGACTATTCACTAATAGTTTGGTCGAACTCATTTCATTTTTAAACTTTCCAGTATTTTTTTGGTAGTTGAAAACGACTCGTGATGAAAGCTCTGGAATCCCAACTGTTGAGCGGCTTGTGCCAGCATCAGCCGGTCATCAAAATAAATACACTCTTCCGGCGAAGCTTGTGCTACACCCAATGCCAGCCTGAAAATACCAGGATCGGGTTTACGCATTCCTACTTCACAGGAAGAAATAAACGCATCGAAGCACTGGTGCAAGCCAAATTTTTTAATACGAAAATCATTGAGCTCTTTGCCTTCATTATTGATCGCGATAATAGGAAATCCACAATCCTTTTTCCATTCTTTTAACCAGGAAAGCATACCCGGCAATTCTATGGACTCGGCCAACATAAATTTTATGAAATCCTCTTTTGTAAAATCCCGGGGATGATTAAAAACAACCCTCTCGAGGTATTCATCAAGCGTGATGCTGTTGATCTCATACACATTGAATATGAAATTGTGTAAGGTATCCAGTTCAGCGTAATCCAGGCTGAACGTCCGGGCAGCTTTTTGCCTGGATTCATGCCCCCAGGCATTGTTAAGCAATACGCCGCCAATATCTAAAAAAATTACTTTGATCCCGGATAATTCCATATGGTGAGTTTAATTGATCACTTGCTTTTTTGGTTTCTAAAGCTTCTAAAAAATCTGTCACATCCTTTTTGAATTTTTCCTTCTTATAAAATCAAACTTTTGAATTTTTTTTTATGAGTATGATCTCTCTTCGTCAGGAGATGCTTGTGCACATAAGCATAATCATACTCACAATTTTCAGTCTAAATTTACATCAAGCCGGGGGTAAGATATATAGGAAACTATCAAAATAATGCCAGGCAGAGCAAAAACAAAAAACCCGCGACTTGCGCGGGTTTTTCTTGACTTTCGCGGACCGGACGGGACTCGAACCCGCGACCTCCGCCGTGACAGGGCGGCATTCTAACCAACTGAACTACCGATCCTTCCTTCCTCGCTACGCTCGTCAGGATGACAAACCATGCAGGTTTAAAGGAC
>JANMKG010000191.1:0-12936 GCA_031371915.1 Chitinophagaceae bacterium | reverse complement strand
TCAATAATGATACCCAGGTGGCCGGCGACCAGCTAAAGATCACCCTGGTAAAGCAATAAGTGAGGCTGTCTAATTTTTTTCATTCTCCTTAAACCTTCCTGTTATGAAACGCTTACTATTCGCTATTCCGCTAGTTCTCGTTAGTCTTCTTATCCTGCCTGGATGCAGTAAGGATAACGGAACTTCTTCCAGTTATATAAATGGAAAGATCGATGGCGTGCCTTTTTCCACCACCAACGACTTATGGGCAACTGATGGCAGGGCTGGTGATAAGATCATTGCCATCCGGTCACAATCGCCCTATTACTTCCTGCTCTACCTTGATGGAGGCGGTAGTGATATTAACCCCGGTATTTATGATTTCGTACCCGGTCCAAATGAGCGCAGCGCTGTTTTTTATGAAAATAATATTGGCTATTCCGCGGGTCAGTTCTCCTGCTATTACGGGACTTGTCCTTTTTATGGGAGCGGGAAAATAACGATAAGGGCCATCAATAAAAAACATGTGGAAGGTTCCTTTGAATTTGTCACCAATGTAAATGGATCTACCGGCGTTGCGAAGACAGTGTCAGAAGGTGATTTTAATGTCAGGAGAGATTAATGAATGCTGTCCCAAACCAATAAAGATATTATTATGAAACAGATTATAAATTATTTACCCCTGGCATTTATTTGCCTGTTCTATTTAAATAGTTGCAGCAAAAAAGAAGTTACCGCTCCTGAGCCGGCCAGGGATGGCCCCGGAACTATTTCCGTTACCATTGACGGAAGTACCCGCAGCTTTAATTATAATACGGACCCTAATACGACGGCAAAAGCGCGGCTGGGTACAGCCTACCCCAACCTCTATGAGCTAGTAGTATATGGCCAGAAAGCAACCGGGTGGTTCGAGGACGATATTTCCATAAAGATCGATTCCCCCGATCCGATCGTACCGGGTACTTACAGTTTTAATACGGCCCTTAATATAAAAACAGAAATCTGGTATTGCCCCTTCAGGATTCCTTTAGAACCCTGTCATGTTTCAGGAAGTTCCGGGGTAATTACGATCACCGAGATCAGTCCTTCATTCGTAAAGGGAACTTTTAGCGCTACTGTTACTTATTTGGATAATTCCAATGTACTCCGCAGCAATACACTCACCAATGGAAAATTCAATGCCCCCTTTTAAAAATAAGTTTATGAAAAAAACATTCATCTTTCTTATGCTCATGGGACTCTTCCTGGCTTCTTTCAGCCAAACAATGACCGGGTCCAGCCAGCAAATTCAAACCGACTTCCTGAAAAAAAGCAAACGCCAGGGAACAACCGGTATCGTTCTTGTCTCCGGTGGCACTGCTCTATTTATAACAGGGCTGGCCGTTTACCCCAGGGATTATGATTGGCTATTTGGCACAACACCCGAAAAAGATAGCCGGGCCAATACCGCCGGGGTTCTTATACTATCCGGGCTGGTATGTATTGCAGCAAGTGGTCCTTTCTTTTTCCTTTCTTCTGCCAATAAAAGAAAGGCGAGAAATACAAGCAGCATCGGTTTTAAAATGGAAAAGGCGATGGTGCTGCAGCAGCAGTCCTTCAGCCAGCGATCTTATCCTTCTCTCTCTTTAAAAATCCCTTTATGAGAATATTTGTAACAGGAGCAACAGGCTATGTAGGTAACCAACTTGTACAGCAATTAGCAGCACAGGAAAACGAGATCCACTTGCTTGTTCGTGATACCGGGTCTCCCCACCTTCCAGCCGGCGCGAATATCAGGGTTTTCAAAGGAGACATTACAGACCCGGGAAGTATTGCTCCTGCAATAAAGGGTTGTGCCCACGTATACCATTGTGCCGCTATTGCAAAATTTTCAGGTACAGCTGGGTGTGCTCTTATGGAAGTAAATGTAAACGGAACAAAGAATGTGTTAGCCGCTGCGCTGGATGCTTCGGTTCAAAAAATGGTTTTTACCAGCAGCGCCGCAGTGTGGGGCCCGACATTACAGGTCCCCTTTACCGAAAAGGATGAGCGAATCGAGCCTTTTGAAAGCGATTATGATCTTTCAAAACATTTAGCCGAAACCCTGGTAAGAGAATTCGCGGGCAGAGGATTGAACGTAGTGATCGTAAATCCCACACGGGTATACGGGCCCGGTCCTGCTACCTATAGCAATGCCGTTAACAGGATGATACAATATATCCTGAATAAAAAAATAGTATTGTTTCCCCATATGGACCGGTACATCAGCAATTACACGTACATAAAAGATGTTGTAAACGGGCACCTCCAGGCCATGGAAAAAGGAAAGGCCGGGGAAAGTTATATCCTGGGAGGAGAAAACATTTCCTATGGCGAGCTGTTGCGGGCCATCAGGAAATCCAGTTCTGCAAATAATCTTATCCTCAAACTCCCCGTGCCCTTTTTAAAAGGCGTTGCCTCCCTTTCCTATTTTTTGAACAAGAAAACCGAATTAACCCCTTCGCTGATCGCCCGTTTTGCCAAACACAGGATATTATGCAGCGAGAAAGCGATAACACAATTAGGTTATCGTATCACCCCCTTTGAAGAAGCTTTACAAACAACGATTGATTCTTTGAAAAAAGAGAACTATAAAAAAAGAATTTCACCACCTAAATTTTATCAATATGGAAAAGATCAGGTTTCAGCCGGAACCCCGTAACGGGTTTTACAATACTTTGAAGCACCGGGTTCATGCTTATTTCCGCGAGAATAAGATCAGCCGTTACGCTAATGCGCAGGCTATTATCAAAGCCGCCCTGTTCTTTGGTCTGTATGTTACCGCCTACATCATGATACTACGGGGACAACTGCCGCTTGGGGCTTTCCTTCTCTCCTGGTTTTTGATGGGAACGTTCATCATGTTCGCGGCCATGAGCATTGTACATGATGCGGCGCATGGAGCTTTCTCCTCCAAAAAATGGGTGAATCAATTCTTACTTCGTTTTGCGAATCTTGTTGGCGGAGATGGTTATATGTACAAATACAAACACACTATTTCTCATCATCCCTATACTAACATTCCGGGTATTGATATTGATCTTGAACAAAGTAATGTTGTAAGAGTAACTCCCTTTACAAAATCAAACCCCCGGCACCGGTATCAATACTGGTATATGAAGATATTATACCCTTTCTACATTTTCTACTGGGTATTGCTTCGCGATTTTAAATACTACCGGTTGGAAAAGATCGGTCTTGTAAAAGCTCATCATGCACCCATTCATTGGACCATCCTGGTTATAAGCAAACTATTTTATATTTTTTATATGCTTGTACTTCCGGCTCTTATCCTGCATAACCCTTTTTGGCAGATTTTAGCAGGGTTTACATTAATGCAGATAGGTTCCGGGGTAGTGGCCATTTTTGCTTTACTTTCTAATCATGTGGTAGAAGACTCCTTGTTTGTCCTTCCGGACGAGAATGGTGTAATTAATTGCAGCTGGGGCGAACATCAATTACGGACCACCGATGACTTTAGTCCTGACTCACCCATGATCAGTTTCTTTTTTAGCGGGCTAAATCACCATGTGGCACACCATCTTTTTCCCAACTATTGTCATATTCATTACCCTGCTATCACTAAACTGGTTCGGTTAACGGCGAAGGAATTTGGTTTACGCTACCGGTACAATTCAATCACAGGTGGTTTGATGTCTCATTTCAAGTTGTTGAAAAAACTAAGTAAACCAAAGATCGCCCCGGCCGCCTAAATTTAAAAAACCCATAAAATGGATAAACTACATCTCCCGGCTCCCTTGGACCACTGGTGGTGGGCCATTTTGCTGATGCTGGTTTTTAATACAGCCCGGTATATCCTTGTGCCCCTGATTGCCTATTTGATTTGTTATCATTCTGGTCCGGCCTGGGTAAAAAAATTTAAGATCCAGGCCGCCATGCCGGGTAAAAAACAAATGAGACATGAGCTGTTATTCTCCTTTTCCAGTATTCTTATTTTTTCTGTAATCCTGTTCGCTGCCTACCTGCTTTATAGTAATGGTCATACTACCATTTATACAGACATACATCAATATGGCTATGGGTATTTTTTCCTGACCCTTGTCCTGATGATCATCCTTCATGACACTTATTTTTACTGGGTGCACCGGTTTCTTCATACAAGATGGTGCTTTAAAAAAATACACTGGGTACACCACCGGTCGTCAAATCCTACGCCACTTGCGGCAAATTCTTTCCACCCGCTTGAGGCACTGGTCTTAGGGTTGATCGTTTTCCCGCTGATCACTATCTGGCCGGTACATATCCTGGCCCTGTTGTTATTTAATTCCATCGTGGTTATCACCAACGTGGTCGGGCATCTTGGTTTTGAATTCCTGCCTTCCAGGTTGCGTACCAGTTCCCCGGGCAAATACATCAGTTCCTCTACCCATCACAACCATCATCATCAGAAAAGCAATAAGAACTTCGGGTTATATTTTACTTTCTGGGATACCCTGATGAAAACCCTGCAAGCGGACAGGGCCGCGCAAAAAAGGTATCCTGGTAAACAAGGTATCGCTACGTCAACAATGATGGACAAGCGATCCCCTTCTATGAAATCAGGATAGTACGTATCCCTGTTTTATTTGATCACCATTAAAAAACAATAAGTTTCACTTCCATAAACTTACTGATATGACAAAGCTCATCGTTTTTATTCTTTTACTCAGCCTGTCCATTGCTTCCTTCAGTCAGTTAAAAACCAGTACAGATCCTGAACTTCAAGCCAGTCTCCTGAAAAAAAGCAAACGCCAGGGAACGGCGGCAACGATAACATTGCTCGGCGGAATTACCTGTGAAGTGGTTTGGCCATTTCTCAGGACCACTAATGGGGTTAGGGCTACCATTTTTCTAGCTGGACTAGTTGCAATACCCGCCTGTATACCCCTCTACATTGCATCCAGCCGCAACAAAAAAAAAGCGATGAGACTTTCTTTGAATACCGAAACTATTCCGCAACCGCGTTACAATAGTTTTGTTACCCGCGCTGTTCCTTCCCTAACTTTAAAAATAAATTTATGAAAAAAGGTATCCTGGCTGTCCTGTTGATTGCGGCTGTTATTTTTTTCACCGGCCCGGGTTGCAAAAAATTTGGCGACTCAACCTCCTACGAGACCAAAATAAATTTTACTTACAATGGCCAGCAACAGAGTCGCAGCAGCACTATCTACAGCGATATCATCATCGTTCAGAACGAGATCCTTTTTGTCAATTTTACAGGGCTTGGGATCAAAGACGAGAACAATTTGTTTGGCGGGGATATTTACATCACGGCCCGTAATCCCGGGGCGATCGTTTGTGGTTACCTGCAACCAACGGGTTCTTCTGTCAGTAGTACAGGCGCCAACTGCAATTTGCACAGTGGGGGTAATCCCATCGATTCGGTAGCCGTGTACTGGTACGAATCAGGTTCCATCAATTTTACTTATTCAGATTGCAAAGACGTAACAGCGGCCATTGTACCCGGGCAAAAGGATTGTGCTATCAACGGCACCTTTGACCTGGTACTCACCAATAAGAACAACCAGAAGATGCGGCTGACCAACGGGTCATTTAGCGGCCGGATGAGAAAATATCCATAAATCATAAAAAAGTTTCAATTTCAATCACCTTAAAATTTCCTGTATGAAAAAAATCTCTGCCTGGGCAAAAGATCATAAATGGTCAGCCCGCCTTCTCATCATCCTTTCTTTTTTTGTATTGAATGCGCTGGGTATTGCTGCTGGCGTATTATTAAGTTCGCTGGGCATTTCGGTCCCTCTTTGGATTCTCGTATTCTTTGGCTGCCTCTATGCTGCCGGTTTTATCGGGTATCCCTCCCGGTCTATTAAAAAGAAATGGGGAACAAGGTCTTATGCCCGGCAAAAAAGCTGTGACCTGCTGCTGGCCGGTTCCACTTTTTTTATGATCGTTTGCCTGGCGAATCACCCCGACCGTTTATTCCGCTATGGCGGATCGCTGAATGCAGCAGTCGCCAGCAGTAGTTCTCTTCCTGGTGACAGCAGTATAAAAACCTACAAATCCATCCCTGCTTTCATTGCTTCAATGAAGGATGAAAAAGGGAATACCCTGAAGTGGAAAGAACGGAAAAAATTATTGAGGGAACAGGTGAAAGCCATCAAAAGATCAACGGAACCCTCTGAAGGAGGAAAAATTGCACTGATCATCCTTTCCGTGATCGGCGCCCTCCTATTGATCTATGCGATAGCAGCCCTTGCATGCACACTCTCCTGCGGTGGTTCCGATGCGCTCGCAATTATTGTTGCTATCGGGGGAACAGCACTTGTTGTCTGGCTGACGATCGTTGTAATAAAGAGCATAACGGGGAAGAAAAAGAAAAAGGAGCCCGGAAAAGAGGGGGCACCGTCAGGTACCTAGACGATTCGTGGACCTTTTTGGGAAAAAGAGCTATCATACAGGAAGCACCGGCCCGGCCCTTTTTGTGAGGAGGCTGACGCTGGTGATGATGCGGGGCCCGGGCTTGTATAAAGCCTGGGTCTTTTTGTTTGTCCTTCCCTCCCGAAACAGTATTTTTGCCTGCTCCCGCAGCAGGGGGTCACGATTTTGAAAAGTTCCGGTATTGCTGTAAGTTGCCGCCAGATTATCAAAGAAGTACTATCCAGCTAAGGGACAAACCCGAAAATCCCGCAAAAGAGTAGGGCGCCTTAACCGAAAAGCGATACGAGTAGGTAAACCAAAATAACTGATATGAAAAAGACGCTTTTAATTTTCATTGTAACAGCGTGCTGCTTACAGATCACTGCCTTTTCACAAAAACCCAGCGTAGGTATTTTCGGCGGAATCACTAAGTCAAATATGCATGGCAAAACGGGTGGTGTAACAGGCAAATCAAAGTCCATCACCGGTTTCACCTTTGGTATGCTGGTAGATGCCCCGATAAAAAAATCAAACATAAGTTTCCAGCCCACGATTCAATATACCCAGAAAGGTATGGTGACTTCCAAAACCCATGATTCGAAAAGCTATGTCGCCCTTCATTATGCAGAGGCTTTATTGAACTTTGTGTACAACGGTAAGAACAAGAACGGGCATGTATTTGTAGGAATCGGACCCTCCATAGCAGTACCGGTGCCTTCCAAAAAAGTACTTAAAACAAATGTATCAAAAGCAGAAACGACCCTCGTTTTTGGTAAAGACCCCCTCGCCAATTATAAGTCACTTGACTATGGCGCTCATTTCCTCGCAGGTTTTGTCTTCCGGAAAGGGTTTTTCATTTCCGCGAATTATACTTTGGGGATCAGGAACATACTACCCGGTGACAATCCTGTTGATGAATCAAGAAATGGTTCACTTGCCCTGAAACTGGGTATGCTGGTCAATAATAAATAAGCAGCCAAACTACTTGCAAATTTCCTGGTCCCGGCGCTTTGCCGGGACTTTTGCTTTGTATGCTTACCCCCAACCAGTACCTTTGCCTGCCCCTTAACAAAGGGCCGTATTTGAAAAATAATCCAATGAGTGTATCACATCTTTCTGAACAGGAGCAACTCCGGCGGGAAAAACTGGCGGAACTGATCATGATGGGTATTGAACCCTATCCTGCTCCCCTGTTCCCTGTCAACAGCTATTCTTCCGATATAAAAGAAAACTATTCAGAAGAGACCAAAGAAAAATTTGCGGATTGCTGCCTCGCTGGCCGTATCATGAGTGTACGGGATATGGGCAAGGCCAATTTTTGCGTTATACAGGATGCCAAAGGAAAGATCCAGCTCTATATCCGGCGGGATGATATCTGTCCCGGCGAGGACAAAACGCTCTATGATATTGTCTGGAAAAAACTTATTGATATTGGCGATATTATCGGCATAAAAGGCTATGCATTTATTACCAAGACAGGTGAGACCTCTGTGCATGTAAAAGAGCTGACCTTGCTGAGCAAATCGCTTCGCCCATTGCCCATTGTAAAAGAAGCGGAAGGACAGGTCTTTGATGCAGTAACAGACCCTGAATTCAAATACCGGCAACGCTATGCCGACCTGATCATTAATCCTTCTGTAAAAGAAACTTTTTTAAAACGGACTAAACTGATCAATTCCATCCGTGAGTTCTTAAATGAACGCGGTGCACTGGAAGTGGATACACCGGTATTACAAAGTATACCCGGTGGCGCGGCCGCAAGACCTTTCGTGACGCACCACAATGCCCTGGACGTTCCTTTTTATTTACGGATCGCGAATGAACTCTACCTCAAACGCCTTATCGTAGGCGGGTTTGACTGGGTGTATGAATTCAGCCGTAATTTTCGTAATGAAGGAATGGACCGGACCCATAACCCCGAGTTCACCATCCTTGAATTCTATACAGCCTATAAAGATTATTTCTGGATGATGGAAACGACGGAACAGTTACTGGAAAAAGCGGCCCAGGATGTTTGCGGAACAACCGATATAACGGTTGGTGATCCTTCCACTTCGCTCAGGACCATTTCTTTCAAAGCGCCTTTCAAACGCATCAGTATTTATGATGCGATACAGGAACACACCGGTATCGATGTCAGCCGCATGAATGAAGAACAGTTGCGTTCTGTGTGCAAACAACTGCATATACACGCTGATAATACGATGGGCAAGGGAAAGCTGATCGATGTTATTTTCGGTGAGAAATGTGAAAAGAATTATGTGCAGCCAACTTTTATTATCGACTATCCTGTTGAAATGAGTCCCCTGACCAAAAAACATCGTGACAAGCAGGGTCTGGTAGAGCGTTTTGAGTTAATGATCAATGGAAAGGAGATCGCCAATGCGTACAGTGAACTAAATGATCCCATTGACCAGCGGGAACGTTTTGAAGAACAGGTTAAACTTTCAGAACGGGGAGATGACGAAGCTATGTTCATTGATCATGATTTTCTGCGGGCCCTGGAATACGGAATGCCTCCTACTTCGGGTATCGGGTTTGGTGTTGACCGCCTCTGTATGCTGCTTACTAACCAGCCTTCCATACAGGATGTTCTTCTTTTCCCGCAGATGCGACCGGAAGCCAGGCAGGAAGAGGCAGAATGAGAAATAAGAAATGAAGAATAAGAAATGAGAAAGTATAAGAACTTATTCATTACCAACCCTTCAGATCGCTAACCCGGCGTTGAAATTCATTTTCGTTACGGGCAGTTTATCCCCATTGGGTAATACTTTTCAATCACCAGGCTGTTCAACTTCCTTATTTCCTGCCGGCCGGCAGGCAAGCTTAATATTTATTTCTTATTTCTTATTCCCGATAGGTAAATTTATGTTCCCAACAAAAGTTATGCAAGTGGCAAAAAAGTTCTGGACATCCCTGCTGGCGACAGTTCTGTTGTTTCCCGCCGCATGGTGCCAGATCGATACGTCTCAGGTGATGCCGGTGGACCCGAATACCCGGATCGGCAGGCTTGCAAATGGTCTCACTTATTATATCCGGAAGAACAGCTTACCGGAGAAAAGGGTTGAATTGCGCCTCGTGGTCAATGCCGGTTCAGTGCTCGAAGACGATGACCAACTGGGTCTTGCTCATTTCATGGAACACATGAATTTTAATGGCACCAAAAGATTTCCTAAGAACGAATTGGTCAGTTACCTGCAAAGTATTGGTGTCCGCTTTGGTGCCGACCTGAATGCTTATACCAGTTTTGATGAAACAGTATATATACTTCCTGTGCCAACTGATAAACCCGGGCTGGTGGATAAAGGATTACAGATACTGGAAGACTGGGCTCATAATGCAACACTGGATTCTGCTGACATTGAAAAAGAAAGAGGCGTGGTGATCGAAGAATGGCGGCTGACACGCGGAGCGGATGAAAGAATGATGAAACAAACGTTGCCGGTGCAATACCTTGGTTCCAAATACGCGGAACGATTGCCGATCGGCAACCTTGAAACCCTGGAGCATTTTTCTAACGCTGCGTTGAAACGTTTTTACAGGGACTGGTATCGTCCCGACATGGAAGCCATCATCATTGTAGGGGATATAGATGTAAAGGACATGGAGCAAAAAGTAAAAGCAATGTTTGCTGGTATTCCTGCCCCGGCATCCCCGAGAAAAAGAGAGGAGTTTGGAGTCCCCGATCATGCGGAAACACTGACCGTGGTGGCCAAGGATAAAGAAACCCCTTTGTCTTCAGTAGAACTGTTATTCAAAAAGGATCCGCAACCCGATACCAGCATCGGGGATTATTGCCGGTATATTAACCGGATGCTTTTTACAGGAATGCTGAACAACCGTTTCCGCGAACTGAGCATGAAACCCAACCCGCCTTTTTTAGGCGCAGGGGCCAATTATGGTAACAGTAACGCCCGGACAAAAGACGCTTACGTGCTTTTTGCCAATACCAGCGATACCGGTATGTCCCGCGCCCTGTATGCCCTCCAGCAGGAAAACCGCCGTGTATTGTTGTATGGATTCACTCCTTCAGAATTTGAGCTGCAGAAAAAACAAGTTCAGAGTTTCTATGACCGCATTTTCAGTGAACGTGAAAAAGAAGAATCCTTCCACTATGCAGATGAATACACCAACAATTTCCTTATCAATGAACCGATACCGGGTATCGAATGGGAATATGATTTTGTAAAACAATACCTCAAACTAGTTACCCTTGATGATGTGAACAAACTGGCAGCAAAATGGATTACAAAGGATAATATGGTGGTTACCCTGAATGCCCCGGATAAAGAAGGCGTAAAGATCCCTTCTGCCTCCGAAGTGAATGAAGTACTGAAGACCGTCGATATCGCCACTATTGAACCTTATAAAGAAAAATTGCTGGCGACTTCTTTGATGGACCCCTCTAAATTAAAACCCGGTAAGATCGCCAGTGCGAAGACCAGCGAGGAACTGTCTGTTACTACCATCAAATTGTCCAACGGCGCTACGGTCATATTGAAATCAACCAATTTCAAGAACGATGAGATCCTGTTCCGGGCCTTTAGCAAGGGAGGTCACTCGTTGGTAAAAGATGCAGATTATTATTCCGCCAGCAATGCGGCGGCGATCGTTACGCAGAGCGGTGTGGGAAATTTTTCCGCCGGCGATTTGAATGACATGTTGAAAGGAAAGAATACCAGTTTGACACCGAACATCACTTTATACAGTGAAGGGATGAATGGCAGCACCATTCCTAAAGAAACAGAGACGCTCTTGCAACTGATCCATCTTTATTTTACCGCTCCCCGGAAAGACGCGGAGGCTTTTGAATCCTTCAAAACAAAACAAAAACAGCTTTATGCCAACCTTGATGCGAACCCCCAGGTATATTTCAGCGCGGAATTCCAGAAAATGATGACACAAAATCATCCGCGGGCCGGCACTTTGCCCAAACCCGCCGATTTTGACAAGATCAGCCTCGACCGCAGTATACAGATCTATAAAGAAAGATTTGGCAATGCTGCTGATTTTACTTTCTTCTTTGTAGGTTCTTTCGAGGAAGAAACGATCAGGCCCCTGCTGGAAAAATATATCGGCAGCCTTCCTTCCAGCCCTGCAAGAGAGACCTACAGGGACCTGGGCATACGTCCACCCGCAGGCAGTGTAGATAAAGTGATCACGAAGGGAGAAGATCCGAAAAGCATTGTTACGCTTGTTTTTACTGCCCCTGCTACTTATAATGTAAAAGATGCTTACACGCTTCGCAGCCTGGGTGAGCTCATGAATATTAAACTCGTGGAAAAATTGCGGGAGGAAAAAAGCAGTGTGTACCGGGTCAGTGTCTTCGGCGATATGAGAAAATATCCTTACTCCTATTCCACTTTCAATATTTCTTTTCCCTGTGCCCCTGAAAATATAGATACACTCAGTAAAGCAACGCTGGAAGAATTAAAAAAAATAATCGATAATGGCGTGCAGCCCGGGGACCTGGAAAAGATAAAAGAACAGCAGACCAGGAAACTGGAAGTGGATATGAAACAAAACCTGTTCTGGATGACGGGACTCTATGATGCTTATTACCTTGGAAACAACCCTACAGATATTCTCCGCCGGCAGGAACTTACCAATAATCTTAATTCTAAAATGATCCAGGAAGTGGCGAAAAAATATATCAACCTGAACCATTATATCCGGGCTACATTGAAACCTGCTCCTGCAGATATTAAAAAGCCCAAGCCATTCTGATACCTGGTAAATCCCGTTATGAAATTCCTGAAACCCTTTCTTCTTTTCTTGCTGGCCGTCACAGCTGCTACGGCTATCTTATCTTTTTTCTTACCAGCAGAACAAAAAGTAGAACGTTCTATTACGATCAATGCCCCTGCCGCTGTTATCTACAAGCAACTGGCCAAACTGGAGAATTTTCACCGGTTTTCGGTATGGAGCCAGCAGGACACATCGGCCGTGTATACGCTGAGTGGAACCGACGGGACTGTTGGTGCAGCGAGTTCCTGGACCGGTGATCCGAATATTTCCGGCAATGGTAAGATAGAGATCATAGCCCTGGAACCGGATAAAAAAGTGGAACATAAGATCCATTTCTCAACACCAAAAAAAGGCAGCGCGGTATCGGTCTTTACGCTCAACGAAACAAACGGGCTAACCACCGTGACCTGGAATTTCAATATGCCTACCCCCCGTCCCTGGAATATCTTCAACCTGTTTTACAGTATGGACAAAGAGATGGGAAAGGATTTTGATTTTAGTCTTTCAACACTAAAAAACCTGATCGAGCAAAGTACTGGTGCACCTGCGCCTAAAAAATATGAAGTACTGACCATGAATTTCCCAGCTACAAGTTTTGCAACGATCCGTCAGCGGGTCGGCTGGGCGGATATTGGTTCTTATTATAAAGAACATCTTGTGCTCCTCTTATCAGCAGCCGGTACCGCAGATGCCCCTGCCGGAATAGCTTCCGGGCTTTTTTATGAATGGGATGAAAAGAAACAGCAGGCGGATATGGCAGCAGCTATTCCAGTTGCAGCAGGCACCAAAATCGAAAACCCGATCATACAAGTG
>JANMKG010000177.1:0-6458 GCA_031371915.1 Chitinophagaceae bacterium | reverse complement strand
AGGTAATTTGTCAAGCCACTTGGTCAGCCGGGGAAGATTGTTGCGATAGTCTACATCCACGCCATACATCCTGTTCTTGATAGGATCCTCTCCATACGATTGCTTAAGAAAGAAAGGTCTTTCACCCAACTGAACAATAGTTCCGCCCAATGTAAGTTTTTTACTCGCCAGGTAATCAAGACGCAGACCTAAAAAGTTTTTTTGCTGAAAGCCATAAGCCTGGTTATTCTCATACTGGATATTGACGGGAACCCCGGAATTGACGATAGCCTGGTTGGTAACACGGAGTGTTCCGAGGTCATAGTTGATCTCGTAATCAATATTTTCCTGGAGTGTTTGTCCATTCGCCGTTACCGTTACAGAACCACGGGGAATATTATAACCCAGCTGGTAATCACTGGTACCTCCTGCCGAACCGGAAGATTTGGAACGACCCACCAGTTTGAAGTGGTTAAGGTTCGCATAAGTTTGAGCAATTGCTTTGATCGTATCATAGAGCGGGTAATATAAATACTTATCTCGTAGCGCCTGGTTAGCATATACATAATCAAGGTCGTGACCAAAAGGTTCCAGCACCGGGAAAATGATCCGGCTTTGTGAAGAGATCACCGTAAATCCTTCCACGAAATCGAAAATACCATCCGGCTGTGGATCATTTTGATTGTTCAACCGGTCGAGGTTGGTCAATGAAAGGATTGGTTGTCCCTGGTAGGTGGAGATCACATCTGCCGGGGGCAAATATCTTTTTTCGCCGAGACTGGGCTCTTCATAAGTAAGATCCAGTTTGAAATCCTGTCTTTCCAATTGGCCATATCCAACGGAGTATACATTCTTCATCATCAGGTCCCAGATGGGAAGATTGGTACGCTGTGAAGTGGCTTTTAATAATTTCAGGAACAATACGCGCTGCGATGTGCCTGTAGTATCGGGTGGTACGTCCTGTGAGAATTCACCGACCTGGAATACACGGCCGTTATACGTATATTGATAAGCTACTCCGAGTACTTCATCCGGCTGCAGGGGTTGGTTCAGGGAAACAAAACCGATCCTGTCATTGAAATAATAATCCGAAGGGCTCAGTTTACGGGCAAATGTTTTTTCAAAATCCTGTACGGGAAGGAGTCCTAACCCAGTCAGCGAACTCTGTACCAAAGAGGAGTTTCGGTAATTGGGGTTGGAGGTCAGGGTTGAATAAAGGTTATTCGCATCGTTTCGTGGCAGTACATCCCCGGTCCCGGTTAGTAAAGGTGTCCTGTAAGGGTTTCTTTCACCCAGATCCATGAAAGCGACGATATCTCTTGTATCAGTCGTGGATCCGTTGCGGTTAGTGACCCATACTTCCACTTTTAATATCTGGATCCTTGAGTTCACCACCGGCAATTGTTTCATCGCCTTATTATAATTATTCCGGAAGTATTGACCCATCAGGAAGTGACGGTTCTCGTCATACTCATCCGACCGTAACGTAAAGCTTTGCGCGGCCGATCCACCCTGTAGGTTTTGCGATTGCCGCTGCGATTGCTGGTTGGCCAGCACAGCGGTGACAAATAATTTCCCAAACTGTAATTGTGTTTTGATACCAAATAAGGACTGCGCTCCGGGTATCAGTGTTCCCTTGGAGGCGAAATTGGTATTACCGGCCTGGAATTGTTTTAATATCTGGTCATCCTGGCCATGGTAATCCAGTTTTAGCTGGTTCTCAAAATTAAAATTCGCAAGCGTATTATAATTGATCGGCAGTTTCAGTTTCTCCCCGATCTGGGCATCCATCTGTAACTGTGAATTCATATTAAAATCAAATCCACCTTGCTTACGGGCCCTTTCAGGTAAAGTGGGGTTCTTGATATTTTGTCCCTGGTAACCGGCAAGAAAATCAACATATCCCGAAGGGTGGATCTCGACCTTAACCTTTCCGTCAGGACCAACTCCCATGATCCGGTTGAACCAGTCATTGGAGACTTTGAATTTGGGACGGAAAAGCCGGCGGTTCATGTTGGCCAGTAGCGCCGAACGTTTTTTGAAATAATCTTCTTCGTCTTTTTGCCCCTGCATCCGCACAAATTCATCCATTGTAAAGGAGGTCGGAGTACGGTAATAATGGGTGCCGATCTTTTCTACTATGTAATACTGTTTTGTTTTGGGATCGTACTCGATATTTCTTTTAATAAAACCGGTATCCCGGAGATCAAAACTATTCCGGTTGGGATAAGTATAAGGATCCCCCCGGCGGTCAACCAGGGGATAACGTGTAGTATCAGCGCTAAAACCTGTAGGTGTGGGAATGCGGTCGCCGGCTTTCGCCTGCGTAAAAAGGGCAAGCACAATGGTAAATATTACCAGTGTACGGAAGATATGAGCAGTCCTAAGGTTCAATGTTTTTTCTCCATCAATTAGTTGCCTGAAAATAGTGGAATTAGAGGGTACGAAGTGCTTTTTTTATCAGTTCCTCAACGGACAGGTTGGATTCGGCTGCTATCGTTTTTTCAAGGGCCTGGCTCGCGGCCTGGCGGTTGATACCCAGAGCAGTCAAAGCATTTAACGCATCCTGTTGCAATGTATTGTTTTTCATAGGCGAAATATTTGAATCCAGCGGGTTTTTGGCAAGCTTGTCCCGCAACTCCAGCACCATCCTTTCTGCCGTCTTTTTGCCGATGCCTTTTATCCCTTCCAATGTCCGTGTATCACCCTGCACAATTGCCTTTGCCAGTTCGTCAGGTTTCATGTAAGACAACATGACCCTCGCAGTAGATGCTCCGATCCCGGAAACATTTATCAGCAGGAGGAACATTTCCTTTTCTGCCAGTTCAAAAAAACCATATAAAATATGGGCATCTTCCCGGATCAGCAGGCTGGTATGCAATAACCCTTCTTTTAAATGCTGGATCTTCGAATAGGTGTTGAGGCTGATCTGTACTTCGTATCCAACCCCGTTTACTTCTACCTGCACGATGGCCGGACTCTTGTGCACAAAATCTCCTTTCAGGTAAGCGATCATGGCTGCGAAAATAGGGAAATCAATGTGCAAATTTGCAAATGTGATGATGTGAAAATGGGGAAGAGAGTAGAGATGCAAGTCCGGAAGTCCGAAAGACGGAAAGAATCTTTTCCCCTAAGTGAATAGTCTTGCGGACTTTCGGTCTTCCGGACTTTCCGACTCCTAACTAACTCCTAACTTTACCCAGTTTATTTATCTAACAAGATCGTAATATGATTAAAAAAGTAACAGCTGCGATTACCGCGGTAGGAGGTTTTGTTCCGGAAGATAAGCTCACGAATTTTGACCTGGAAAAAATGGTGGATACCAATGACGAGTGGATACGCAGCCGGACAGGTATTTCAGAAAGAAGGATATTAAAGGGAGAAGGTAAAGCAACATCGGATATGGTGGTACCGGCCGTAAAGCAGTTGCTGGAAAAAAGAGGGATCAGCGCGGAGGAAATTGATTGCCTCATTGTAGCGACCGTTACACCTGATATGGTCTTTCCTGCCACGGCAAATATTGCGTGTGATAAACTCGGCGCAAAAAATGCCTGGGGTTTTGATGTATCAGCGGCCTGTTCTGGTTTTTTATATTCTCTTACGCTGGGATCAACATTGATCGAAAGCGGCCGTTACAAAAAAGTAGTGGTGTGTGGCGCCGATAAGATGAGTTCCATTGTTGATTACAGCGACAGGGCCACCTGTATTATCTTTGGCGATGGCGCAGGTGCTGTATTACTGGAACCCAACCACGAAGGTTTTGGGATACTGGACAGTATTTTAAGAAGTGATGGCAGCGGGGTACAATATCTTCATATGAAAGCCGGTGGCTCCAAAAAACCCGCAAGTATTGAGACGGTAACTGCCAAAGAACATTTTGCTTACCAGGAAGGACAGGCGGTTTTCAAATTCGCAGTAAAAGGAATGGCAGATGTAAGTGCTGAGCTACTGGAGAAAAATGGTTTGACAGGTGATGATGTAGCGTGGCTTGTTCCCCACCAGGCGAATCTCCGCATCATTGATGCCACCGCTAACCGCATGGGATTACCCAAAGAAAAAGTAATGATCAATATCCAGAAATACGGGAACACTACTTCAGGTACGATCCCTTTGTGTTTATGGGAATGGAGAAACCAGTTGAACAAGGGAGATAATATTGTTCTTTCCGCTTTTGGCGGTGGGTTTACCTGGGGTGCTACGCTGGTGAAATGGGCGTATTGATCAGTGGATCAAAATGATTTTCTCCGCACCCCATTTATTATCAGTCGTAATATACTTCACGAGGTAAGCACCGGATGGATAATTCCCAATATCCACTTGCCATCTTCCCTTCTTATCAGCTGCCTGCAGTTTCAGCAGGATCTTACCGGTAAAATCAGTAATATAGATCTCTTTCAGATCTTTTTTTGTTTCGATCACGAATTGACCGCTGGTAGGATTGGGATAGATCTTTACAGATAAAATATTAGATGGCTGTTTGAAATCGACAAGTTCCGTTTCTTCTTTAGTGCAATCCTTCGCGTACAGGAACTGGCTGATGATCTTTTGCAACAGGTTATTCAATAATTCTACTTCATATTTATCCGTAGTTGGTTCGATATGATTGTTACCGATACCGCTGTTATTGGTTAGAAAAGTATAGGTGCCATTTGTTGCCAGCGCCATGGATCGCAGGAGAAACTCCGTCGACTTATCGGTACCACTACAGGCGATAGGAACTATGCGAATACCCATGGCAGCGGCTTCCAGCGTTAATTGCCGGATCCTCTCTTTAGCTTCGTTATGCGGTGGCGCGTCGAGGATAAGGAAAAGAAGTTTGGTCCTTGCATGGCTGTTCCATTGCAGGCTGTCAAGCGCTGTGGTCAGTGCATCATCCACCGCTTCAGGATAATCACCTCCACCGCCAGCACCCTGGAGCTTGATAAAGTTCAGGGTCTTTAAGAGGTCATCATTAAACGCAACGTTGCGGGTAAGGTACTCATCTCTTTTATCCCTGTAAAAAACAGAAGCTGCCCTTAATGTAAGCGACTTATATTTTTCCATCGTAGCCCGTATCACATCTTCCAGTTCGAGTTTTAAGAACTCGATCTCGTCTCCCATGCTGCCGGTGGCATCCACGACAAAAGCGATATCCACGTCATTTGTAACCTGGCAGGATCTATCAACTCTCAGCATATTTACTCCATTGGAAAATGCTGAAAGATTACTGACCATGTTCCCATAACGATCAGTGATGTAATAATTACCTTTTACTGCTTTTGCTACCGTTAAACTGTCACCGAAAAATCCTGCCCATAATTCCGCCTTGCCCGTATTGTCCGTAAAAGCTTTCCAGGCGGTATCCATAGTTGATTTATTGATAAGAAATACGGGTTCGTTTATCACCGCGTCATGATCCTTATTGGTGAGCTGTACACTGAATCGTTGGGTGGAATGCATTCCCCAGAATACCGAATAGGATTTGAATTCATTCGCGGTATAGTCCTCCCACATTTTCCATTTATTGAAATCATTCACCTCCCCCGCCGTCAAAACCCGTGATTTGGCCAGCGTTCCTTCTCTCGGTGCAATAATTGTATCCGTGAAAAAGAATTTATTACTGCCTGGAGACTCACCTGGCAGAGAGGTCATCCCTCTTAACATTACACGGTCATCATGGCTGACTTCCAAACCCGGGACTTTTCCTGTAAGGTCCGCATAGCCACTTGTTTTAGTAGAATAAGCTGTTTCCCGGGACTCACGGGATATTCCAAGTGATGTTACCACTACTTCATTCATCACTTTTCTTTTATTCAGCAATACCACTTCAAAATTGGGGTCGTTGATATTTTTTTCAGTAATAACAAGCTTGTATGTTTCAATACCTGCTGCAGAAAATATCAATGTATCAGGTAATTTGGACGCCATGATCTTAAAACTGCCGTCGGGATTAGTGCTGATCGTATTGACCTTATCCCTGAATTGAACAGTTACCCCGGCCGCGCCTTTGCCCCTCTCATCCAAAACCCTTCCTTTCAGCAACTGGGTAAAACCGATGTCGGGAATCAATAATAACAGGGGAAGAAGTCGCAGCACTTTCCTCATAGCGTTCATTTAGGGAGGAGATGAAGTAAGGGCGAGTTTTGCACAAAGAATTGCCAATTATTTAGTCGGAAGTCAGGAAGTCCGGGGTCCGAAGCCGAATCCAATAGATCGAAGGTTCTATAATCTTTAGTCAACACCCCGTATGCAATCCGCGGTTATTAAAATTCACCCCGTTCAGGGTCTTCAACTTTCTTATTTCTTATTTCTCATTTCTTATTTCTCATTTCTTGCCTCTTGCCCAAAGCGAGAAGTCCGTTGAAGGAAGCTTATCCGCACCTACTTGACGCAACATATTGATCAACTGCCCGCGGTGATACGTGCTATGATTAAATACATGATGGACCATCTGGTAAATAGGCATCTTGTATTGGTCTCCCTTCCTGTCTTTGTATTGA
>JANMKG010000174.1:0-1815 GCA_031371915.1 Chitinophagaceae bacterium | reverse complement strand
CCCCCGTCTCTCCAGGAACCATCCTGGTCCTGTCCCTGCTGGATCCTTACCACACATTTATCGAGTGCCTTTTCAATTCTTTTTTTCAGTTCCGCATCGCTTATATCATACCGAAGGATATTGGTAAAGAACTGCGCCGTCAGTATCACATCGATATTCCTTCCCAGTTTGATCTGTGGCTGGGTGTTGGTGAGCAGGGTTATATAAGGTTGTTGCCCGGGGCAATCTTCTACCGTCTTTAATAAGAACTCAGTCGATTTTTTCAAATTGGTTGAATAGACACCTTTCACCAGGGTATTGTCCGTTCTTAGCATTGACATCGCAACCAGCGCAGTAGTGGCAGGATCACTGCTTACCGCATGCGGGTCAAGGATGTCCTGGCGACTGTGTGTACCGGCACCCCAGCCCCCATCATTGGATTGTGCTTTGTCCATCCATTCCAATGCTTTTTTAATGGATGCTTCTACTTTTTCAGGTGCCTGGAAATTGCTGATCAGCTTTCCTTCCTGGCTGGTATCAATACCAAGAATTGTCTTCATGATACAGACGTGGTTCAAGTTCGGATTGTTACAGCATTTGGTCTCTCTTTTTTCATTGGCATCGTTGCTGGCAGTTGTACCGGCAAGCAATGCAGCCACCGCGAGGGCGGAGACTGGCAACAGTGTGTTTCTTTTTGAAAAGAAAATTTTCATGGCATTTACTTTTAAAGGTTAAAAAAAGAATTGCCAGCCGATCAGGAATGATGAACAGAAGAACAGGTGAACAAGGAACAGACGAAGTGATAAACATTCTTCAATCTTTAGGACTACTTCATCATTCGGCATTCCTTGTTCGATTGTTCAACATTCATCTCGAGCTTATTGCCTCTTTCTTCGGTTCGGGTTTGGATTTGGCAAGCAGTTGTGCGCTTTCCACCAGTTTTACAAATTCGGAACGATAGCCTTCTTCATCTGTTCCTTTGGCATTACGTGAGAGGGTCAACACACCTGTATAGGAGGCGCTAGCTTTGAATTCAGAATCCCGGAGCAACATACCAAACTCAGCTACGGAAGCGGCAAAACGGAAATTCTCAGAAGTAGCTGTGATGGGAATTTGTTTATCAACCACGGGATGCTCGATCAGTTTGCTGACCTCCCCGTCAGGCTCTTTATAACGGAATTTCACGGTCAGTATCTCATCTGTTTGTGAAGACTTGCTTAACGCTTCGATGCCTTCCTGGTATTTCAGCGGGTCCACATCTTTCAGGAAACTGCTTTTCACACCAACCGGTATCACTTCATAGAGCGCTGTCACGGTATGACCACTTCCCAGTTCACCGGCATCTTTTTTATCATCATTAAAATCTTCTTTGGCCAGCATCCTGTTCTCGTAACCGATCAGGCGATAGCCCTGTACTTTGGCAGGATTGAATTCCACCTGGAGTTTTACATCTTTGGCAATGGTGAAAAGTGTTCCGCCAAATTCATTCACCAGTACTTTTTTCGCTTCGCTGATCCCGTCGATATAAGCATGATTACCATTTCCTTTATCCGCCAGCTTCTGCATCTTGGCATCCTGGTAATTACCCATACCATAACCCAGCACGGTGAGGAATACTCCTGACTTTCTTTCTTCTTCGATCAATCGTTCCATGGCATCATCACTGCTTTCACCTACATTGAAATCTCCGTCGGTGCAAAGTATAACGCGGTTATTGCCGCCCTTGGCAAAATTCTCTTTCGCTGTTTTGTACGCCAGTTTAATTCCCTCGCCACCCGCTGTGGAACCACCGGCTTCCAGTTTATCGATCGCGTCTTTGATAGTTGTTTTATCAGC
>JANMKG010000152.1:0-3230 GCA_031371915.1 Chitinophagaceae bacterium | reverse complement strand
GTTATTGCTTTCATCCGCATCCATCCAGATCCCGCCTTCCAGTTTTACCGAGTCGATTTTTTTCTTTGTAGCAAGTATTACGCCGGTTTGTTTCGGATCTTTTTGCCAAACGGCAGGTGACAGATGTTTTGTTTCTGTTGTGCCATCGGAATATTTTACAATAACATCCACGGGCGCAAAGAAGCCACCTGTATTCTTTATACCGATAGTGTAGCCTGTAGATGATTTTTTTATGTCCTGTAATTCATAATCAATATAACCGGTACCAAAGAACCAGTTATTCCAGAACCAGTTCAGGTTCTTTCCGGATACATTATTGAATGTATTGAAGAAATCCCAGGGAAGCGGGTGTTTGCCATGCCAGCGGTCCATATAGGCTTGCAGGCATTTTTTGAAAACATCATCCCCAAGCAGGTCTTTCAGCGCCAGGTAAGCCAACGCGGCCTTGCCATATTCGTTCGTTCCAAAACCAAACCCTGTCATCGCATCGCCGGGGGTAATTATCGGAACCTGCAGATCCGAAGCGTTGGCTTTCATCCATTCTTCCACCCTGAATTGTTTGAATAATCCTTCTGCTTTTTCTTTACCCAAATCGGCCGTACCGATGAGTAATTCAAAAGTGGTGGCCCAGCCCTCATCCATAAAACCATAACGGGTCTCGTTGATCCCCATATAAAAAGGCATATAGGTATGGGCGATCTCGTGTTCCGCGACAAATCTTGAGAATAACGTGTCTTCATAAGTTTCATCATTCGCCATCATCGGGTATTCCATTCCCGCATATCCCTGGAACACGGTTGATTTTTCATAGGGATAAGGCACTCCCGGCCAGTTATGCGATAACCAGTCGAGTGAATGACGGGCATAAGAAGCTACCTGGTGATAATCTGCCGCGGTATCATTATATGCAGCCTGTGCACTGGCCCTTCTTTTAGTTGCATTATCTACTACTACACTGGTGGCATCCCATGAAAAATGATCGCTGAGCCCGAAAGCCATATCCGGGATATTGCTGGCGATGAATTGCCAGGTGTTGATAGCGTTCTGGGTGGTGATATTTTTTGCTGCAAGGTCTTCCTTTGTAGCAACCCGGATCACCTGGTCGGTCATAAATGATTCTTTATATCTTTTTAGGATAGCTGGTTGTAATAATGTTTCGGGTTTTTGTAAGGTACCTGTTCCCCAAACGATATAATTCTTCGGAACATTAATATTGACGACATAATCATTGAAATCGCTGTAGAATTCATGTGAATCCATAAAGTCCATACGATCCCAGCCATTATAATCGTCAAAGACAGCGATCCTGGGATAAAAATAAGCGAGGAAATAAGTGGTGGAATCGATCATTCCTTCACGGCCGCTTTGCAATGATACCTGGTAATGCCATTCAAAGGAAAGATGAACTGAATCATGTGGCCCTAATGGTTTTGGTAACCGCACTCCCACATTGGTAAATACAAAGGGATCATCACGGAAAGGTCTTTTGGCCCCCTCCACTTCAAATTTATCGATATGCACACCGTCGGTAAGATAGTCTGGTCCCGAACCGCCATTACGGGGTGCACCGGGTTTATGGATATTCAGGAAAAGTTTGAGAGAGGGATTCCTGATGGTATCCGGGCTGTTATTGAAATAGGTGATGGTTTCTTTTCCCCTTACCATACGATCAGGTGGCATGGCCGTGATATCGATCATATAGCGACCGTGATTCTGCCAATAATTCTTCCCGGGTTTGCCATCCATCGAACGGGTGCCTTTCTTAAAAGCGGCTTGTATATCACGGGACATAAAAAGATCCTGCGAACCGGCAGACTGGAAGATCAAAAGGCCAATACCAAACAATACGATTATACGCTTCATACTATTTCTTTTGCGGCAAGTTCCGCATTATTCAGCAACTGGCGCTAGCCTATTGACAGGTGGTGAAACAAAAGGATGATTGACGCTGGGAGATCTTTTAATTGAATTTATTTACCACAGATTACACGGATTTTTAGGCACAGATAACTCAGTGTAATCTGTGAAAACCTAATCTGTGTAATCCGTGGTAACATTTTTACAGTTTTGCCCGATTCCCCTATTTCAAATAACTTCGCCCCTCAATTAACTCATCCCTCAACCCAGTAATTTATGGCATACGATGTAGTGGTTCTCGGAAGCGGTCCCGGTGGTTATGTGGCGGCTATCCGTGCTTCCCAGTTAGGTTTTAAAACAGCGATCATCGAAAAAGAAAGCCTTGGCGGCATCTGTCTCAACTGGGGTTGTATCCCCACGAAAGCCCTGCTGAAAAGCGCCCAGGTAGCAGAAGATATCAAACACGCCGAAAGTTATGGCATCAAAGCAACGGGTACCCCGGATTTCCCGGCCGTGATCAAAAGAAGCCGTGGTGTCGCAGATAAAATGAGCAAGGGTGTTCAGTTCCTGATGAAGAAAAATAAGATCGATGTGGTGATGGGGTTTGGGAAACTGGTGGCCAAAGGAAAAATCGAAGTGACTGATAAAGACGGCAAGAAACAAACCGTTGAAGCCAAACATATCATCATTGCCACCGGCGGTCGTAGCCGCGAATTACCAGCATTGAAACAAGATGGCAAAAAAATAATCGGTTACCGCGAAGCAATGAACCTCCCCTCCCAGCCGAAATCTATTATCGTTGTCGGTAGTGGTGCTATCGGTGTGGAGTTTGGGTATTTCTACAATAGCATGGGGAGTAAAGTGACCATCGTAGAGTTCCTGCCAAGGATCGTTCCGGTGGAAGATGAAGATATCTCCAAAGAACTCGAAAAGAATTTTAAAAAGAATGGCATCGATATCATGGTCAACAGTGAAGTGACCAAAGTAGATGTATCGGGTAATGGTGTAAAAGCAACGGTGAAAACAGCCGACGGCGAAAAAACACTGGAAGCGGATATCTTACTCAGTGCCGTAGGTGTTTCTGCCAATATCGAAGGAATTGGTTTGGAGGAATTAGGAATTAAAACAGATAAAGGTCGTATCATGGTCGATAAATATGGCCAGACCAATATACCGGGTTTCTATGCCATCGGTGACTGTGCCCCCGGCCAGGCATTGGCCCACGTTGCAAGCAAAGAAGGAATTATATGTGTAGAGAATATCGGCTATAACGAAAAGAAATATAACCACCAGCCTGAGGCGCTGGATTATAATAATGTACCGGGTTGTACCTATTGTTATCCTGAGATAGCTTCTGTGGGCTACACGGAAAA
>JANMKG010000378.1:0-9595 GCA_031371915.1 Chitinophagaceae bacterium | reverse complement strand
ATAATGGCACGTATTTTACATGTTACAGGAGGAAAAATAAAAATGAAAAAGATATACTACATATTATCACTGCTTGCTATAACAACTTCTGCCGGGCAGGTAATGGCACAGCGAAGGCTAACGGAAGCCACCATCACCTATGATATTATTATCAATACGAGTAATAAAACACCCCAGGGTGCAGACCTGCTGGATGGCGCTACCAGCGTTATTTACCTCAAAGGGAATTCCAGCCGTTCCGAAATGGTGAGTTCGCTGGGTACGCAGTCAACGATCGTTGATGGCAAGACTGGGTTTGTCACCATTTTAAAGGATTATGGTGAACAGAAATATATGATCAAGATGACACCGGAGAACTGGAAACAATCGAACAGGAAATACGAGGGAGTTAATTTCACCTACGTGAATGAATATAAAACAATTGCCGGTTATAATTGCCAGAAAGCGATTGGCCGGATGGCGGATAGCAGCACGTTCAATGTATATTTTACAAAAGAACTGGTGCCGATGAACAAGGATTTCCAATACCTGAATAAGAATCTTCCGGGCCTGGCCATGCAATACGAGGCCACACTGGGTAAAATGATGGTTACCTACACGGTTTCGACGATCAATTTAAACCCGGTTGCACAGTCAAAGTTTGACCTGCCTAAATCTGGTTACCGTGTAATGACTTATGAAGAGAGTAAGGGGAATGGGAATTAATTCCTTTTCAGTTGCCTGTTGCCAATATCGATCTTAATATTAGACAGGATCACTTTCTTTTTGAGGGGCACGATATAAGTAGTGTTGCCCTTCTGCATAGTGACTGTTGTGTTGAGACGGATATATCTTTTTTCATTGGTATTGATCACCTCATTGCCACGGTAGAGATAACCGGAGCGGAGGGTAAAGGAACCTGGTTTTGCCAGGGGCTTGTAAGAAAGGAGGGAAGCTTTTGAAGAACTTGATTTTTTCCTTCCATCTCCCAATGTAGCGAAAGCCCCGGCAGCTGAAATAGCTAAGAAGAGTATGATTGCCAGTTTCCTGCCAATTACTTTCAACAATATAGTCAGCTTGGGGTGGTTCATTGCTTACAAAAATAAAGACAAAAGAGAATATAAAACAAACCGTTTATCCAGAACTTTAATAGTTCGTTAACGTCAAAAGATGACCGTTTGGTATGTGAGGTTGCTTTAAATGAAGCTATTTTGCACATATGGGGAAAAGAAAAGGCCCCGGGAGCTGTTTTTTTTGATTTAACTTGTTGATAATAACAAAATTCAGGGGGCAAAGGGATTTTGCTGTCTGATTGGCTCTTTAACAGTTTTGCTCACCAAAAGTCCGGGTTAGATGAAAGAAAACAATCCTTACCGGGAAGACCGGGAACAACTACGGGAACTGCTTAAACAATTCGAAAATCTCAAAAATGGCCACCGTCACTCCTTTATTGAAGAAGACGCTTTTGAAAAGATCATAGATCATTACCAGGAAAAAGAAGACCTCCCCAGGGCGATGGAAGCGGCCGAGATGGGCAGCGAACAATACCCCTATTCTTCTATGCTCCTTATCAAAAAGGCGGATATAATGCTGGCTCAGCGACGTTACCAGGATGCGCTGGATGTTTTGGAGCAGGCTTCCCTGCTCGATGGCGGGGATATCAATTTGTATATACTCAAGACCGATGCTTATCTCGCCCTTGACCAGCAGGAGAAAGCTGTGGTATTGCTGGAAGAGGCCCTTTCACTTTTTGAAGGCGAAGAAAAGATAGAGTTGCTTTTTGAGCTCGCCGATGTGTACGATGATTACGAGGATTTTGATAAGGTATTCGATTGCCTGAAGATGGTACTGGAAGAGGAACCGAATAATGAAGAGGCGCTCTATAAGATCTGTTTCTGGACCGATTTTACAGGTCGCAACGAAGAAAGTATCCGCCTGCACCACAAGATCATCGATGAGTATCCGTATAATGAACTGGCATGGTTCAACCTCGCTGCGGCTTACCAGGGGCTGAAACTATACGAAAAGTCCATAGATGCCTACCAGTATGCTATTACGATCGATGAAAAATTTGATTATGCTTACCGTAATATGGGCGATGCTTATATCCGGTTACGGAAATATAAAGAAGCGATCGAAGCCCTTGAAAAGGTAAATGAACTGGCCAAGCCCGAGGACGTCATCTTTGAAGCTATCGGTCATTGTTATGACCGGTTAAAGAATTTTGCACAGGCAAGATTCTATTACCGTAAAGCCTCTCATTTGCGGCAGGATGACAGCAAACTCTTCTACAAGATCGCCTGTACGTATTTCAACGAAGGACAGTGGGAGAGTTGTATCCGGCAACTGGAGACCGCCTTAAAGATCCATCGTAAACAGTCAGAATATAACCTGTTGATGGGAGAATGTAAAATGCAGCTGGGACAATTCAAAGACGCTGTTCAGTATTTCTCGCAAGTGGTTGCCTTACGGCCCCGTAATTCGGGTGGCTGGGAAGCCCTGATCCGGTGCCTCTATAAAGCAAGCTATTTCGAAGAAGCCCTGGAACAGACGGAGACAGCGCTTAAAGGTACCGGTCACAAACCCTTATTCCTGTTCTATAAAGCATCGGTATTATTTGCGTTGGGCAAATCAAAAGAAGCAATACTCCAATTAGAGGAAGCAATGCGGGCAGCACCCAAACTACTGAAGAAATTTGTCGAACTCAACCCGGGCATATTGCAAAACCAGCTTGTGGTCGATGTACTGGCCCGTTTCAAACGGAATAAGTCTATTTAAATGGTAGACTTTTTAACAAGGTACTGATCAGCCATACTCTGCTGATTCTTCCCTATTTTTGCCGCCATCTTTGAGACATCGTGAATCAAAATCAATAAGCATGAATTTTAAGTTATCACAAATTCCCGAAAGGAAACTGAAACCCCGCCAGTCTGGCCTCACTATGGTGATGGATAAAGGCCTTAGTGTAGAAGAGGCCAGGAATTTTATGAGCGCTTCTCACCCGCATGTGGATATCGTAAAACTGGGGTTTGGTACGTCCTTCGTTACTCCTAACCTGAAAGAAAAACTGGAAGTCTACCGTTCCTATGACATCCCGGTATATTTTGGGGGGACTTTGTTCGAGGCTTTCCTGATCCGCAACCAGTTTGATGATTATATAAATGTTTGCAGGGAGTTTGGTATCAGTTATATGGAAGTAAGCGATGGGTCCATTACGATACCCCACGCTGAAAAATGCGGTTATATTGAAAAACTGACAAAACATGGAACAGTCCTGAGTGAGGTGGGCAGTAAGGACGCGGCACATATCATTCCCCCTTATAAATGGATCGAACTGATGAAGGCGGAACTCGAAGCAGGTTCCACTTATGTGATCGCGGAAGCAAGGGAAGCGGGTAACGTCGGTATCTATCGCGGAAGCGGCGAAGTCCGTGAAGGACTGGTGCAGGAGATACTGACCCAGATAGAGGCGGAGAAGATCATCTGGGAAGCACCCCAGAAAGCACAGCAACTTTATTTTATTGAACTGGTGGGTTGCAATGCCAACCTCGGAAATATTGCTCCTTCAGAAGTGATACCGCTCGAAGCGATGCGGATCGGGCTCCGTGGTGACACCTTTAGTTTATACCTTGATAAAAAAGAAGCCTGATGCGGCTGTTCGGACTCATTGGTTATCCCTTGTCACATTCTTTCTCTGCAAAATATTTTACAGCGAAGTTTGAAAAGGAAGAGATAATCAACTGCAGTTACGAATTATTCCCCCTCAAAACGATCGATGAATTATCCCTTTTATTGCGTGACCAGCCCGGGCTGGAAGGACTCAACATTACTATACCTTATAAAAAGCAGGTGATGAGGTTGCTGGATGAATCCAGGATCCCAGGAGGATTGTTCGCCTGCAATTGTATCAATATAGCGGGTGGTAAACTTATTGGCTATAACACAGATATTACCGGTTTTGAATTAAGTATAAAACCTTTACTACGATCCCATCAAAAAAGAGCCCTGGTACTTGGGAATGGAGGCGCTACTGAGGCTATAATGTTTGTATTGAAAAAACTCGGAATTGATTTTACCATCGTGAGCAGAACTCCTGACAAGGAAACGGAACTGGGTTATGGAGCTCTTACGGAAAAGATCATCCGGGAACATACCCTTATCATCAATACCACACCACTCGGAATGTACCCCGATGAAAAGAGCTTTCCCCGCATCCCCTACCAGCATATCTCTGACCGTCATCTTCTTTACGACCTGGTCTATAACCCGGCTAAAACATTATTTCTTCAAAAAGGTGAGGAAAAAGGTGCGGTGATAAAAAATGGGGAAGAGATGCTTACACTACAGGCCGAAGAAAGCTGGCGGATCTGGAATCAATAAGCAATGGTCAATGGACAATGGACAGTTTATCCCTGGCTTCTTCCGGTACAGGTACGATCTTTTTTCTCTCATAGTCGTAACAAATCATCCCGGTTTTTGCTGCAGCTACTAATATTAGTTTGTCACCCGGAAATTCCCGGGCGACTTCCAGTTTGTAAAATAAGTCGAACCCGATTTTTGAAATTTCACCGGTATTTACTGAAACTATTACCGCATCCCCATAAAATAATTCTCTTTTAAACTCAATAGCCACACCGGCCATAAGCATACCACTACCCGCAAAATTCATTTCCGTATAACCTAAGTGTTTAAAGAATTGCATTCTTGCTTCATGAATAAGAGAAAGCACCGTATCATTGCCAACATGCCCGCCATAGTTGATATCGGTAATACGAACAGGGATGACACAGGAAAAATAAAAGAATTCCGGCAAATCAATTTTTATTCTTGCCATGCAAAAATGTTTGCAATAAAATTAAGGAAACAGGTCTGAACAAATCAATTATCCTGGAGGGAATTGACCATACTAAGTATATCCATGAAATTGCCGGGAGAATGTGTCCCCATGGTATTTGCTAATTTTTCTCTCCATCTCTTCATCTGGTCGGCACAATTCTTATCCTGTTCTTCCCCCGAAACGCAGCAGACAAGGTCACTGAGTTTTTTTGACATGCGGATAATATTCCCGTCGGGAGTCATCAGTAAAATATAACGGCTGGCTATGTCTGTTGCAGGCATGATCGATTCAATGTCCAGCCCTCTTGTTCCGGGATGATACTCATCTTCTTCAGGAGCATTAAAATAAAAAGAAGCGGCATTCTTGATTTTGCTTTCATGCCGGAGATCGAGTTTCGCAAAGGTCTTCTTACTGGCCTCTAAAGCGGCATCATTCCTGGCTTCATCGATGGAAGCCGTAATATCTGTAACGGCAATATTTTTATCCGTGATGGTTGCCATTTGCTGTGGTGGTACGACCTGGCTTTTCAGGGAGGGTTCAGTTTGTTCTTTGGCTAACCCTGCATCTTTTGACCGGTTACCAAGAAGACGAATACCTCCCCAGGCAAGAACACCGGTAAGAATAGCGGCGGCAGCATATTTTAACCAGGGAGAAATTCTTCTTCTCTCCGGACCCGCGGCTTCCTGTTCATTTTCCAGTGAAGTTTTTATTTTTTCCCAGACAGCTGCGGGCGGGATTACTTCGATACCCGAAAGTTTACCTGCATAACCCCCGGCCATCACTGGCTCATCAAGTGAAGCAGTAATGGACTGCCACACATGAACAGGCGGTATTATCTCGATATCATGAAGACGGGAGGAATATTGTTGGGAAAGTTCTGACTCGTCCAGTTCAGCGGCGATCTTCTCCCAGGCCCCAGCGGGTGGGGTCACTTCGAAGTTGTACATTTTTTGTTGGAATCCGCTGCTCATAAGTTTGTTCTTTTACCACGCTGCTTATCAATGAATGTTCTCACCATATCCTGCAGTATCACTTTCGCTCTTGATAATTGCGATTTGCTCGTTCCTTCACTGATGCCCAGCATATCGGCAATTTCCTTGTGGGTATACCCTTCTACTACGTACATGTTAAATACGGTACGGTAACCGGGGGATAGTTCCTGTACCAATGCCAGGATATCTTTTTCAGCCAGTTCATCCAGTACAGAAATATATTTCCCTTCGATGGTATTTTCTTCTTTTTCTGTTACCGGCATCAGGTATCTTTTGCGGCGGAAATGCTCGATGGCGGTATTTACAAATATCCTGCGTACCCACCCTTCGAATGAACCTTCGCTGCGAAAACTATCCAGTTTTTTAAAGATCTTGATAAAGCCTTCCTGCAATATGTCTTCGGCTTCTTCAGCATTCCCGGCATAACGCAGGCAGACGGCATACATCCGGGGAGAAAACCGGCGATACAGTTCTTCCTGCATTCTGCGGTTGCCCTGCATGCATCCAACAATTAAGTCGCTTTCGGTAATATTTTGGTTGCGTTCGGGTGTCAATATCAGTGATTTGATGATAGGTTAGTCAAAAATGCTACCAGCTTTTCGGTGGCCTTCTTCCGGTGGCTGTACTGGTTCTTTTCCGTTATCTCCATCTCGGCAAAGGTTTTGGCAGACCCGGCCGGAATAAACACGGGATCGTATCCAAAACCCAGGTTTCCTCTTTTTTGATCAGTTATACGGCCCTCACAGATACCCTCAAAAAGAGTTTCCCGCCCTCCAATTAACAAGGAAATAACGGTCCTGAAGCGGGCGACCCGGTCGGCTTTCCCCGCCAAATTACTCAAAAGCTTCTCAATGTTAGCATCAAAGGAGCGGTTCTCACCAGCATAACGGGCACTTTTTACTCCGGGGGCTCCGTCAAGAGCATTCACTTCGAGCCCTGTATCCTCGCTAAAACAATCGATACCCGTCATTTCATAGATCGTCCTGGATTTGCCCGAGGCATTTTCTTCCAGCGTAGCATAGGGTTCGGGGATATCAATATCAATGCCCGCCTCTTTCAGTGTGATGATAAAAGGTTCCTTTCCAATAACGGAACGTATCTCTTCTACTTTGTGCTGGTTGTTGGTAGCGAAGATCAATTTCATATGAGCCGGTGATGAGGTTATAAATTAAAGAGTCGTTTAAGACAAACCCATAATTTGCTTTTCTCCACCCGGTCATCCCCGAGTTCTTTTAAAGAAGGAGAGAATAAAAAAGAATTGTTGGCAAATGCCTGTAGCTGGTAAGGAGGGAAACTCATGGGTAATCCAAATTCTGCCGGCTCTACAGCGAACAATAAAACGATCCTGCTTTTAAAAAAAGCGGTTAATTCTTTATAAGAAGCCCCGGGATGATTATGAAGATTGACAATAGCTACATCCGCGAGGCTTAGTTTGCAGGCACCTAGTATTTCCGTAAGGAAGGCCAGGTCTTTATCCGGTAAACCCGCTGAGTCTTCATTATTCACGATGATCAGTATATGCTTGCCATTATTCCCGAGCCATTTCCAGGAGGAAAGGTTTTCACCAGTTGTTGTCTCAGCTAATGCAGGAATGATGGGTTCTTTTACTGGCTTACCTTTTGCAGGCCTTTCGTTGGCCTCGATAAGAGAACCCCGGTAAAGTTCTGCTACAACGGATGCCGGTAATTCGAGGTGGTTCAGGTCCATAGAGGGGTCGGTAATTTATACAAATGGGTGTTAGTTTTTTTCGTTTCTTTGATCTTTCAAAAATAAACTTTTATGATCGCAGCTATGGATATTTCAATAAGAAAAGCGGAGCGTAGCAAGTTACAGGATCTCAATCTTGAAAACATGCCGTTCGGTCGCTATTTCACTGACCATATGCTGGAAGCTGATTACGAGAACGGGGAATGGAAGAATGTCGAGATCAAACCATACCAGCCGCTGCTCTTAAGTCCATCGCTTGCCGCCTTACATTATGGCCAGGCCATTTTTGAAGGGATCAAAGCTTACAAAGACAGCAATGGGGATGCTTATATTTTCAGACCTCATGATAATTACAAACGATTCAATATTTCTGCTGAAAGGATGCAGATGCCTGCCGTTCCGGAAGAATTGTTCATGGAAGGTATGCGTCAGCTCATTGAACTGGATAAGAACTGGATCCCTTATAAACATGATCACTCTTTGTATATCCGGCCTTTTATGTTCTCCTCTGATGAACTGATCGGTGTTCGTCCTTCGGATTCTTATAAATTCATGATCATATTAAGTCCCACTGGCCCTTATTACAGCGCACCCATGCGGATTTACGTGGAAGAAAAATATGTACGGGCTGCGCCCGGTGGTGTCGGTTATGCAAAGGCAGCCGGGAATTATGGGGCCGCCATGTATGCCACCGCGGAAGCCAAGAAAAAAGGTTATGACCAGGTCCTATGGACAGATGCTCATGAGCACAAATATGTACAGGAATGCGGCACCATGAATGTCTTTTTTATTATCGGCAATACGGCGATCACACCGGGTCTTGAGCAAGGGACAATACTTGATGGGGTTACCCGGCAATGCGCTATTACCCTGCTGAAAGAAATGGGTTTTGCGGTAGAAGAAAGGGATCTTAGTATGGATGACATCATCGAAGCACATAAAGCAGGGGTGTTTTACGAGGTTTTCGGTACAGGTACCGCCGCGACGATCTCCCTGATCAAAGAACTGCGCTACAAGGATTATGTGATGCAATTCGATGTGGAAAACTGGAAAACAGCTCCTACTATCAAAAAATGGCTGACCGATATCCGCGAGGGCAGAAGGGAGGATAAATATAACTGGATGCAGAAGGTCTAGATGATAGTGGATAACTGAAAGATGATAGTTGGTTTACTGGTCCCGGTCCTTTCCTATAATTCACTCATTTACACCGAATATCTAGCCGAAATCCGCCTGTTTAGCCTTCTTGAATGTGGAAAACCTTGAGGTTTAAAAAATTATCCTTCCCCGCTTTAAAATTATCATTGGTTTCCCTACCTTTGCCGTCCCAAAAACAAGGGTCAAGAATGCCTACAATTCAACAGTTAGTAAGAAAAGGGAGAGAAATTATCAGGGCCAAGAGTAAATCAAGGGCTTTGGATCAATGTCCTCAACGTCGCGGTGTATGTACCAGGGTGTACACAACCACCCCTAAAAAACCAAACTCTGCGCTCCGTAAAGTTGCCAAAGTTCGTTTGACGAACAAAGTAGAGGTGATCGCGTATATTCCGGGTGAAGGTCATAATCTCCAGGAACACTCGATCGTGTTGATTCGTGGTGGAAGGGTAAAAGACCTGCCGGGAGTTCGTTACCACATTGTTCGTGGTTCACTGGATACTGCCGGTGTAAAAGACCGTAAGAAGAGCCGTTCTAAATACGGAACCAAGAAAGAGAAAGCGAAAAAATAAACGTAAAGACAAGGCATGCCTTGTCTCAACGCCTTGTCTCAACAATAAAAAAAAGAAATTTAAGTCATGCGGAAAGCACAAGCAAAGAAACTCCCTTTAGCCCCAGATCCAAAGTTCAACGACAAACTGGTTACTCGTTTTGTGAACAACCTCATGTGGGAAGGAAAGAAAAGCGGAGCTTTTAATATTTTCTACGATGCATTGGACAAAGTGGCCAAGCAAACCAGTGAAGATGGATACGAGGTTTGGAAAAGAGCTTTGACGAATGTAACTCCTGGTGTGGAAGTTCGTAGCCGCCGTATTGGTGGTGCCACTTTTCAGATTCCGGCAGAGGTTCGTCCTGATAGAAAAGT
>JANMKG010000071.1:0-2179 GCA_031371915.1 Chitinophagaceae bacterium | reverse complement strand
AAATATCTCTGTGTAACTCTGTATCTCCTCTGTGTTGAAATTTTAAAATATCGCAATCGCGTATTATAGTCTTTTGATACCGCAGCCAACGGACTTTGATTCCTTAACGGTGACCTCTTTACCAGCCTTCATTTCATCAATAGCTGAAATAAGATGTTTACGGCTAACCGAAGAGGCATCGGAAGGATTGTCATCGATTGCACCGTGGTAAACAAGTTTCCCCTTTTCATCGAACAGGAAACATTCGGGTGTGCGATTTGCGCCGAAAGCATCAGCCAGCGTCGATTTATTATCAACGAGGTAATACCAGTTATATCCCTGCTCCTTCGCATAATTTTTCATGGCATCAAAAGAATCATCATCTCCTCTCAGCGCTTCATTCGAATTCAATAAAGCCACGCCTATTCCATTTCCCTGGGCATATTTACAGGCCTCGTATGCTCTTCCCTGGTTCCTGATCACATATGGGCAGGTATTGCAACTGAACATCACGAGTAATCCTTTTGATGTTTTTGCTTCCTCCAGGGAGACTTCCTTACCCGAAATATCTTTCATTTTGATCCCAGGATTGGGGATGGGCGAACCCAATGGAAGAGGGTCAGTTGCCGGGCGTAAAGCCATTACCGCGAGAACGGCAACCGGCAAAATGGAAAACAATATTTTTTTCATAATAAATAAATTTTATCGATAACCAAATTTCGGGTTTTATACCGGTTTAGCGATGCCGTCCGCAGTGTTATCTTTCCGTTCGTCTGCTATTTTTTTTAACGAGGTAATGCTTACATTCAACTCAAAACCAATTAATAGGACAAGTGAATTGATGAATATAAGGATCATTAATATCAGCACTGTGCCTATTGAACCATAGATCTCATTATAATTACCAAACCGCCCCACCCACCATGAAAACAGGATAGTGAGCAGCAGCATCAGGAAAGTGGCCAGGATCGAACCGGGGTTGATCAGTCTCCACTTTTTATGCACGGCGGGGGCATGGCGGTAGATATAAGAGATACTGGCAAAAAAAAGAAATACGATCACCACCCAGCGGGCATTGATAATGATTTTTCTTACCCCTGGATTCCGGATACCGATCCAGTTGAGCACACTGCCTTGCGCTATCAGTAAAAGGATCGAAGCAAATACGAGTATGAATAGTACCAGGGTGATCTTTAAAGCGGTACCTCTTTTCTGCAGGTCCGTTCGTTTCCTGAACCCGATATAATTTTTATCAAATGACCGCATGATACCCATAATGGCATTGGAAGAAAAGAACATGGACAGCATAAATCCTAATGATAAAAGTCCGTTACGTGGTTTATTAATAAAATCTTTCAGGAATTTAATAAGCACAGCATTATCCTTTTCACCGGGGATCACATCCCTGATAATTCCATATAGTTGTTCTTCGATCTTGCCGGATATGGGAAAGAAGGGGATAAGTGTAAAAAGAAAAATGAGGGCAGGAGGGATCGCCATAAAAAAGTTATAGGCGATGGCTGATGCTCTTTCAGTCATTCCCACCGTTTTAACCTGGCTAAAGAAGAATTTCACTACATCATATAAAGGAATTCCCCGGAAACCCGGGAGGGAAGTGGTCTTGGTCTTATCAATTAAAAGTCTTACCGGTGGCACCGCGATGATCCTGTTTCCTATTTTGGTAAGAAGGGGCATTATTTATTGGCATTGGCCTTTTTAACGGAGTCCATTCTCCGCGTGAGTTCCTGCTGGTAAAGCCTCGCATATTTCATATGATCATCATAGTTCGTAGTGAATACACTCGAACCATCAAATTTGTCGCTGGCTACGAAATACAGGTAATCGGTTTTGGGTGCATCGAGCACTGCTTCGAGAGATTCTATTGAAGGGGTACAGATCGGGCCCGGTGGGATACCTGCATACATATAAGTGTTGTAAGGAGAATCAAAAGCAAGATGTACTCCCTGCACTCTTTTTAACGCAAAGTTTTTAAGGGCAAATTTAACGGTGGGATCTGCCTGCAGTTTCATACCGGTCCTGATACGGTTCAGGTAAGTGCTCGCAATATTATATTTATCTTCTTTTTTGTTGGTTTCTTCTTCCACAATGGATGCCAGCGTAGAAACCTGTACAGGACTAAGATGCAGGCTGTCTGCTTTTATTTTTCGTTCAGGGGTCCAGAATGTTTCGAAAGCAGCAT
>JANMKG010000444.1:0-6060 GCA_031371915.1 Chitinophagaceae bacterium | reverse complement strand
GCATAAACAATACTTATGAATGATTTTCTACTTACTGGGGACAGGAATCAACAATATTCCGGGCGAATGCATTTCCCTACATTTTTGGTACAATTACTTATTTTAAAAAAAATAAATCGCAGAGAAAGAAGAACACAAAGTTTGCGCAGAAAACTCTGCGTAAACTTTGTGTTTTTTGTGCCTTTGCGTTAAAAAAAAATAATTAGACCAGTTCCTTTCTCTTCCTCCCGGGTTAAATAGGCATTTTCCTGTTTAAGAAGTTTTGTTGATCTTGCAGGAAGTTTTTATATTATATGATACAGAAGATAATCATCATTGGCGCCAGTTCAGGGATCGGCAGGAAAATGGCGGAACGCTACGCGGAAAACGGGCAACGCGTTGGTATTACTGGAAGAAGAGGAGAATTATTGGAAGAGATCAAACAACAATACCCCCGGCAAATAGAATTTGAATGTTTTGATGTAACAGGAAATGAGAATATTCAGCACCTGGAAATGCTTATCAATAAACTGGGCGGACTTGATATCCTCGTGATCAGCGCGGGGACAGGCGAGCCCTCCAAAGAACTTAGCTGGGAGATCGATAAAAAAACGGTCGCCACCAATGTGAATGGCTTTATCGAGATCGCTAACTGGAGTTTTAATTATTTTGTGCGGCAGGGTCATGGGCAACTGGTAACGATCTCATCGATCGCCGCTGTCCGTGGGGGCAGCTGGGCACCCGCGTATAACGCGTCCAAGGCCTTTCAAAGTAATTATTTTGATGGATTATCGGTAAAAGCGAAGAAGATCAATAAGAATATCTCGCTGACCTGTGTCGAGCCCGGGTTTGTGGCCACCAAAATGGCCCAATCGCATAAATTATTCTGGGTCGTTCCGGTAGATAAAGCCGCCCGCCAGATCATCAGGGCGATTGATAAGAAAAAGCGAAAAGTATATATCAGCCGTCGCTGGCGGCTCATCGCCTGGGTATTGAAATGCACTCCCCACTGGCTTTATACCAGGATCGCCTGATCCTTTCCTTAAATCTTAACATTTCATAAATCCTGTTCCATACAAGTTGCACGTCCTTTGCTTCGTTACTGACAGGTGTGAACAACAATGATTTGCGCCGCCTCTCACCAAAATGTAATTTTGTATGAACAACGCTTACGCTATGTCTGATCCCCTTGAAGCCAAACAAAGATCCCAGGCCTATATGATCACTGGCGGATTTACCGGGCTGATGATCTTATTAATGTTCCTGATCAAATGGGATCTGTCTCCTATACCGATATTTGTACAGGAGACAGGGATCGATGTGGAAATAACGCTTCCTCCCGATCCACCAGAACCCCCGCAGGCTTCCAATGTAGAAGAAGGTGGCGGTGGCGGCGGCAATCCCGTTACGGCAGCTGGTGCACCCGGTGTAGCTCCCGAAACACAGCCTACCACTTCCAAAGAACCTGATGAAGATATTGATAAGGACGCGCCTGAAGTAACTAAACCAAAGGCTGTTGCTGAAAAATCCCCGCGGATCAATGAACAATCTGTTGCAAAAGCAGAGCCCAAGCCCATCGTAGAACCACCAGCTCCTCCCAAACCTAAAGCGGTTCTTGGTAAGACCACTACTGGTTCTGGTCGCGGCGGCGGTGCGGCAGATGATTATGGCGTTGCAGGCGGTCGGGGTAACGGAACCGGTGTAGGCAGCGGTAACGGAACAGGTGGTGGCACAGGCAATGGTACAGGTGGAGGTAATGGAAATGGAAGCGGAACAGGTAGCGGCCCTAAAGTAATGGGTGGCGATCGGAAGATCGTACGTTATTATTCTTTCCAGGGCGATCTTGATAAAGCAACGATCTATGCGAATATCAGCGTATCACCGGAGGGTATCGGCAAATTCGTAAGCATCGCTAAAGGATCTTCCAACAGTGGTCTTGCTTATAAGACCGCGATCATGCAATATCTCCAGAATATCAAGTTTGATAAATCGGATCATGAATCAATGGTGACCGTACGGTTCAACTTTGAGGTAAATTAAAGAGAATCTCAACACAGAGATACAGAGGATTTGAGTTACACAGAGAAAGTTCCCCTAAAAACCGCCACTCTGTGTTGCGCAGTCTCTCTGTATCTCTGTGTTGAATGCGCTTTTGAGAAATGCTCTTCTTATTTTTGCGCGGATGAATTACGAGCAAACCCTGGATTACCTGTTTACCCGCCTGCCGATGTTCAGCCGTATCGGCGCAGCAGCTTATAAGGGAGATCTCAGCAATACCATTAAGTTGTGTGCATCCCTTGGGGATCCTCAAACAAAATTCAAAAGTATTCATATAGCAGGTACTAATGGAAAGGGTTCGGTGAGCCATATGCTGGCCTCGATCCTGCAAACGGCAGGTTACAAAACCGGTTTATATACTTCTCCTCACCTGAAAGATTTCAGGGAAAGAATAAAAATAAACGGGGAGATGATCCCCGAAGAATTTGTGACAGGGTTCACTCAAAAGATCAAACCCCTTGTAGAAGAGATCGAGCCCAGTTTTTTCGAGATCACCGTTGCCATGGCATTTGAATTCTTCGCTGAGCAAAAGATAGATATCGCTGTGATCGAAACAGGATTGGGTGGCAGGCTGGATAGTACCAATATCATTGAACCCGTGCTATCAGTTATCACCAATATAGGCTGGGACCATATGAACCTGCTGGGCGACAGTCTTGAAAAGATCGCTTTTGAAAAAGCCGGTATCATTAAAGAAGGGGTGCCGATTGTTATCGGAGAAACAATTCCTGAAACAAGGCCGGTATTTGAAGAAACAGCCAGCAAAAAAAATGCTCCCCTGTCCATTGCTTCTGAAATAAGACAGGTCACAGACTGGAGCTGGGAAAAAAACGAATTGCTGGTGGAAGTGGCAGAAGAACACCATACCGATCATAAGGTCTACCATCTTGATCTTCCGGGTATCTACCAGCGAAAGAACCTGCTGACCGTATTGGAAGCCGCCTGGCAATTACAGCAACAGGGCTGGAAGCTCGATGACCAGTCCGTTCATAAAGCATTAAGACAAACCAAAAAGCTAACGGGGCTGCATGGCCGCTGGGAGATCATTCATATTTCCCCGCTTGTTGTACTCGATGTTGCGCATAATGAAGATGGCGTTCGCCAGCTTGTTCAGCAAGCGGAACTAACGCCGCACCAGGAATTACATATCGTAACAGGCATAGTAAAAGATAAGGAAGTAGAAAAGATCCTTTCTTTACTTCCTCACAATGCAAATTATTATTTTACAAAGGCACAAATACCCCGTGCACTTCCGGAAGATGAACTACTGGAAAAAGCCCGGCAATCAGGTCTTAAAGGAGAATCATTTCCCGAAGTAAATGAAGCGCTGGCTTCAGCACTCGCACATGCCGGCGCAGATGATCTTGTGATCGTTTGTGGCAGTGTATTCCTGGTAGGAGAAGTCAGGCCGCTGGCCCATTCCTGATCAGTTACTGAAAAGTTTGTCTACCCCTTCCCTCCCTATCAATGCGATGATCAGTTTATCTTGTAATAATTTCTCTTTACCAAGCCCCTGCTTTTTTACCGACTGCTTCAAATGCTGGAGGCAGATTGTGTCATCGCCAAATCCAGCGGCAGCTCTTGCCATGAGGTAGTCGGGGTCGAGGTTTGCTGCTGGATAAAATAAAAGAAGATGAGCGGCTTTATACGCCTGTTTAAATTGCTTTGACTCCATCAGCCACTGGTATTGTTCAATACAGAGCCGCCAGCTGAAATCAAAGATCCTTTCTCCTGATAATTGCCGGTAGCTGCTCTTACTTTCCCGGAACGAACTGATCTTTACTGCTTTTAGTTTCCAGGTCTCATCATTGGCGGGCTGGTTGTCATCGGTCAGCACAAACTGGCTGAATAGAAAAGAGAAGCCATCCATGTATTCCCTTTCATCATTCATCGCTGATTCAAAATTTTCCCTGCTTTTTGCAAACCCTTTTGCATGTTCAATTTCTTTGATGATCGAATCAGCAGCCGTCATTAAAACGGGGATCTTCCTGTATTCATTGGCCTGGATCCAGGCGATATAGGAAAGGTCTTTTTGTTTTAACCTGACGAGTTCAGCGAAGAGTGAATCGCTGGTTGCTTCAAAGGAGGAAGAAGGAACCGCGGAACCTGTTTTATTTAACCACTCAACAGCAATAGCGAGTTGCAGAAGCGGCGGCCACTGGTGACCCCCATCAAAGAGCAGCAGGATATTTTCCTTTTTTCTTTCTGCCAGCAATTCTTTTATACCGAGGATCTCTTCAAAATTCATATCGCGGTAGCCGGCTATGCCCACGAAAGGAATAGTGATCTTATTTGTATAAAGATCGTTATCCGCAAAACCGGCCCCACAGGCGATCACACCCGAAATGCGGCCATTCCCAAGCGCATAAGTGGAAGCCATTCTTGCGCCACCGGAAAAACCGGCGAGCCATACCCTTGATCCATCAGTCGACACTCTTTTTACAATATCATCGAGTATCGCTGTAACAGCATTCGACGAAGCAGCGGGATCAAAATTCCTGCTTTCTAAAGAACCTGCAAGCACTACTTGCTGTTCATCGGCAATCGCACGGTATTTTTCAACGGGCAGGTTTCCTCTTGCCATGGGATCAAGAAAAATTATCAGCGGGTATTTCGTCGCGGGATCATAATTTTTGGGGAGGTAAAGACTGTATTGATCATTGCTGTCGGCTATACAGTTCACCCTCGTTATGGTGCCTGCTTTTAAATCCTGTGCGAGTAAAGCACCCGGATAAAACACCAGGAACAGGTAACAGGTCTTTATAAATATGAAGTGGACCGCTGATCGCATTCTTAAAACTAACACATTGAGCACCCGGACAGGAGTATTTTAAACCAGCGGTCTGATCCCCCGATATATGGCAAATCAGAGATGTGAGATACCCATCTTCATGAAAGCATAGAGGATACAGCAAACGTGCATGGACTGAACGATCTTGTTCTCTTTAACCAGTTCTTTGAGTTCATCGATACTGAGCAGTAGGATATCGATCTCTTCGTTCTCATCGAGTTGTTGCACGCTGACCTTTTTTCCTCCCCGCGCAAGGAACATGTGCAGGAGATTTGTATTGGTAGAAGGATTGGGTGATATTCTCCCGAGGTAATCGTAAGAAGAAAAAGCATAGCCAGTCTCTTCCATTAGTTCACGTGCGGCAGCGGCTTCAAAATCCTTATCAGTAGCATCGACGCACCCGCCGGGGATCTCGATACAGGTCTCCTCCAATGCATGCCGGTATTGACGCACCATTACGATCTTTCCATCTTCGGTTACCGGTAACACTCCCACCCAGGTAGGGAATTCATATACATAATAGGGATCAACGATCTTGCCGCCGGGTGTTTCACAAACATCCTTCCGGACCTTGAACCATTGCTCGTTAAATAAATATTCAGAAGAAAGTACTTTCCATTTCATGTGAGCACGTTTAGTTAGAGATGCTCGATTGGGGATACTAGATTTCAGACTGATCAAACACGCATTCAGCATCCAGTATCAAGAATCCAGCATCAGGTTTCCAGTCACCAATTCATTCTTTTCCTTAGCGAAGTAATATGCGCTACATGGTGTTTGCCGTGCCAGGCATACATACCCAGCAGGTACCAGAGCCGCATTGTCTTTTTGTGTTCGGGGTGAAAAATGGTCCTGTTGTTCCACTCATCATCTTTTACATATTTCAGCGTCTCGTGCATCCGCAGGTGCAGCGCATGCAATAAAGTAAGCGAAATATTCACCGGGAGTTTCTGTACATCATGGAGCTCCGACCATTTTTTTTCATCATAGGGTTTGATCGTTGGATTATCTTCTGTCAGCCCCAGTTTAAACCGTGTATAGGCATTCATATGACTGTCCGCCACATGATGAACCAGCTGGTGAACGGTCCAGCCTCCCTCGCGGTAAGGTGTCTGCAGTTGCGCTTCATCCAGGTTAAGGATCGCGGTTTCAAGTTGCAGGGGAAGGAATTTTATATCCGCCAGCCATTCGATCTTCTGGCTGATCGAAAAAGGTTTGGTTTCATATTCACC
>JANMKG010000430.1:0-7429 GCA_031371915.1 Chitinophagaceae bacterium | reverse complement strand
CATTCTTTTTCGGCCAATAATTCCGGTATACGGCTTTCCCAAAACCCATGTATACCTGTTTGACCGGTGTATTGCCCGTTATGATTGGTATTGGCATGGAGCGGCACATGCGAGTCGGCGATATAATGCCCGATCTCCGCGGAATACTTCAGGATCTTTGACTGGTCCTTGTCTTTAAAGGCATTGGTCAACCTGCCCAGCATTGTTTGCAGCCACCAGGGAACGATACCATAAGCACGAAGGGAGTCTTCCGAAAATTTAGCAACGGCATCTGCCCATTTTCTCGGCAATGAGTCGTAAGGATAAGCGCCGTAGTGATCGATATCTATATAATGACGGGAGCCTTCTACCGGCAGGGCATACCTTCTTTTGTCAGGGTCTACTGCATGTTCCGTAAGAAAATCGATCTGGGGTTTGTACAAAACCATCATTTCCGGGGGAAGCAGGAATACCGCGTAATAATTGATCTTTTTATGCGCATAAAAGCCCCAGCAGAAACAATACTGTCGCAATAAACAAAACAGCAATACGAAACCCCATCTTTTCATCACTCACTTTTTATCTCCGGCACAATTTCCTGTATCCTTTCTTCATCCAGGTCGACCACGCCACCGGTAACCGCGTACTTCATCGCTTCTCCCGAGGTGATCTTATCGATCCTTTTTACTTTTTGTCTTGGTAAAATAAATAACTGCCCCGCCCAGTGATAGGATTGCGGCACATACACGGATACATAATCAGCACCCAGTTCAAATTTCTGGAGTTCTTCATCGGTCAGGAAACCCACTACCCATACGTCATTATTAAAGGCCTGGGCAAGAATGGCCTGGTTGAATTTTTTCTTGTCGCCCGCGAAAGCCTCAAAAAAATCCTTGGTAGAGGAATAAATGAACTTGATTCCCGGTGCTCTTTCCATCCACTGGTCAAAAAAATTAATAAAGCCACCCATGAGGAAACTCGAACTGACCCAGCCTACCAACAGGATAAATAAAATAATGATCGCGAACCCCAACCCGGGAATATTGACATATGGCCGGAGAATGCTGTCCACTTTGTCAAACAACCAATAGATGACATAAGCGGTTATTCCTATGGGAGCCAGTATGATCAGACCCTGGATAAAATACCCCAGGACCTTTTTAGCGGTCGATTTCTCTTTCACAGCAGGCTGCATGCACAGTTGGTTTAAAGCTAAAGGTAGGGCAAAATAAATGGGGCCTCCGGTGAGAAAAACCGGCAAATGGCAGAAAAAACCCGGCGGAAACTTTGGTTACGAAAAAAGTTTCCGTAGTTTTGTCTCCCGAATTGTTCAACTATGGAGCCAAAAGAAAGAATAGCAAACAAAGCAGAAGAGCTGTTTATGCAATATGGCATCCGGTCCGTGTCCATGGATGATATCGCGAATAACCTGGGGATGAGCAAGAAAACACTCTACCAGTATTTTGCCGATAAGGATGAACTGGTGGAAGCAGTGGTGGAAGGACATATTAACCAGGTTGAGGGTGATTGCGTTGCCTGCCGCAACGGGGCCACTGATGCTATCCACGAGATCTTCCTGACGATGGAGCATATCATGGAAGAGTTTAGTAATATGAACCCGATGCTGGTATATGACCTGGAGAAATTCCATTTCAAAGCCTACCAGCGTTTCAGGGAATACAAGGACAAGTTCCTGCTGCAGATCATTCGCAACAATATCGAATGGGGCATTAAAGATGAACTATACCGGCCCGACCTGAACGTGGATGTATTATCCAAGTACCGGATCGAGTCCATTATGATCCCATTTAATGTAGCCGTTTTCCCTCCCGGAAAATATAACCTGGCGACTACCTCCCAGGTCATGATCGAGAATTTTACCTACGGGCTGGCCACGATCAAAGGACATAAACTTATCCAGAAATATAATGAACAACGTCAAAAAAAAATGATCCAAGATGAAGTCAGGAAATAAAAAACACGGGCGACTTTTTATATTAGCATTTTTGCCGGTTGCAATGATGGCCGGGAGAGTAGCTGCACAAAACCCAGATACTGCCCGGATCGCAAAGCATGAGTTCTCCATCCGGCAGGCTGTTGATTATGCCCGGAAGAATAATGTGAATGTAAAGAATGCGTTGCTCGATGTACAGCTACAGCAACAAACAAACCGGGAAGTGACGGCGTCAGCCTACCCGCAGATCAATGGTTCAGGTTCTATGACCTATAATGCAAATTTGCCGGTGAGCCTGGTGCCGGCCGAGTTTTTTGGAGGCCAGCCGGGTACCTTTCAAAAGTTCGCCTTTGGATTAAGATACAATGCGACAGCCGGTATTGAACTCAACCAGTTATTGTTTGACGGGCAGGTATTTGTTGGCCTGCAGGCAAGAAGGACCCTGATCGATTTTCAAAATAAGAAGGTGGAAGTAACGGAGGAGATGATCAGGGCCAATATCTATAAGATCTATTACCAGCTGGTGGTCAGCCACAAACAAATCGAACTGCTGGATGCCAATATAGCCAGGGTGGAAAAACTGCTTCATGATACCAAAGAGATCTATAAGGCCGGCTTCGCGGAACAACTGGATATCGATAAAGTGAATGTGGGTCTTGTGAACCTGCAAACAGAAAGGACAAAAGCCCTGACCCAGATCGCCAATGGCTACCTGGGATTAAAGATGCTGATGGGAATGCCAGTAACGGATGAGCTGGTTCTGACGGATACGCTGAATGATGAAGAGATCAAAGCAGGAGCGCTTGATGCGGCTTCGTTCAAATACAGCGACCGGAAAGAGTACCAGTATGCCGAACTCGGTGTCAAACTGAATGAATATAATATCAGGAGATACCAATTAAGTAAAATACCTACGGTTAGTTTGAATGCCTATTATAACAAGAACGCACAGCGGAATAAATTTGATTTCTTCCAGGGAGACTACTTCAGCGTGTCGGCGATCACACTGCGGGTAAACGTACCGATCTTCAACGGTTTCGCCACGAATGCAAGAATTCAAAAAGCAAGATTGACACTCCAGCAAAGCATCAACCAGCAGGAAGCACTGAAACTATCTATTGATAATGATGTGCAAACCGCAAAGAATAATTTCAGTTCGGCGATCACTTCGCTGGATTACCAGCGCAGGAATATGGACCTCGCGGAAAAAGTATACCAGCAGACCAAGAAGAAATACGAGATGGGTACAGGATCGCAAACGGAGATCAATACCGCGCAGACAGACCTGAAAGCCGCGCAAACGAATTATATAACGGCATTGTACGATGCCATCATCGCCCGGGTTGATTTCCTGGAAGCAACCGGTAAACTCGACTAAGTAAACCATTCCATGACTACTAAAATGAACGATATGAACAACATGATGAAGATCTCGCTGGCAGTGATCATTGCCCTTACACTTGCCGCCTGCGGAACCGGGGCCAAAGACAAGAAAGGTGGTATCACGGATATGAAGACCAGGCTGGAAAAACTCAAGAAAGAAAAAAACACACTGGATGCGGATATCCGTAAACTGGAAGACGATATCGTAAAAGCAGATCCCAAAGCTGCACAGCAGGTGCAAAAACTGGTCGCTGTTGATACGCTTCGCATAAAGGATTTTACCCATTATATCGAGCTGCAGGGTAAGATTGACGCGGAAGGAATGGCCTATGTGGCGCCTTCGGGTCCCGGCGGCCAGGTAAAAGCCGTATTCGTGAAAGCCGGGCAAAAAGTTAGCAAGGGACAGTTGATCCTGAAACTGGATGATGCGATGGCCCGTCAGCAGGTAACTGCGGCCCAGCAGCAAACAGGAGTATTAAAAGCAAGACTTGCACAGGCGCAAACCGTGTACGAACGTTACCAGGGTTTGTGGAAACAGAACATCGGGTCAGAGATACAGGTGATCAATGCGAAGGCCGATGTGGATGCGTTACAAAGCCAGTTGAGGGCTGCGCAGGCACAGGTTGGGATGGCACAGGAACAGGCCAACATGTCCAATGTATATGCGGGCATCAGCGGAACGATCGACCAGATGAATGTAAAAGTGGGTGAATTCTTTTCACCGCAAAGTGCTGCTATGCCCAGTGCCGGTATCCGGATCGTTAATAATAACAATTTAAAAGTGATAACCAATGTGCCGGATAATTACGTGGCGAAGGTGAAAAAAGGAGATAAGGTAGTTATCGAAGTGGCCGGCAGCGGCAAACCACCTTATGAATCGGTGATCAGTGTGGTAGGAGGGTCCATTGATCCAACTACACGATCATTTACTACGGAAGCAAAACTTCCTTCGGACCCAGCGCTGAAACCCAACCAGACTGCTACCATGAAGATCCTTGACTATGAAGTAAAAGCGACCGTTGCCGTTCCCGTTAACGTTGTCCAGAGCGATGAGAGCAACAAATATGTATATGTAATGGAAAAGGCCGGTGATAAGATGGTCGCAAGAAAGAAAGTCGTTACCGTTGGCGAAGCCTATAACGGGTTGATCGAAATTAAAAGCGGCCTGACGGGCGGTGAACTGATCATTACGGAAGGGTACCAGACGGTGTATGACGGGCAGAGTGTTACCGTTGGAAAATAAGGAATAAAAATGAGGAATAAGAAATGAGGAATAAGAAATGAGGAAGTTGAGCACCCCGAAGGAATAAAAAATAAGGGGGTTGAATACCCCGTAGGGGTAAAAGGTCGGTAGCGCCGGGTGAAACCCGGCGAAATGGGAAATAAAGATGTTAAAAAACCCCGTAGGGGTGACATATCGGTAGCGCTGCGCACGTCGACCCCTGCGTACGCTGCGAGAAACAAAAAACCAGAATTCAATTGACGAAAAATATTTCCAGATGAAAATCATAGAAGGAATTACCAAAAAATTCAAACAGTTCAAACCGACCAGCTGGGCGATCGATAACAAGACGGCGATTTATATCATCGCGATCCTGATCACGCTATATGGATTGATGAAATTCAACTCCATGCCCAAGGAGCAGTTCCCGGATATCGTGGTGCCGACCATTTCTGTCGCTACGGTATATGTTGGTAATTCACCCAAGGATATTGAGAACCTGGTGACAAGACCCATCGAGAAACAACTCAAGGGGATCAGCGGCGCCAAAGTGAATAAAATTCAAAGTACTTCCCAGGCGGATTATAGTTTGATCGTGGTGGAATTTGATACGGATGTAAAAACAGAACTGGCCAAACAAAAAGTAAAAGACGCGATCGATAAGGCCCGCACCGATCTCCCAACCGACCTCACGCAGGAACCCGATGTACAGGAATTCGCCTTTAGTGAAATGCCCATCATGTTCGTCAATATCAGCGGCGATTATGACGGGATGAAACTAAAAGCTTACGCGGATAAGATGCAGGACAATATCGAGGAGCTTAGTGAAGTAACCAGGGCCGAGATCGTTGGCGCCCCGGAAAGAGAGATACAGGTGAATGTGGATCCCTATAAAATGACGGCTTCCCGGATCAGCTTCATGGATGTGGAGAATGCTATCGCCCGGGAGAACAATGATATTACGGGTGGGTTGATCGCGGTAGGGAATATGAAACGGACCCTGAAAGTGAAGGGGCAATTCGCTACCATCGCTGATATGCAGGGGATCGTGGTACGGAGCAGTGCGCAGGGAGCTTCTGTTTATTTAAAAGATATTGCTGAAATAAAAGATACGATAAAAGACAAAGAGAGTTATGCCCGTTTGGATGGTAAAAATGTTGTTACACTCAATATAGTAAAACGTTCAGGAGAGAACCTGATCGCCTGCGCCGATAAGGTGAAAGCAGTAGTGGAGAAAATGCAGAAGAATGATGAGTTACCAAAAGATCTCCGGGTAGAATTTACAGGTGATACCAGCAAACAAACAAAAACTTCCTTCAATGAACTGATCAATACCATCATCATTGGTTTTATCCTGGTGTTGCTCATACTGATGTTCTTTATGGGAGTTACAAATGCCTTCTTTGTCGCCCTCAGTGTGCCGTTGAGCGTATTTGTCGCCTTCCTGTTCTTACCCATCGCCGATGCGATCGTAGGAACAAGTGTTACGCTGAATTTTATCGTACTCTTTGGATTATTGTTCGGGCTGGGAATTATTGTAGATGATGCTATCGTGGTCATTGAAAATACCCACCGTATTTATAATAACGGCAAGGTCCCGATTGTGCGAAGCGCCAAGGAGGCCGCGGGCGAAGTATTCATCCCTGTGCTGGCCGGTACGGCTACGACACTGGCTCCTTTCTTTCCCTTATTATTCTGGAAGGGGCTGATCGGTAAATTCATGATCTACCTGCCTACCATTTTGATCCTTACGCTGGCAGCCTCCCTGATCGTTGCCTTTATCTTCAACCCGGTGTTCGCGGTAAGTTTTATGAGACCGGAAGGAAAAGAATACGAGAAGCCGAAGAAAGCTGTCTTCAGGAATAAATGGTTCCTTGTCTTTGGCATTGCGGGTATTTTCCTGCACCTGGCGGGTATGCACGGACTGGCCAATTTCTTATTGCTGATGGCCGTACTGATGGTATTGAATGCGTACGTGCTGAACGATATCATACATCGTTTCCAGAAAAGAGCGCTGCCCAAACTGATGAACAATTATGAGAAGTTATTACGGTGGGTATTGGTAGGACGAAGACCGGTTTATGCATTTATCTCCTTGTTCGGGGTATTTATTGTAGCCCTGGTATTATTGTTCATGAGTATCAGTGCAGGAAGAACCAAATCAACCTTCTTCCCATCAGGTGACCCGCATTTTGTATATGTATATGTAAAATTACCAGTGGGCACAGATGTTAAATACACGGATAGTATAACAAGAGTGCTGGAGAAAAGAGTGGAGAAAGTGCTGGAGAAGGAAAAACCAGGAGCACCGGGAAGCATCGTGGAAAGTATCATCGCTAACGTAGCAGTGAGTGCCAATAATCCCCGCGATAATAACCGGAGTATCCAGTCGAACCTTGGACGTATACAGGTTTCTTTTGTTGACTTCGAGAACCGACATGGCAAGAGCACTATGCCCTTTAAAGAGGCGATAAGAGATGCGGTGCAGGGAATCCCCGGTACCAGCGTGGAAGTGGCACAGGAAGATGGAGGCCCACCCACCGATCCACCTGTCAACATCGAGGTGGTGGGAGATAATTTTGAAAATATTTCTTCTGTAGCCACCCAGTTATTTAATTACCTCGACACGAACAGGATAAAAGGGATCGAGAACCTGCAGCCCGATGTGGACCTGAACAACCCCGAGATCACCGTGAACGTGGACAGGGAAAGAGCGATGATGGAGGGATTGAGTACGGGACAGGTAGGTATGGAACTGCGTACTGCCGTATTCGGTAAAGAAGTGAGTAAGATAAAAGATGGCGAAGATGAATACAAGATACAGTTGCGTTATACCGACCTGATGCGGAATAATATCACCGACCTGATGAATATGCGGATCACCTTTATGG